>NZ_SDIK01000029.1 GCF_008016795.1 Prevotella brunnea
GACCATATACCGGCTGTCCGAAGAAATGTGTACTTTTGCCCATGTTATCTGAGTTTGGAAACAAAAGCAAAGATAACAAAAAGGGCTGATACCTCGTGAGAAGTGTCAGCCCTAATTCATAAAAAATGTGGGATGTTTAGCGGACAGTAATATTGGAAAATAGGAATTCTCCATGTCTCCCTTTGTTCTTAGCCACATTCCGGCAGTGGCAACCCAACCGTGTCCGAAATTAAAAGTATTGTCGAACGAAAGCTGAAAGTAAGGCTTGTTCATCGTGTAGTGATTGGTTTTGGTGTCAAATGTGAGCCATTGTTTCATCAATGCCACACTCAGCTGTGGCGACCATATTCCAATCTTCGGAGCTACGACGAGCGAGAGTGCCAGGTTCTTCAGCGTAGGGATGTTTCTGTGTGTTACGATAGAGATGGATGGATTGTCCTCCTTCTGTTCCGCCCAAAAGAGGATGGCGTTGCGATAGTCGGTATAGTCGATAGAGAATTGCAGTATTTTCCACATTCCCGAAAGCGAGAGATTGTGCACATACTCGTGTTTCAGATAGGGATTTCCCGTCTGCAAAAGGAAACGGTTGCCGTAAGTAACGTTAGTGCTAAGCTGGCTATAGTTGGGACGCACGGTCCTGCCTGCATAAGCGAGCTGCAACTGAACCTTGCCTAACTGAGTACCCAAGGAAAGCTGTGGGAAGAGATTGCCAAACGATCGACTTTGTTCATCCATGTGTGCACCGTCTTTGAAATAGTCGAATTTCACATGTTCATATCGGAGACCGGCCATCAACTGTCCTATCGGGGTCATACGGGAATACTGGAAGAAATTTGCCCAATGCCGTTCGCGCAGCTCGCTGTTGGCCGACGGCACATAGCCTTCCGCATTGTAGTAGGTGTCGGTTCTGTTGGTCTTGCTCCCCTCAGCTCCTACGGAAAGTTCGCCGCCCAGCAAAGGGAAACTCACATCCAACTTGAATGCTCCCAACGAGTTGCGTACGCTGTTCAACGATGTTACCGTGCGGTCCTGATGGGTAGTGCTCTTCTCGTTGTAAACGGCATTTTCCTCTTGCCCATTCCGCATATAATCTACATTGAGGTTTAGATTTACTTTTCCAAACTTTCCGTTGTAATAGAGGTTCAGGTTGTGTGACGGTTTGTAGATATAGCAATAGTCCACATTGTTCGTCAGATGGTCGTAAAACTCGCCGTTGGCGGTGATATCGAAGATGAGCGGAGTCCAATAATTCTTGTTCGGACTCAAACTTAACTGATAACGGAAACCGATGGAATTGCTGTCGTTCAGCTGAAAGTTTGAACCAATGGTGGGTGTATAACTGAGATTCTTATATTGATAGTTCTGCGAGAACTGCTGATGCCAAAGCGTATCGGCAGCCACGTCTGTGGTAGTGATTCCCTTATAGAAACCCTTGATGTTTGAGTAATAGAACGAGCCGAACACATCCAACCCTTTATGTCGGTAGTTGAAATTGGCTTGCTCTATGAGGTCGATGTTTTCCGATTGGTAATAAGACGAGCGAAGGTCGAAGCCAAAGCCCTCACCGGCTCTGCGGCGTGTCTTTATCTTCACCACCGCCGTAACCGTAGCATCATATTTCACTCCCGGATTTCTGATTACTTCAATGCTCAAAATGTCCTCAGCCTTCAGTCGGTCCAATTCCGTCTTGTCGCGCATCAGCCTACCATTAATATAAAAGATGGGCGAACCTTTGCCAAACACTTCGTAAGCCCCACTCTTCTTGATCAGTCCCGGAACGTGCGCTAACACGTCATCGGCTGTACCGAGTTTGCTGAGCGTGGTGTTGGCAACGGTAGTCATCATGCCCTCGCCCGTCATTTTGTACTGTGGCAGTCGTCCTTTCACCACTACCTCGTCCATTGTCCTTGCCTCCAACTGCATCTGGATAATACCAACGTTCGCACCGCTGCAAGTCTTGAATGCCGTTTGATACCCCACGAACGAGGCGCGGAGAATACCGCCTTTACATTCCGTATCAATCACGAAGCTGCCGTCTTCTTTCGTAACGGCTCCCTTTACGAAAGCCGAATCCTTTGCCGTGAGCAAAACTACATTCACAAACTCCATCGGCGAGTTGTTCTCATCCATCACCTTTCCAGTAATTTGCTGTGCCTGCCCCTGTACAAAAGCCATGCAGCAGAGCCACAGCGATAGAATACATTTTTTCATTTTCTTCATTTTACGTCTAATTAAGAAAGACGGAAAAACTGTCTGTCTTGTGACATTCCAATGCGTTTTTTGTCTTACATGATCATTTTTATACCGCAAAAGTAATGTCTTCAAAGAAAAAAATCACTACACTTTTGGTAAAAAATAGCCTCGGTGATGAATTATTACCCTTTTGTGTAGTGATTTGAGATGATGCTTCACGACTGTTTAGTCGCCGATTATCCCTAATCCCAAAAAAAATCGTTGATATTGGAAGCTGGGACCGGAAAGCAAGAAAGAGTCGGAGCGATGTTAATCCACATTCATCAGCTGTTTTCTGAACCAATTAACAATCAATTCTATGACCGGTTGCTGGAACCAAGGGTCGTCGCCATGTCCGGCATCCTTGAGTTGATAGTAGTCCACCGGAACGCGGAGTGCTTTCAATCCATCGTAAAGATGCTCGCTCTGCATAATCGAGACCATCTGATCATTTGTTCCATGCATGATGAGAAATGGCGGAAGTCCGGTCTTCAGATAACCCATCGGGCTTGCCCATCGTGCTCGTACCAAGTCGTCGTGGATGTCGTAGCTCTGATTTCGCCCATAGGTAACACCATTTAACAGAAGGGCCTCCGTCGCACTTGGCGACTTGTGATACTTGTGAACTTCCGGTGGAAAGCCCTCGTCAACCGAAGCGAGGTCTGTCGGACCAAAGATGTCGCAACAAGCTTGTGTGTCGGATGAGTAATCAAGAAAATCGCCAACGTTGAATTCCTCCACATCGGCAGTCATAGTCACCAAATTGGCAAGATACCCACCGGCAGAATTGCCCATCACGCCAATGCGATTGCCATCAATTCCGAATTTAACGGCATGGGCGCGGAGATAGCGAATGGCTGTCTTTCCATCAATAAGAATAGCGGGGAATGGGTCGGGAATGGCTCTATACTCCACTGCCGCCACCACAAATCCTTGCAATGCCATAGCCATGCGCAATCGACTCCATTTGCCATAGTCTGACGTGGTGAAGCCACCGCCGGGAAAATAAACCACACAGGGTTTGGGCTCGTCAGTATTCGGTACGAAGAGTGTCATGTGAAGGGAGCGTGTTCCGTTCTTGAAATACTGCGCGTAGATAACTTCGTTGATGACATCTATACGCGGTCGGGTTATCTCGACGCTCATCTTTCCTTTATAATATCTCTCGCTTTTTTCAATATCCTGTATCATGTGAGTAATTACGCTGAATGTCTCTATGTTGTATGCGCCTCGTCTTCACCTCGAATGGAACAATGAAGGGAAAGTTTTGCCGCAAACAGCTCAGACGGTTTCTGAGCCACAAAGTTACGGTTTTTCCTCGAATTGACAAAGTTTTATTTTTTTTGCAATCCCCCACATCCGCTCAAAGAAAGTCAGATCATCATCGGGACAATAAAGACATGTACGCTCCATTTTAAGCACCTGCTTACAAGACAAGCGGACAATAGTGGCAGAATGTGTGTATGAGAATTTGCACGGATGTGTTTTTTTCTTTATTTTTGTTGCCGTTATGATAAGAAAAGCTACACGAGAGGATATGGAAACCGTACTCCGTCTTATTGATTGCGGTAGGCAGAAAATGATTGATTCGGGGAACTTGCACCAATGGACGAATGGACACCCCGGAAAGAAACAAATTGAAAGCGACATCATGAATGGGAACAGCTATCTGATTGTCGCGGATGAAGAAAAGCCTGTTGCCACCTTTGCCTTTATAAAGGGATCCGACCCTACCTATGCACGAATAGAGGGTGGACATTGGCTGAACCATGAGGCTTACGGAACACTGCACAGGGTGGCTTCGATTCCGGGAACAAAAGGCATCATGGACACCATTGTGGATTACTGCTTCAGGAAAGTGGAAAACATCCGTATCGACACACATCAAGACAATCTTCCCATGCAAAGAGCCCTGAAGCGATTGGGGTTTGTTTATTGTGGCATTATCTATCTTGAGAACGGCGATCCAAGGGTCGCTTTCCAGAAAAAACGCTGACACCACTTCAATTTTGTCTCATGGTAGGTCGGGAGCTATGGCTGAAAACAGATGTAGCCAAAGTCCCGTCTCATAAAATTATAGATTTATGACTGAAAAAGAAAAACAACAGAAAGGTCTTCCATATCTTGCAAGTGCCCCGGAGGTGTTGAACGACCTGTTTGTATGCGAGGAGGAATGTTTCAACCTGAACATGCTCCCACCATCGAAACGCGAAGAACGCACGCAACGATTGAGAAAGTTATTGGGAAAGACGGGCGAACATTTCAAAATCATTGCACCGTTCTTCTGCGATTATGGCTACAATATTGAAATTGGAGAACATTTCTTCGCCAACACCAACCTCGTTATTCTCGACGAGGCTAAGGTTACTTTCGGCGACCATGTATTCATTGCTCCAAACTGTTCGTTCTATACTGCCGGACACCCCTTGAACCCGGAGGAGCGCAACAAGAATATAGAATACGCTCTCCCCATAAAGGTGGGTAACAATGTGTGGATAGGTGGCAACGTAACGGTGCTGCCCGGAATTACGATTGGCAACAACGTAACCATCGGAGCGGGTTCGGTGGTTACACGCAACATACCCGACAATGTAGTGGCAGTGGGCAATCCGTGCAGGGTTATCAAGGAATTGAAAATGCAGGATGATAGCTTTTAGAATTCTCGTAATCCATTAACAACCACTGTGTTACGAATAAGAAACGATGTAAACGGAGAGAAGTTGTATTGCTTCTTGTAAAAAGTATAATAGTAGATTCGGAACGGTTACGTTCTATCCGTTGTTTCCACATTTTCTTGTTGTCAGTCTATGAACCGCCGAGTTATCTCTCCGTAATGGTCTATTCTGCGATCGCGAAGGAACGGCCACCAGCGACGCACTTCTTCGCTGTGGTCGAGGTTGATACTGATTATCAAGCTCTCCTCATCGTTATCGCAAGCCTGATAGAACATCTCTCCCTGTGGACCTGCTGCGAAACTGCTGCCCCAAAAATGAATGCCATTGGTTAGTCCGCTCGGATCGGGTTCGTGTCCAACTCTGTTTACTGCCACTACCGGCAAACCGTTTGCCACGGCGTGACCACGCATTACAGTAGTCCAAGCTTCTCGTTGTCTGCGCTGTTCATCAGGTTCATCGGTGGATTCATAGCCGATTGCAGTAGGATAGATTAGGATTTCCGCGCCTTGCAAAGCCATCATTCGCGCAGCTTCCGGATACCACTGATCCCAACAGATGAGAACCCCCAATCTCCCCATGCTTGTATTGATGGGCTTAAAACCAAGGTCGCCGGGTGTGAAATAGAACTTTTCATAATAAGCCGGATCGTCTGGAATGTGCATTTTGCGATAGGTTCCGGCAATGGTTCCATCTTTTTCGAATACAACTGCCGTGTTGTGATAAAGTCCGGCTGCTCGTTTCTCAAATAGTGATGTAACGAGCACCACTCCACACTCTTTGGCAAGTGCACCATATAACTCGGTGGAAGGACCGGGAACAGGCTCTGCGAGGTCGAAGTTCGCTACATCTTCCACCTGACAAAAATAGAGTGAGTTGTGCAACTCTTGCAGTACGATGAGTTCTGCGCCGCGTTGTGCGAGGTCTCTAATTCCCTTTGTGAGTTTCTCAATGTTTTTTTGAATGTCTGCTGTGTTGTGAAGTTGCAATATTCCTATATTTATTTCGTGCATACTCTTCAATGTTATTGATGTTGTTATTATGATAGGGTGAGACAGCTCTTTGGGAATTGCATGGTCAGACAGTGAAGCGACCCATGCTGTCTTACTACCGTTGAGGCATCTATCCCTATGATTTCGTGTTGCGGAAAGGCTTTTTTGATAGTTTGCATTGCCAACTTATCCAAATCGGGTTGTTGATAGGTGGGTACGATGACCGCATTATTCAGTATCACGAAGTTGGCATAAGTGGCAGGCAACCGCTCTCCATCCCAAAACATGGGCTTAGGAAGCTGAACTTTCAGCAGCCGGTAAGACCTTCCTTCCGGTGTGCGCAGTGCTGCAATCTGTTCTTCCAACGCTTTTAAGTCTTCATAATGCGGATCAGAAGTGTCATCGGTTCCGTTATAGAGGAGTGTGTCGTTGGGGGCGCATCGCAAGATGGTGTCAATATGTCCATCTGTATCATCACCAATCAGGTTGCCATGCTCAATCCAAACTACTTTTTTCGTGTTGGGAAACAGGTTTATCAAGTTTCTTTCAAGGTCGGGCTTCTTAAGCGGCTGGTTACGGTTGGGAGCGGTAAGGCATGCCGTTGTCGTGAAAAGCGTACCTTTTCCGTCCGTTTCTATGGAACCACCTTCAAGAACAAAATCCTTTTGATTTTCCAAAGTGCCGTTGAAAGTACCAGAAAGATGTAGTTTTTGGTTCATCTCGTTATCCTTTTCGGCGGCAAATTTCATTCCCCATCCGTTGAACCGGAAGTCCAAAAGCAGAAAACGCTTTGATACGTCCTCGCTAATCAGCGAAATAGGTGCCACATCGCGTGCCCACGTGTCATTGGTGTCGCATTTTCTGAAGTGCACTCTTTCTTGTTGATTGACAGAGAGTCGGCTTTTCAACAAAGTTCGTGTTTGCTCTGGGCGTGGAGTTACCACCAGCAAATGTTCTCGGTGTGTGATGGCATCTGCCAATTGAAGAAAAATCTCATTAATATTATCCAAATACGGCTTCCAACCCGTAGCTTCATGTGGCCACATCAGTAGGATGCCACTTTGTGGTTCCCATTCTGCCGGAAGTCTAAACTTGTTTCGCTCTTTGGTATTCACTTTGGGTAGGTTGTTGTTTGCTGCAAAGGTATGAAAAAGAATGAGAATACAGACTGTTTGAGGGAGTCTTTTTTTTAACGAAAGAGCCACCTTCAGAAATGGATTATCGGCTAACGAAGGCTTTTTATGAAGAAATATGCGTTGATGTGGCGATATTCAAGTTTAAATTCGTATCTTTGCAAGCAAAACTTATGCGTAGCGTGAAAATAAAGGATGTTATTGATGCCCTTGAACGATTTGCGCCTCTGCCCTTGCAGGAAGACTATGACAATGCCGGTCTGCAAGTAGGATTAACAGGGACGGAAGTATCAGGGGCTTTGTTGTCTCTTGATGTAACCGACAGTATCATTGATGAGGCATTGGAGTTGGGCTGCAATCTTATTGTGGCGCACCATCCGCTCATCTTCCGTCGTCTGTCGCAAATATCCGATGCCAACTATGTGGAGCATCTTGTGATGAAAGCAATCAAGAACGACATAACCATCGTGGCGATGCACACGAACATCGATGCCGCTCCGGGGGGAGTGAACTTCAAGATTGCTGAAAAGATTGGACTCAAAGACATCTCTTTTCTCGGAAAAACGCAGACCATAATGACGGCTGATACCGAGGTGAAAGGTGGTGAGGGTGTAATCGGAACCTTTGCCGAGCCCATGGCGGCAGATGACTTCATACTGCTACTGAAACGCTTGTTCCAAGTGGAATGTGTGCAAGCCAACCAACTCTTGCGTCGCGAGATAAGAAAGGTTGCCCTCTGTGGTGGTGCAGGTTCGTTTCTGTTGAGCGATGCCTTGCGGGTCGGTGCAGATGCTTTTCTCACGGGCGAGATGCACTATCACGACTATTTTGGTCATGATCAGGAAATCCAAATCTGTGCGATAGGTCATTATCAGAGTGAGCAATTCACGAATGAAGTGTTCCGCGACATCATTAAGAAGCACTGCCCGGGTGTGGCGTGTCATCTGACAAGGATAAACACAAATCCTATCATTTATTTCTAATTAGAAAATATAATCATTTAAATACAAGAAACATGGCAAAGAAAGATCCCAAAGATTTACCGGTAGAAGAGAAACTGAAGAATCTCTATCAATTGCAAAGCACACTCTCTTCCATTGATGAGAAGCGTGCGTTGCGCGGAGAGTTACCTCTTGAGGTGCGCGACCTTGAGGATGAGATTGCCGGGTTGAAGACCCGTATTGATAAAATCAATAACGAAATCAGTGAGTTGCAGAAGGCAGAAACGCAGAAGAAGGGTGAAATCAAAGAAGCTCAAGCGAGTCTGGAACGCTATACCGCACAGCTTGATACCGTTGCCAACAACCGCGAGTACGACACGCTGACCAAGGAAATAGAGTTCCAAACTTTGGAGATAGGGGTGTGCAAGAAGAAGATAGAGGAAGCTCAGGCTAAAGTGCAGAACTGTCAGGAAGTGCTCACCGAGAATGAAGCACTCCTCAGCGATCGTCGAAAGGCTTTGGAAGAGAAGCGCGGAGAGCTTGAGGAAATCATGCAGGAAACACGTGAAGAGGAAGAAGCATTAAAGGAAAAATCCGGTGAAATAGAAACAAAGATAGAGCCGGGATTGCTTCGCAGCTTCAAACGCATTCGCAAAGGTACACGCAATGGTTTGGGAATTGTCTATGTGCAGCGCGATGCCTGCGGAGGTTGCTTCAATAAAATTCCACCTCAGCGACAACTCGACATCAAGATGCACAAGAAAATCATCGTCTGTGAATATTGCGGACGTATCCTCATTGATCCAGAGCTGGCAGGCATTAAGATTGAAAACGCAGATGATAAGCCCAAGAAAAAGAGATCTACGCGAAAGAAGAAAGAAGAGACTGAAGGTTAAAGTCATCTTTTGACAATGTGTATCATACATTTATTTGATAAGCGAGGGTGTACCTATTCCGGCACACCCTTTTTTGTTAGCTTTCTTGTTTCGATCGGAAGACAATTGTACGTTACTTTCCAAACTTTAGCCGCAGACTGTTGAGCACCACACTCACACTGGAAAATGCCATCAATGCACTCGCCCATGAAGGAGTTATCTGCCAATCGATGCCGAAAGCATAGAGCAAGCCTGCTGCAAGTGGAATGCAAATCAGGTTATAGATGAAGGCCCAAAATAGGTTTTGCCATATCATCCTTACGGTGTGCCTGCTAAGTTTTACGGCATCGGGAAGCATTTGCAGATCATCCCCCATGAGAGTCACCTGTGCTACGTCCATGGCTACATCCGTTCCCTTGCCAATTGCAATGCTGGCATTGGCCAAGGCAAGCGCCTGCATGTCGTTAACTCCGTCGCCAACCATTGCCACACACTTGCCATCGGCTTGCAGCTCTTTCACAAGTTTTTCCTTATCCTGTGGCATGACCTGGCTTTTATAATGCTTTATACCAGCTTTCGATGCCCAGTAGCCGACGGCCTCTTCCTTATCGCCACTCATCATATAGATTTCTATTCCACTTTGCTGCAGTTCCTCCATGGCTTTCCTCGCATTGGGTTTCAACGTCTCACGAGCATCAAAGGCCAGACTGTCAGCCTTCGTGAAGTCAACATTCTTGTTGGGAATCGTCAGAGTTCCAGTTTTGTCCGTTACAAGCACATCTATCTTGCGCAACACCTCCAAAGCGCTGGCATCCTTGATGAGGATTCCCTTATCGGCGGCTTTGCCTATTCCCACCATCAGTGCGGTAGGTGTGGCCAATCCCATTGCACAAGGGCACGCTATAACAAGCACCGACACAGCCGAGACTATCGCTTGTGGCAGATAGGCATAGCCACCAATAAGCCACCACAAAAGAAAAGTAGCCAGGGCAAGACCCGTCACAACGGGAACAAACACCAATGCAGCCTTGTCAACAATGCGCTGAACCGGCGCTTTTGACCCTTGCGCTTCCTGAACCATACGAATGATATGCGCAAGGGCAGTGTCCTCGCCTATTTGCCTTGCCTTCATTCGGAATTTTCCTTGACTTGGTATCGTCCCTGCCATCACACGGTCGCCCTTGCGCTTGTCCACTGGAGTCGGTTCGCCTGTCAACATACTCTCATCGACATATGCCACACCTGCCGTCATGAAGCTTTCAGCAGAAAGAACCTCGCCATCGACAGGCACTTTCTCACCAGGGCGAACCTCAAGGATATCTCCAACTTCAATGGTAGATAATGGAACTTCCTCCACTTGATCACCGTTGACGATGTGGGCGGTCTTGGGGGCCAGTCCCATCATCTTCCTAATGGAGGAAGCTGTGCCGTCCTTTGCCTTTTCTTCCAGCAGCCTACCCGTGAGAACGAAAGTGATTATCATCACCGAAGCATCGAAATAGGTATGCCATACTATACCGCGGGTGGTCCAAACCTCATCGCCCCAGAACGTATTGAAAGCACTGAAAAGGAAAGCGATGCACGTTGAGAGGGCGACAAGTGTGTCCATGTTCGCCGTTCGGTGCCTGAGTTGCCTGAAAGCACTCACGTAAAACTGTTTTCCGCAGTACAGAAGGTTTGCCAAAGCTATCAGCATGGCGGTCTGATTGGTCATCCTCGCTGAGCCAAGGTCTATCCAACGCATTGAGATAGCCATGCCAATAATGGCAAACAGCCAGGATATGATGGTCTTACGCCTCAACAAAACGTACTCCCTTTTTTCTATCTCCTCGACCGACTGGCCATCATCGATAATTAGATTGTAGCCGATTCCGTTGATTTCTGCTTTCATATCCATGAGCGAAATCTGCTCAGGGTCGTAGTCAACCAGTGCCGACCGCCCCGGCAAGGAGACGGTTGCGCTCGTTATTCCCGGCAAACTGTTAAGTTTTCGTTCAACGTTGGCAGAGCAAGAAGCACATGCCATGCCAACAACAGGTATAGTTCTCTTCATAAAACATCAATTAAAAATTACGATTGAAACCATTACGGCGTTACTTCGCTGCTGACAGGCAACAGCTTGCCAGCTATAATGTCAGCTCATACCTGCCGCAACTATCTACAACCTCTTTAATTTGTTGTGGGGTTACGTCATTCTCGTCAAACTCAACCGTAACATTGGCATCGACGAGGCTTACCTTTGCGTCCTGAATACCTGACAAAGACTTTAATGATTGTTCAACGTTTGCCTTGCAGTGCTCACATTTCATTCCGCTAACTGAATATATTTTCCTTACCATAACTTTAATATTTAATTGTGAATAATAATTTATCTGCTACAAAGATAAGCATTAAATCACCTCAGTCTGTTATAATTTTATGGGTAAGACTTATAAGATTTCGCATCGTTTATACCTTGTCAATGCTCGTTCGGTTATTCTCTTTCAAAGCTTTGAATTGTGATGGAGTCATGCCCGTCACGCTTTTGAACTGCGTTGAGAGATAAGCCGCTGATGAATAATTCATCTGTAAGGCGATCTGCGATAGTGAAAGTTCGTCGTAACGGATAAGTTCCTTGACCCGTTCGATACGCAACTCTATGTAATAGCGTTCTATTGTCTTTCCCTCCACTTCAGAAAAGAGTTTGGAAAGCGTATTGTAGTTCTGGTGAAGCTCGTCTGAAAGATATTCGCTAATGTTCAAAGGCGAATTAATGTCTCTGTGATGAACCTGCCGAATCAGAGCTTTTTTTACCAATTCGATGGTCTTCTGCCGTCTGTCACTGAGCAATTCGAAGCCCAATGCTGCCAGTTTTTCCATCAGCTCAACACGTTTCTCCGTTCCCAGCTCACCCTCAATCAGCACTTCGCCCAAGTCTATGCGTTGCGGAGACAAGCCCAATTCTTGCAATAGCTTATCGACCACCATCTTACAACGATCGCAAACCATATTTTTGATGTACAGTCTTGTCATAATTCCTCCTGTTTTGTATGTTGATTCACCGTCGTTCCCCGAACAACTTCTTCTCTTGCGAATTCTTTGAAGGTATATATCATGATGGGAATCGTCACGGCAAACGACAGCACATCACTGACAGCCTGACACATTTCGACTCCCAACAACCCGAAAAACATGGGCAAAGTAAAAATCAGAGGTATGAAAAACAACCCTTGCCGGCTAGCTGCAAGGATATTGGCACGTACTGGTTTCCTACACGTCTGTGCCAGCATGTTGCTGCCAATGATAAAAGGACAGAGCGCATAGGTGCAGAGTTGCCAGCGGAATGCCACAACACCGATGGCTATCACCTCTGGGTCGTTGCGGAAAAGCCCTATCAGCGAACTGCTAACCAGCCACCCAACAACAGTAACACACAACAGGAAAATGGTTCCTAACTTCAGCGTGAACCTAAAGGCCTCGCGCAAACGGGAATAAAGTCCTGCCCCATAGCAGAATCCACAAATGGGCTGGAAACCCTGACACAAGCCAATCACTGCCGCGAGTACTAACATTGAGATACGATTAACAATACTCATTGCCGCTATTGCGGAATCGCCATATGCGCCGGCAGCGATGTTCAGGGTCATCGTTGCCAAACAAGCCAGTCCCTGTCGCATGAATGAGGGGCTGCCTCCGTAAAAAATCTCTTTCATTGCCTTCCAAGAGGGAGTGAAATTCTTGAAAAAGATACCGATGTTCTTCTTGTGTCGTGCCATGAAGAACAAAATGAGAAACGAAACCACCTGCCCTATAACCGTTGCCCATGCCGCTCCCTTGATGCCCATTCCCAAGAGAAAAATAAAAATGGGGTCGAGGAGGATATTCAGGATGGCTCCGGAAACGATACCAATCATCGAGTAAGCGGCGTTTCCTTGCAGTCGCATTTGGTTGTTGAGGGTTAGCGAAGCTGTGTGGAAAGGAGCCGATAAGAGTACGATTCCCAAATATTGTTCCGTATAGGGGAGAATAGTGGGCGTACTGCCCAGTAACACTGACAGAGGCTTTAGAAAAAGCAATCCTGCGATGAGAATTGCCATGCCTAAAAGAAAGGAATAGAAAAAACCATTGGATGCCATCTTCACGGCATTCTCTCTTCTCCGTGCGCCCAATTCCCTCGAGATATAGTTTCCGGAGCCGTGCCCGAAGAAAAAGCCACATGCTTGAATAAAGAAAACAACGGAAAAGACGACACCCACGGCAGCCGTGGATTGTGTATCCAACTGTCCTACAAAATAAGTATCGACAATGTTATAGACGCCGGTTACCATCATTGAGATGATGGTTGGGAGTGCCATCTTGATGACAATCCGGTGGACGGGTGCCTGTGTCAGTATCGTAAAATTATCCTGTTCTTTCTGCATGTCAGTTACAAAGTTACAAAAAAGGTGGAGGATAGAATTGCCGGAATATTTAATTTACGCAAAAAGCAGTAAAAAAAGACGAGGGCAAGTCAAATGCTCGTCCTCGCTTCCTTCGCAATGGGGGCTATTTCACCACATCGATTAGTGTTCTGACAATTCTCTCTGCCGATCTGCCGTCCCATCTATCAGGCAGTTCGGATGCTTTCCATCTGCCGTTTACCATATCTTTCACGGCTTCACGAAGATTTTCGGCGTCTTCACCAACGAGGAGATTTGTTCCTTTCTTCACCGTTTCGATGTGTTCGGTATAACTATTCAGTGTGGCACAAGGCACATTATTGAATGTTGCCTCTTCCGCCACATTTCCCGAGTCGGTTATTACGCCACAAGCATGGGCGGCAAGATATCCGAAGTCTAAATATCCTAATGGTTCGATGACGTGTAAATTCTTACATTTCACCACCTTCATGTCGGCGATGGTGGCTTTTGCCGATTGGCGCAATGGGGCGATTATCGGCATGTTGCCGGCACTTTCCGTCAGGGCGGTGAGCATCTTCTCCAAATTTACCTTGTCGCTCATGAGTGCTTTTCTGTTCAGCGTGAAAAGCAGATATTGTTTCTCCTTCAGGTGCAGATCCTTCAATGCCGGTATGTCATCTGCCGTCAAGCCTCTCATGCGGTCGCGGTTATAGCGGATGTTATCGATGAGAATATTTCCGACCATATATACTTTCGACAATTCCGCGCCCTCTTTGTTGGCTATGCTGTTGTTGCTCAGCCCTGCCGTGAAGAGGATATCCGACAGTCCGTCAATCACTAACCGATTAATTTCCTTTGGCATCGTGATATCGAATGAGCGTGTGCCGGCAGCGATGTGCACTAAGGTAATGCCTTGCTTTTTGGTTACGATAGCTGCTGCCATAGTGGATGCGAGATCGTCCACCACAATCACAGCATTTGTGGGGTGTGCTTGAAGATAAAGCTCGAATTTGGACATTACCTGACCCGTAAGGTCGTTAAGGTTTTCACAAACCACTCCCAAACAAACATCCGGACGATTGATCTCAAGATTGGTAAATAAACCATCCTCCAGCGTAGTATCATCAGCCTTGCCGGCATAAACCAGCGAGTAGGATACCTTGCGTGAGTCATCTTCTCCACCTTGCATCTTCTCCACCAAGCGGATGATGGGAGCCACCTTTATGAAATTGGGGCGTGCTCCGCAAAATATGCAAATTCTTAATTCTTTCTTTTTTTCTGACATAGAATTTTATATAGCTGCAAAAGACTTATTCTCCTTTGAACATTTCTTTGATACCACCGATAGAACCCATCATGCCCGTAGCTTCGTAAGGCAGGTAAACGGTCTTTTGGTTCTCATTCTTTGCCAATTCTCCCATCATCTGAATGTATTTTTGTGCGATAAGGTAGTTGGCAGGATTGGTACTTTTCCCGACAGCTTCGGTTATCTTGGAGATGGCAACAGCTTCCGCTTCTGCTACTCGAATGCGTGCTTGCGCTTCTCCTTCCGCGATGAGGATAGCTTGTTCGCGTTCGGCTTCCGCGCGATTGATGCGCGAGGTTTTCTCACCTTCTGATTGTAGGATGGCTGCTTGCTTCTCGCCCTCGCTGGTAAGAATGGTGGCTCGCTTGTTGCGTTCTGCCTGCATTTGCTTCTCCATTGCCTGCAAGACGCTCTCCGGGGGGATAATGTCTTGCAGTTCCACTCTGTTCACCTTGATGCCCCATTTGTTGGTGGCATCGTCGAGTACGGAACGCAATTTCGTGTTAATGGTGTCGCGAGAAGTAAGCGTTTGGTCCAGTTCCATCTCGCCAATGATATTACGAAGCGTTGTTTGGGTAAGTTTTTCGATGGCGTTGGGAAGGTTGTTGATTTCATACACAGCCTTGAACGGATCGACAATCTGAAAGTACAGCAAGGCATTGATTTGCATCTGAATGTTATCTTTGGTGATAACGTTTTGGCGGTCGAAGTCATATACCTGTTCGCGCAAGTCGATGGAGGTGGTGTAGCTGTATCTTCCGTTTCTCAAGGCAACGATTTCTTTTGCGCGATCGATGAATGGTATGATGATATTGATACCGGGTTGGAAAGTGCCATAATACCTTCCAAGTCGCTCGATGATGCGTGTCTCACTTTGTGGAATGATTACAATTGCCATCTTGGCAAAAACAATGACCAACAGGATAATGGCTGCTAAAACGATGGATCCTATATTCATAATGATAAATGTTTTGGTGTTTTCTATATATCTCAGGCTTTTTCAACGGTGATGATGATAGAGTTAAGCTGAATGACGCGTACGGACATTCCAATCGCTATTTCTGCATTTTCGGATGACTGCGCTTTCCATGAGTCGCCGTCAATTTTTACTCTTCCGTAGCCGTTGGCCTCGATTTTTTCTGTTACCACTCCCACGCGACCGATGAGTGCTTCGGCGTTGGAAACGCGGTGCTCGCCTCCTTTATGAAAATACTTCAGTGCCATGGGACGGACAAAAAATATACTGAGCAGGGTGGAAATGGCAAATACGATGATTTGGATGGTAATACTGTTTGTTATTCCCGATACAATGGCAGCTGCTGTTCCACCAATGGCGAAGCATAAAATAAAAAAGTCGCCGTTGGTCAGTTCTAAGACGAGGCATAAAAGACTGACCAATATCCATGCCAACCAAAGATTGTGAGCAAAATACTCTATCATAGTTGTTTGTTTTTAATTTCGATGGTAAAGTTAGTAAAAGATATTGAATGTGGCAACTTTTGTGAAAAAAAAACACCAATGAGCAAATGTTCATGGATGATTCATGTCGTTCTGCTCATCGGTGTCCGGATAGTTGATGGATAAATTCTCAACGCATTATCGGATATGCAAAGTTCTTTGATTTTTCTTTGTGTTGTTGCCTTTATAATATTTCATTGCTTCAGGCATCCATTTCTTGATGTTCTCCACGCGTTTGGCATCTGAGGGGTGGCTGCTGAAAAATTCCAATGTGGAATTTTTCGATGAGGCTGCCATTCTTTGCCAGAAGCCTATTGCGTTTTGTGGGTCGTAACCTGCCATGGCAGCGAAGATCAGTCCCATATAGTCGGCCTCGTTCTCGTTGCTACGGCTGTATTTCAGGTTTTGGAACGTGAAATATTCTCCTGCCACTTGCGATGCCACATCGCCTACGCCACTGCCTATGGCTGAATTGAGGACGGCTCCCAAGACCGAAGTCCCTATGTTTTGGTTTTGTTTCTTGGTCATTTGTTCCGCGCTGTGCTTTGCCACGGCATGTGCTATCTCGTGTCCCAACACGATGGCAAGACTGGGCTCGTTTTGTGTGTAGGGCAACAGACCTTCAAAAACGACAATTTTCCCACCGGGCATGCAAAAAGCGTTGGCTTGCTTGTCTTGAACGAGATTAAACTCCCATTGGAAATTATTCACCTCATTGGCATAGCCGTTGCTTCTCAAGTAGGTTTCAACGGCTGTTGCCAGTCGTTTACCCACACGTGTTACCATTTGGCTGTTCTTTATGTTGGTCGATTTCTTTGCCGATGCCATGAATTTGGCATACTCTTGTTTGCTTAAACTCAACAATTCGCCATCGCTAACACTGATTTTATGCTGTCTCCCTGTTAGTGGCACCGTCGAAGTTGTACCGCAGGCAGCGAGCGTCGCTACCAAAACGGCTGTTAAAAGATACTTAACTCGTTTCATTATTTTGTAATATTTTTGTTCGTGTTTATTGTAGGTTCTTCAGCTTTCAACAATTGTGGCTGAAATGGATTCTTTCGTAGCCTTTACACATTTTCTTGGTCATTGCCGAAGTCCGTTTGGGTTGTTATCCTATCTCACGGGATAGCCGTATCTGCCTATATTATATAGGTAGTTTCTGTTCTTTGGTTGTGGCATGCGATCCACTTCCACGTTGATAGAGATGGAGTTTTGATTGCGTTCTCCCCATCGGTAAGTAACGCCTCCCCCAATTCTGTCCATGAAGCGATTTGCCATGCCGGAATATCCATAGCCCATATAAGGATGGTAGCCCCAATCATAATAGGCAGGCGCGTAGCCCATTCCGAAACCACCGTATCCCAATGCTCCGCATCCCATCAGCCATGGGCTGAAATTGTCTGACGTGAATGCTTTTTGTACAAAAGCGTAAGCACTCCAATGTTCATCAAACTGATAGCCCAAGAGAGCGTTGATGCCTGCCGAGGTATAGTTGTTACCATCGTAAATCATGTTGTTGAAATATCCTCCCACTGCCAATGTGGTTTTGGGTGAGAGATTAGTAACATACATTAATGATACGTCTTGAGTGAAGCCGGCTCCGTTGTGATAGCCATTTCCAAAATTGGCAAACACGGATGCGCCCACATTCACGTTCAATCCCCGGTGAAGTCGCCATGCACTCGTGTCCCATCCGTAATCCCAATACGGATAGTGTATATCGTTCGGTGTGATTACTTGTCCGTTCTCATCAACAAGAGGAAGATTATTGTCGATTTGCTGTTGCTGCACGCGTTCTTCAGCCAACATGCGTGCATACTCCTTCTCAGCTTCTGTGGCTTTTCTCGGACCCTGAAGGTGTGCCGATTCTATAGGTGCAATATCCGTGCTCTCCATTGATTCGGTATCATGGATATCTTGCCCATATAGAGAAATGCTCAGCAGAATGGCTGTTGATATGATAAATATCTTCTTCATACGTTGCAAATTTAGTTTATCACCTTCAATCTTCCAAAAATTTTAAAACTTATTAGCCTTTATTCCATACTCGCATGCAATTTATCAAGGTAAGAGACATTGGCGTGTTGATATTGGGAAGTGAAGTTTCTTTCGCTTAAACTCAAATTGGTCGAAACCACTTTAGTTCTTTCTCCTAATGACCGCCATCGGAAATATTCAATTATAGATGTTTGTTATTCAGAAACTTAGCAACTAAGACCATACGCCATGAACTCATAACAACACCTGTCTGTCCGGGCAAGACAAGAAATAAGCATGTTCTTTGTTTTGCCAAGTCATTGAAAACGCGAAAATTTTCCCCGGCTATATGAGAAAAGTTCAATAATGTCCTAAATTTTCTTCCTTCATCTATCCAAAGCTTACCTTTTGATTTCCAAAAGGTAAGCTTTTGCAATGCAAAAGGTCATGAATTGGAGCGCAAAAGCTAAGCTTTTAAATCGCAATTAATATCGTCTTGATTATCAATAGATTACAAAGCGTGTCCCGGACGCAGTTTTTGTAATATAATTTCGGGGTGATGGTCGGGGCGAATGTGCGCTATCAAGCGTCTGTTTGCCATCATCTGAATACGAACTGGAGGTATGAAAGGATTGGTGCTGTCCGGCATTGGAACAAAATACGTCCGATCCCATGATTTGATGCAACTTTGCGTGAGAGACTCAAAAAAATCATTCAGGACACCATTGGAAAAGATAAAGGACTTCTCACTGCCATGCGACACCGAAAAATCCCAATGATTGATTTGAGGTAAAGTGATTTTTTCTTTCTTTAGGATTGAGAGAAAAGATGAGAAAAAGGTCGTGCTATGATTTTAGCATTTGCGTTACCACTTCCACTTTGTTAGTTTCTTTTTGTTGTGAAACTTGGAGTAAAAGAATGGTTATTGCAAAATAAGGTGTATTTATGTTTCATTCTGCCATTTTCACATCTTCTTAGAGTTGAAGTTCCGGGAAAATAAAAATGTAGATTTTTGAATAGTTTAATAAGAAATATTTTGTAATGTTGTTAGTTCTTGCTATTTTTACACCCTGAATAAACTAACGCCTAAATTATAAAAAAATAAAATGGTACGAGAAAAACAAATCGTTGAGTGCGTTCCAAATATTAGCGAAGGACGCAACAAAGAAGTTATCAAACAAGTTACGGACGAAATAGAACGCGTGAAAGGCGTGAAACTCTTGGATGTTGATCCGGGTGAAGCTACAAACCGCACAGTTATTACTTTCGTCGGTACCCCTGATGTAGTGATGGAGGCTGCTTTCCGTTGTGTTCAGAAAGCCGCTCAGCTTATTGATATGCGTCAGCATCACGGTGCACACCCTCGTATGGGTGCTACAGATGTTTGCCCATTGATACCGGTTTCCGGCATTACACTTGAGGAGTGTGCAGAATTGGCGCGCAAATTGGCAGAGCGCATTGCCACTGAGCTGAAAGTTCCTTGCTATTGCTATGAGGCTGCCGCAAGAACACCGGAACGTAAGAATCTCGCGATTTGTCGTAAGGGAGAGTATGAAGGCTTACAAGAAAGAATGACCGTTGAGAAGGAAGCGCCCGATTTTGGCGCACGGCCTTGGGATGAAGGAGTTGCTCGTAGCGGTTGTACGGCTGTGGGTGCGCGCGATTTCCTGATTGCCACCAATTTCAATCTTAACACCACTTCCACTCGTCGTGCCAATGCCATAGCCTTTGATGTCAGGGAAAAAGGACGTCCACAGCGAGAAGGCGGTTCACCGGTAGGTAAGCCCATGAAAGATGCCAATGGCAAGACTATTATGATTCCCGGAACGTTGAAAGGAACCAAAGCCATTGGCTGGTATATTGATGAATATGAAATCGCACAGGTATCGATGAATATTACCGATATCAACGTTACTCCGCTCCATGTGGCATTCGACGAGGTGAGTCGTTGTGCGCAGAATCGTGGCGTTCGAGTTACGGGTACGGAAATTGTGGGCTTGATACCGAAACGCACACTCATCGATGCCGGTAAATATTTCTTGAAGAAGCAGCAACGCTCTACGGGTATTCCCGAAAACGATATTATAAAGATTGCCATCAAGTCTATGGGGTTGGACGATTTGAAAGAGTTTAATCCTCGTGAGAAAGTGATAGAATTCCTTTTGGAAGACGCACAAAAGTCGGAGAAGCTGATCGACCTGACCGTTAAAGGCTTTGCCGATGAGACATCGCGCGAGTCTCCAGCTCCTGGTGGAGGTACCATCTCTGCTTACATGGGTGCGCTTGGCGCCGCTCTCGGTACGATGGTGGCAAACCTTTCCAGCCACAAGGCAGGTTGGGATGCACGTTGGGAAGAGTTCAGTAATTGGGCAGATAAAGGGCAGATGGTTCAAGCCGAACTGATGATGCTTGTTGATGAAGATACAGAAGCATTTAATCGCATCATGGAGGCATTCGGACTGCCAAAGGGAACCGATGAAGAGAAAGCGGCTCGCTCTGCTGCCATTCAGGCTGCCACGTTGTTCGCCACGGAAGTTCCTTTGCACACCATGAAGGCTTCTTATAAGGTGTTCGAGATATGCAAAGCCATGGCAGAAGAAGGCAATCCCAACAGTGTCTCTGATGCTGGTGTAGGCGTTTTAGCAGCTCGTGCAGCTGTCTTGGGTGCTGGATTGAACGTTAAGATCAATGCTGCCGGATTGAAAGATCGTGCCACTGCGGACAAACTCGTTGGGGAGGCCAACGAACTGATTAAGAAAGCCAACGAACAAGAGGCTGAAATCATGAAGATTGTAGAAGAAAAATTGTAATTAACATAAAAACTATAGAACAATGACAAAAGAACAGTTTATTGCTGATATCCGTGCCGGAATTCCCGACACACTGCCGGAACCACAGGCTTACGACACAACGATAAATCACGCTCCGAAGCGTAAGGATATTCTTACTTCGGAGGAAAAGAAACTTGCTCTTCGCAATGCTTTGCGTTATTTTCCGAAGAAGTTCCATGCTACGTTGGCGCCTGAATTTGCAGAAGAATTGCATAAATACGGCCGAATTTATATGTATCGTTTCCGTCCGACTTACGAAATGTATGCTCGTCCCATTGATGAGTATCCTCACAAATCGGAGCAGGCTGCTGCCATCATGATGATGATTCAGAACAACCTCGACAAGGCTGTGGCTCAACATCCACACGAATTGATCACATACGGTGGCAATGGAGCAGTGTTCCAGAACTGGGCACAGTATCGTCTCGTCATGAAATATTTGAGTGAGATGACCGATGAGCAGACACTTGTAATGTACTCCGGACATCCTCTCGGACTTTTCCCATCACATAAGAATGCACCTCGCGTAGTGGTTACCAATGGTATGGTAATTCCCAATTATTCAAAACAAGACGACTGGGAACGCGACAATGCTTTGGGTGTTAGCCAATATGGTCAGATGACAGCCGGCTCGTATATGTATATCGGTCCGCAAGGCATCGTTCACGGTACTACCATCACCGTGCTGAATGCCGCTCGCAAAGTGGGTGGCGACAACATGAAGCTCTTTGTTACCGCAGGATTGGGTGGAATGTCGGGAGCTCAGCCGAAGGCAGGCAACATTGCCGGCGTGGTGAGCGTAACGGCGGAAATCAATCCGTTGGCAGCTCGTAAACGTTATGAACAAGGTTGGGTGGACGAACTGCACGAGAACCTTGACGAGTTGATACCGGCAATCCGCAAGGCGGTAGAGGAAAAACGCGTCGTTTCTTTGGCATACGTTGGTAACGTGGTTGACCTTTGGGAGCGTTTGGCAGAAGAGAACATCCGTGTGGATCTCGGTTCCGACCAGACATCGCTCCACAATCCTTGGGCAGGTGGTTACTATCCCGTGGGTATATCTTTTGAGGAAAGCAAACGCATGATGGCAGAAGAACCTGAAAAATTCAAAGAGAAGGTGCAGGAGTCGTTACGTCGTCAGGTGGCAGCCATCAACAAACTAACTGCCAACGGCATGTACTTCTTTGATTACGGCAACGCTTTCCTCTTGGAGTCGAGTCGCGCCGGCGCAGATATCATGGACAAGGATGGCAAGTTCCGTTATCCTTCATACGTTCAGGATATCATGGGCCCGATGTTCTTCGATTATGGCTTTGGACCTTTCCGCTGGGTTTGTTCGTCTGGCGACCCGAAGGATTTGGAAGTTACCGACCGCATTGCCACAGAAGTGTTGGAGGAAATGCGCAAGACTGTCACTCCCGACATCATTGGTCAATTGGATGATAACATCCACTGGATAAAGGAGGCAGGGAAGAACAAACTTGTTGTCGGCTCACAAGCTCGTATTCTTTACGCTGACTGCGAGGGCAGAACGAAGATAGCCTTGGCATTCAACGAAGCCATAAAGAAGGGTGAAATCAGTCGTCCCGTCGTATTGGGTCGCGACCACCACGATGTTTCCGGTACCGACTCTCCTTTCCGCGAGACCTCCAATATCTATGATGGCTCACAGTTCTGTGCCGATATGGCAGTGCAGAACGTTATTGGCGATGCTTTCCGTGGTGCTACATGGGTATCCATCCACAACGGTGGCGGCGTAGGTTGGGGTGAAGTGATGAACGGTGGCTTCGGTATGGTCATCGATGGTGGCGAGGATTCAGAACGCCACATCCGCGAAATGCTCCTTTGGGACGTAAACAACGGTATCACACGTCGCAGCTGGGCTCGCAACAAGGGTTCCATCGATGCCATCAAACGCGAGATGGAACGCACGCCGGGCTTGAACGTTACGCTTCCGAACTTTGTGGACGACGACGTGATAGATAAAGCTTTTTAACAGATTATAAACACGCAGACAAGAAAGCAATGCCGATAGTTCGAATAGTCGTTAAATATAACCCCTACAGTCGATTAAATAGAACGACTGTGGTCGATTAAGTAGAACGACAACGGTCGATTAAGTAGAACGGCAACGGTCGATTAAATAGAACGACTCGACAGGCAAAAGTACAGGCTCGGTTATTGCTTTCTTATCCCTTGCGAAGAACAATAAAAACAAAAGAAAATGACACATAAAATAAGTGCGGAACACCTCTCTATTGAGAGAATAGGTGAGATAATAGAAAAAGGCATCAAACTGGAATTGTCAGCTGACGCTCGTCAGCGCATCATTCGTTGTCGCGAATACCTTGACAAGAAAATAGAAACATCCGACAAACCTATTTACGGTGTAACAACCGGTTTTGGTTCATTGTGCAAGATATCCATCGACAAACAACGTTTGGCTGATTTGCAGAAGAACCTGATGATGTCGCACGCTTGCGGTGTGGGCGAACGTGTGCCCAATGACATCGTGAAGATCATGTTGCTGCTTAAAGTTCAATCGCTCAGCTATGGTTATTCCGGCTGTCAGGTAGAGACAGTTGAGCGCCTTATCGACTTCTTCAACAACGACATCTATCCAGTGGTTTACATGCAGGGCTCACTCGGTGCTTCCGGCGACCTCGTTCCATTGGCACACCTCTGCCTTCCATTGCTTGGTATTGGAAAAGTAGAATACAAGGGTGAAGTCATCACCGGTGAGGAAATGTTGGAGAAACTGAATTGGAACCCCATCCAGCTCGTATCTAAAGAAGGCTTGGCACTGCTCAACGGAACGCAGAATATGAATGCCTTTGCCGTTTGGTGTCTGCTTCAGGCACAACGTCTGAGTGACTGGGCTGACAAGATTGGAACAATGTCGCTCGAAGCTTACGACGGACGTATCGAACCGTTCACACACGCCGTTCATGCCGTTCGCCCACATCAGGGACAGATAGAGACGGCCAAGCACATTCGCGAGTTGCTCGAGGGAAGCGAACTCATCAAGCAACCGAAAGTAAACGTGCAAGATCCATATTCTTTCCGTTGTATGCCACAAGTTCACGGTGCGTCCAAAGACACCATCCGCTATGTGAAGTCGGTCATCGACATCGAAGTGAATGCAGCTACCGATAATCCCACCGTATGCCCAGATGAAGATTTGGTCATCTCCGCAGGCAACTTCCATGGCGAACCTATCGCACAGCCGATGGACTTCTTAGCCATTGCCCTTTGCGAATTGAGCAATATCTCGGAACGAAGAATTTACAAACTTGTTTCCGGAACGCGCGACCTTCCGAGCTTCTTGGTTGCCAAACCAGGTGTAAACAGTGGTTTCATGATTCCACAGTACACAGCAGCTTCCATCGTGAGTCAGAGCAAGATGTATTGTACTCCGGCTTCCGCCGACAGCATTCCATCCTCACAAGGTCAAGAAGACCATGTCAGCATGGGCGCCAATGCAGCCACGAAACTCTATCAAGTCGTATTGAACACTGAACGTGTACTCGCCATCGAGCTTTTCAACGCAGCACAAGCACTTGAGTTCCGTCGTCCGCTGAAGTCATCACCTGCTATAGAAGCCATCTTCGAGGCTTATCGCAAGGAAGTGCCTTTCGTTGAGAACGACCAGTTTATGGCTCCTCACATTGCCAAATCAGTGGATTTCTTGAGAAAGTAAACAACTTATATTAATCTCTAAGCCTCATTCCCTTCTTTTCCTCTCTTGTGAGGGAAAATGGGAATAAGGCTTTTTTATTGAATTACCGGATTATGAAAGTATTAGTAACGAACATAGGTATTCTTGCCGGCGTGGGACACGAGGGAAAACGCTGTCTGAAAGGTGAGGAAATGTTGAAACTCAATACCATCGAGCATGCTTTTCTATATGTGGAAAACGGACGTATTGTTGATTACGGCGCACGTGTAGATACACCCCAGATAGGGCGCGACGTATTGGTGGTCGATGCAGAAGGTGGCGCCGTGTTGCCATCGTTCTGCGATTCCCATACTCATGTGGTTTACGCAGGCAGTCGCGAGGGTGAGTTCGTGGATAAGATTCGCGGGCTTAGCTATGCTGAAATTGCCAAACGTGGGGGCGGTATTCTCAATTCTGCCGACCGGTTGCATGAGCTTTCCGAAGAAGAGCTTTACAATCAGGCAATGCAGCGTGTGGACGAGGTGATTAAGAAAGGCACTGGAGCCATGGAAATTAAAAGTGGTTATGGACTGACGCTGGAAGATGAATTGAAGATGTTGCGCGTAATCCGCCACATTAAACAGACTGCTCCGATAAAAGTAGTGGCTAACTTCCTTGGTGCACATGCTGTGGGAAGAGCCTATACGGGACGCCAATCAGAATATGTAGATCACATCATCAACGATATGTTGCCGGCAGTGGCAAAGGAACATCTTGCCGACTTCATTGACGTCTTCTGCGATGAGGGCTTCTTTACTCCCGATGAGACGCGCCGACTGCTACAGGCAGGAGCGAAGTATGGGCTGCGAGGAAAAATTCATGGCGAGGAACTTGCCGTCTCGGGCGGAGTGGAAATTGCTGTGGAGTGTAATGCCTTGTCAGTGGATCATCTCGAAGCCATGGACAACCGCGACATTGAGTTGCTCAAGAATTCAGAAACCATTCCCACGGCATTGCCCGGCACTTCGTTCTTCCTGAACATGCCATTCGCACCCGGCAGAAAAATGATAGAAGCCGGATTGCCATTGGCGATAGCTTCCGACTACAATCCCGGTTCTACGCCATCAGGCGATATGAAGTTTGCCGTTTCATTGGCTTGTATCAAGATGCGTCTCATGCCGGCAGAGGCTATTAATGCAACAACATTGAATTCCGCCTGTGCAATGGGAATAAGCGAAGACTATGGATCGATAACAAAGGGCAAAGTCGCCAACTTCTACATCACCGACCCAATCCCCTCCATCGACTTCATACCCTACGCCTATACCACCCCCATTATCCGCCGGATATTCCTAAAGGGCGAAGAGTATCAGCGATAAACGTTTCCACTCAGAGAAAACAGAGGATGTGTCGCTATCAAACACATCCTCTGCGCTGAGAATAGCGATGTCCTTTGCGAGAGAATCCGGTTACGGCTAAGCAACAAGTCATGGATAAAGCATCCCTCAATGTTGGAAATGGACAATGATGATAGTTTGGAGAAATCAATACACTCATAGACATGAACTTTTTTCAGAAATTATTTAGAGGAACAGACGAAACAAAGTCTGAAACGAAAGAGCAAAACGAAGCAAAAGACTTTGAGGTCTTGAAATACGATGGTGTAAGAGCTTTGAAGACCGGACAATACGATTATGCGGAAAGGTGTTTCAAGCATGCCTTAGACTTAAAGGACGATTTGGAAATACACGACCATCTGTCGGTTTGCTATCTGTCGTCAGGGGAGTTTGGCGATGCTTATGAGGAATTGCGCTTACTCGCCGATGCGCAACCCGACAATGTGCAAATTCTCATCCGAATGGCAAATGTCGCTTTCATGATGGAGGACTATAACATCATGGCATCCAATTGCGAGAAAGCACTCTTGATAGATAAAGACAATGCGGAGGTAAACTATCTTTATGCGCAGGCAAGCAAAGGACAGGGTGATGACGTAAACACAGTGGCGTTGAGTACAAAAGCAATTGCGCTGGACAAACGATTTGGTGATGCCTATCTGCTTCGGGGGGAGACCCTGTTGCGAATGGAGAAACCTGATGAAGCCGATGAAGATGCCCTCTGGCTTTTGCAACATACCGACAATCAGGAGGAGGTTTTGTTGCTAAAAGCGAGAATAGAGCAAGCGAGAAATAACAAGGCTGTCGCATTGGAATATTATCATAAGGCTCTTGAGTCCAACCCATTTTCAGAAACTGCCTACAAGGAACGTGCCGAGCTGTATGCGGAATTGGGAGAGGACGACAAAGCGGCTGCTGACAATGAAAAGGCAGAAGCTTTGCGCCGTAGGAACGAGGGAGAGGTAAACGAACTTGGAGAAAATAAAGATTAGTAAAAAAGAAGCTGCGCAATGCTATTAGAATTGGAACAACTGAAACTTCCCGGAGCATTGAACCAACCACGATTCATTGCCGGGCCTTGCTCCGCTGAAACCGAAGAGCAGGTGATGACCACAGCCCTACAGCTGGCAGAGAAGGGTTGCAAAATCTTCCGTGCCGGCGTGTGGAAGCCAAGAACAAAACCGGGGGGCTTTGAGGGGAATGGCGAGAAGGCCTTACCATGGATGCGGATGGTAAAGGAACAGACGGGAATGTGCATTGCCACGGAAGTAGCTACCCCTGAACACGTGGAACTTGCCATGAAATACGGCATGGATATCTTGTGGGTGGGAGCGCGAACCTCTGCCAATCCCTTCGCCATGCAGGCATTGGCAGATGCGATGAAAGGACTAAATGTGCCGATTCTTGTGAAAAATCCCGTCAATCCCGACCTGGAGCTGTGGATAGGAGCATTACAGCGGCTCAATCAAGTGGGTATCCGCAGATTAGGCGTTATCCATCGAGGTTTTTCTTCTTATGAACAGAAGTTATATCGCAATTTACCCATGTGGCAGATTCCTATCGAACTGCATCGGAGAATTCCTGATTTGCCCATTTTCTGCGACCCAAGTCATATCGGAGGAAGAAGAGAATTGATTGCGCCCCTTTGCCAGCAGGCAATGGATTTAGGTTTCGATGGTTTGTTTGTGGAAAGCCATTGTTGTCCGGATGAGGCTTGGAGCGATGCCCGACAACAAGTAACGCCACATGAATTGTCGGAAATTATCGCCGCGCTCGTAGTCAGAGACAAGCACACGCAGAGCGAAGAACTCCAACAGCTGCGCTCACAGATTGACGAACTGGACAACAATCTGATAGTTTTGCTTGCCAAACGTTTCCTACTCTGCAGAGAAATAGGAAAATACAAGCGAGAACACAACATGACCGTGTTGCAAAGCATCCGATACAATGAGATGTTGAAGCGATGCGAGGATGAAGCCAATGCTTGCGGCATAGATTCTGACTTCGCTGCCCGGCTTTTCGAGATTATTCACGAGGAAAGTGTTCGGCAACAGCTGTTGATTTTACGACCTTAATCTTTCTTTCTCAAAAAGGCATACCATGAAAATATTGTTTCTTTCTTTGTTTCTGCTTGTCTCATTGGAGTCAAATGCGCAGTGCAGGTTAAGAATCATGGAATGGAATGTGGAGAACCTCTTCGACACGGAACACGATTCGTTGAAAAACGACAAAGACTTTCTGCCTTCTTCGCCACGTCATTGGACACGGGCGGCTTATTGGAGAAAGCTGAACAAGGTGGGACAGGGGATTATTGCCGGTGGTCTCAAAGACGGTTGGGGAAGACTCCCCGACTTAGTAGGTCTGTGCGAGGTGGAGAACGACAGCACGATGATTTATCTTACGGAGCGTTCATTGCTCAGAAAGGCACGCTACAAATATGTCATGACAGCTTCTCCCGATGAGCGTGGCATTGATGTGGCTTTGCTCTACTCGCCCTTTTCCTTTCGATTGTTGCATGCCGATACGATAAGAATAAAGCCCATGAAAGAAATGAAGCCAACCAGAGATATTCTGCATGTGGCAGGTGAGGTGATAAGTGGAGATACCCTCCACATTTTCTTGATTCATGCTCCAAGTCGTTCAGGTGGAGAAATTCAGACACGCCCTTTCAGAAAGTATGTTTCCGAATGCCTTTGTGCTGCTATCGATTCAGTAAGGCAGCATAATCACGAGGTAAAAATCATTGTCATGGGCGATTTCAACGATTATGCTCAAGATGCCTCACTGAAAAATCTCTATGCCCACGGTCTCGTGAATGTTTCAGAAAAAGCGAGTGGGACAAATGGAGCAAAGGGAACATATAAATATAAGGGAGCTTGGGGAAGTTTGGATCAAATACTTATCAGCAAGAACCTTCTGCCCAAAGTAAAGTGTTGTTTCATAAATGATGAGAAGTTTCTCATGGAAGAAGATAAAGTCTATGGCGGCTTCAAACCCCGGAGAACTTTTAATGGGATGCGTCAAAACGGAGGCTATAGCGACCATCTTCCCTTAATATTAGACCTCACCTTATAAGTTACGGATGAAAACCAATATCTGTTTTTGAAAAATAACAATCGGTAATTAATTTTTTTGTCTTATCTTTGCAGCCATGAGCAAAGGAAAACTACAGAAATTTGCGGAGATGGAAACCTTTAGTAATGTTTTCCAATATCCGTTTAGCGTCATAAGTAAGGAAGCGTTTCCAATGAAAGGACTTTGGAACGACAACTATTTCCATAATGCTAATCCCATCGTTTTGGAATTAGGTTGTGGAAAGGGTGAATACACCGTTGGACTGGCTCGAGCTTATCCGGATGTAAATTTCATAGGGGTAGATATTAAAGGTGCGAGAATATACACGGGAGCTAGACAGGCTTTGGAGGAACAACTTGATAACGTGGCTTTTTTGCGCACCAATATTGAGTTCATAGACAACTTCTTCGCTAAGGACGAGGTCAGGGAAATATGGCTGACATTTTCTGATCCGCAAATGAAGAATGTGCATAAACGCCTGACTTCTACTTTCTTCTTAAATCGTTATCGCAAATTTCTTATTGATAACGGTCTTGTTCATCTCAAAACCGACTCCGGTTTTCTTTTTACTTACACCACATACCTCATAGAGAAGAACCATCTTCCCATGGTGTTCCGAACAGAGAACTTATATGCCAATGAAATAACGAGCAACGAATCGCAAAATTATTCCATGCCCGATGATAAAACCCGCGAGATATTAGGCATTCGCACGTATTACGAGACACAATGGATTGAAAGAGGATTGAACATTAAATACATGAAATTCCGGTTGCCTTCATCAGGCACCCTAGTAGAACCTGAGGTGGAAATAGAATTGGACGATTATCGTTCTTACAAACGACCAAAACGTAGCGAGCTTCTCACTTCCAAATAGCAATCCATAAAATCTCTTATGGAAGATGTGGCATAAGAGGCGTATAGAAAGAGAGTTGCGCGTCTGATGCTTCTTCTTATCATTTCATTTTTGAACAATCTCACCGAGGATTGGCGTTACAAGAAGGAAGATTGATAGAGCAATGGTGGAATTTCTTTTTTAGAGACATGGTCTCTCACTAACTTTTAAGAAATTACCGGTGCGTGGTAATCCCTTTACCGGTGCTTGGTAATCCTCTTACCGGTGCTTGGTAATCCCTTTACCAATAAGTGGTAATAATCTTGAAGCATTAAGCCCAAATATCTATATTTGGTCTAATGACAGGTTAGAGAGTAAGTGGGATTGAGAAAAAAGATGGTCGTTTAGTAGTCTGCACTCCGACAATGATTGATCTCATGGATGATATAACAATACATATCCATTCCTTTTAATGCAGCCTTATTGAAATGGGGCGATGTTTCTCTTTCGTTTCGACATCTTCGTTTATCTGCTGCATTAACCACGAGCCTTTGTTCAAAGTATTTAGTTTTAACCATTCCGTACGCACTGTTCCGGATGGGTTTTGCCTGGGCTTTCTTCCCAAGCGTATCTCTTCGCGCAATGTCGCTGCCAACTCAAACGACTGCCATCTTTTCAGGATATAATCAAGCTGAGAAAGAGCTTCTTTCGTGTAATTGCCCATATAGAACGAATAGGCTCTGTTATACCAATAGTCGCGATTGTCGGGGTTGATCTCCAATGCTTTCGTATAAGCAACCACCGCACTATCGTACTGTTCCTCGCGAATACAAGCCATTCCGTATAGTTCGAAGATGTCGGCAATGTAAGGTTGTAGCTCAAGTGCTTTCCCACAATCTTCGTATGCACCTTTATAGTCTTCTAACCTGTATTTGGAAAGTGCCATCAGATACCATGCCTCATACAAATTGGGTTTTAAGGCAACGATACGATTGAAGATTTGCAATGATGCCACGTAATATCCCATGTCCAGCATTTTTCGCCCCTCTCCCATTAATTTCTTGATATTGTACTGAGCGGAAAGAGGTAGCGTAATAATTGCCAGCAGGCATATTACAAAGCATCGGATCATGGGGTTATCTCCTTGCCGGCTTTACTTTATATGCACAACGAAAATTGCCGGAAGCAAGCATCTTCAGCTTTTTGGCTATCATTTGCTTGCGGAAGGGAGAGATGTGATCGGTGAAGACTTTTCCTTCAATATGATCGAACTCGTGCTGAACCACACGTGCCAGATATCCGTCAATCCATTCGTCGTGTTCCTGCAAATTCTCATCCACGTATTTCACGTGCACTCGTTTGGCGCGCTTCACATTTTCGTGAATGCCCGGCAGCGACAAGCAACCCTCTTCTAATGTCTCGGTTTCGGAATCATCGAATTCCAAGATATGCCCATTGATGAACGCATGCTTAAAGCCCTTATATTCCGGATAATGCTCTGAAATAACATCCAAATCGATTACCACCAAGCGAATGGACTTTCCTATCTGTGGGGCAGCAAGTCCGATGCCATCGCTGGCAGAACAAGTTTCAAACATATCTTGTATCAATGTCTGCAATCCGGGATAATCCAAAGGAATATCCTCTGCTTTTTTGCGCAAAACAGGTTGTCCGTAAGTAAATATCGGTAAAATCATCTATAAAAAATTATGTTCTTCTCTGCTTTGAAGAAGCACCTTAATTTATAAGCCTTTCGACTTCATATAATCTTGTAGGATAATTGTGGCAGACACTTCGTCCACCAATCCTTTGTCGTTTCTTCTTGTTTTCTTTTTCACTCCTCCGGCAATAATAGCCTGATGAGCAATGGCTGATGTGAAACGTTCATCAAAGTATTCTATTGGTATTGCGGGCATGGCTTTCTTCCAGCGATTCACGAATTGCTGCACGCGAGCAAAGTTCTCACTCGGAGTTCCATTCAGCTGTAAGGGTCTGCCTATGACTATCCGTTCCACTTCCTCTTTCCGAACGTAGTTGTTCAAGAACTCGAAAAGTTCTGACGTGGGAACAGTCACCAATCCGTTGGCAATTATTTTCAATGGATCGGTGACTGCGATGCCGGTTCTTTTCTTCCCGTAATCTACGGAAACAATCCGACTCATTATTTAGAGAGCAACCAAGCGTCGGCGAATTGAGACCGCAATTGGTTGCGACTCTGAACTGCGGATGCCTTGCTGTCGTATGTGGCAGCCACAACGCGATACATATTAATTCCGGAATTATAAACTATCTGCGCACCATAGCCTGCATCCTGCAAACGACGGCACAACCCCTCTGCATTGGCTTTTACGCTGAATGAGCCGACCACTACACTATAAGTTTTCAAGCCCGTACCACTTACCAACGACACGTTCTCGCGACGAACAGCCTCATTGTCATAATTATCAACAACGCTGGTTTCAGTAACCGGTTGTGTCTCGACCGGTGCCACAACGGGGGCGTTGGTTGTCTCTGTGGCAGTCTCTGCTTCTGCAGCAGTATAACCGGAACGCTCTTGCGCTTTAGCCTTTTCGTAGGCTTTCTTATATGCACTTTCGCTTGATTTACAACCGGTGAAAGCAAGGGCAATACATATTGCCGCTCCAAAAATCATCAACTTTTTCATATACGCTTCTTATTTTATAATTATACTAATTCACGATTATTACGCGAAGATACGAAATAACCTCTAAAATGAAATAAACAGGGCAACTAAAGTTTGTTAAATAAAAGTAATATGACATTTTTAACATAAAATATACATGAAAAGTTATTGACTGTGAGATATTTTTATTATATTTGCGATTGATAATAATTGGTTTTAACTTTAACACTGAATGATTATGAAGACTTTAGGTTATATTGGTGCATTCCTCGGCGGTGCCATCGCCGGTGCGGCTCTCGGTATTTTGATGGCTCCGGAAAAAGGTTCAGAGACACGTACAAAGATTGCCGATGCGGTAGATGATTTCTGCAAACAGCACGACATAAAACTCAGTCGGAAAGAGGCAGACGAGTTCGTGGAAGACATTAAAGACGCAGCTTCTGAAGTACTCTAAAGAAAAGTATGTTCTCGAACAACGACAATGTAGAGACGATAGCTCAATTCATTGAGGTAGCCAAACATTACATCGGACTTCAGTATGAATACGTGAAGTTAAATGTTATTGAGAAGGTTGTAAAACTACTTACCGCCATCGCTTTGTTGGCGGTATTTGTAGGCTTGTTTTTCATCTCGCTGATATACCTCTCGTTCGCTGCGGCGTATGCCATTGAGCCGCTTGTAGGGTCGTTGGCAATAGCATATCTTCTTGTCGGACTTATTTACGTAGTCTTTCTCATTTTGTTCGTTCTTCTTCGGCATCAGCTTGTGGAGCGTCCGCTTGTAAGATTTTTAGCAAGACTTTTCATGTCAAGATAATTTCACCTCATGTTAAACAACTCACATTCACACGAACCCGTTTATAAGACTTTGAGCGAGATTAGATTGCGCAAGGCTCAGTTGCAAACTGATATAGCGAAAGACAATCAGCATATGTCGAAATTGTGGAACGATGTTTTTCACAACGGAAACCGCAGCACTTCTCCCACACGGCGGTTATCGGGATTTATGAACACGGGGGCTGGAATAATAGATGGGTTGCTTTTAGGATGGAAACTCTATCGCAGGTTCGGCGGAGGAAAGAAGCGCAATAGAGGTAAGCTCTTTTGGTAAAAAACGCTTTCTCATAGCGAAGAGATCTTAAAATCAAAAAGTGAGATTACCCGTTAAAGATAATCTCACTTTATTTTTTGTAACAAGTTTTCGGTTTCAATCTTGATAATAGACTCGCTTCACGCGGTTGCTTACATTTGTAAGCACTTCGTATGGGATTGTTTCCATAACATCGCTGAGAACGGTTACCGGCAGATGGTCGCCGAAGATTTCCACGCTGTCTCCTTCTTTGCAGTCAATGTCCGTCACATCTATTAAGGCAACGTCCATACATATATTTCCAACATAGGGCGCTTTTTTACCATTCACCAAACAATAACAGTTTCGGTTGCCGAGCCTCCTGTTCAATCCATCGGCATAGCCAATGGGAATTGCCGCGATGACACTGTCTCGCACAATGATTCCTTTGCGCGAATAGCCCACTGTATCGCCTTTGGGAACATTCCGCATCTGCAAAATTGTTGTTTTTAGCGTGGATACGTTGTTTAGAATCTCATTGTTCCGAGAGTTAATTCCATACAGCCCCAACCCCAGACGACACATATCCAATTGCCGTTCGGGAAAGTGTTCTATTCCGGCAGAGTTATCAATATGTCGTAATATTTTATGTTCAAAAGCTGCTTGGAGTTGTTTGCTTCCCTTATCGAATAACTCAAACTGATGGGCGGAAAATCTATCAAAGTCATTGCTGTCAGACCCTACAAAATGTGAGAAAACCGATCGGGGAATAACGGAGCTTTGCTGCTTCAGGCGGGTTATCAACTCATTTATGTCCGTGTGGGGATTGAAGCCCAAACGGTGCATTCCCGTGTCAAGCTTTATATGTACCGGGAAGCCTGTTACTCCTTCTTTTTGTGCCGCTTTTACAAGAGCGTCCAACAATCGAAAGCTATAAATCTCAGGTTCCAATTCGTAGTCGAAGAGCGTTTTGAAAGAACTCATCTCCGGATTCATTATCATGATACTGCTTGTAATCCCATTCTTTCGAAGGGCTACGCCCTCATCCACTACCGCTACGGCAAGATAATCTACACGGTGTTCTTGTAAAGTCTTGGCTATTTCCACTGCGCCGGCACCATAGCCATCGGCTTTTATCATGCAGACCAGCTTTGTTTCCGGCTTCATGAAAGAGCGATAGTGGTTTAAGTTGGCAACCACTGCTTTTAAGTTTACCTCCAATACGGTTTCATGCACCTTATTTACTAATAGCTCCGTCAGTCGGTCGAAGCCGAAAGAACGAGCTCCTTTCAGCAAGATGACCTCGTTGCTTAATCCACGAAACACCTCGCTGTGAACAAAATCGGCAACTGTTGGGAAAAAGAATTTTTCCGAAATATTCTTAAAAGCATCGCACTCGTGCGTCAGCGATGTCCCTATACCGATGAATTTTCTCACCCCCCGCTTTTCTATGAGCTCAGCGACCTCTTCATAAAGACGGCTCTCGGTCTTACCGCTTTGGAGAATATCGCTTAAAATCAAAGTCCGTTTGCGCCCTTTGTGGTCGGGGCGTCTATTCATGAAGTCTAAGGCTATGTCAAGCGAGTTTATGTCTGAGTTGTAGGAGTCGTTAATCAGCGTACAGCCGTGTTGTCCTTCTTTTACCTCCAAGCGCATCGCTACCGGTTCAAGTCGTTCCATTCGCAATGCCAGTTCCTTAGGCGTAAGTCCTAAATAAAGCGCGACAACGGCACAAGAGATGGCATTTTTTAGACTTGCCTCATCAATGAATGGTAAGGTGAACTTCCCATTTACTTTATTTTTCCATGTATAAGCAATGGTAGTGTTAATGTTTTGTTTCTCAATAGCTCTTACGTAGAATGCCACCGTGTCATCTTTCATCGACCAAGTGAGCTTTAATGCCGGATAATCGGACGTACACACGCATTTGGAAACTATCTCATCGTCCATGGAATAGACTATGGCTTCTGCATTTTTGAATAACAACAGTTTCTCTTTGCATTTTTCTTCCAATGAGCCGAAGTTCTCCTGATGTGCGGAACCAAGACTTGTCATCACGCCAATCGTGGGCTGAATAATGCGCTGCAATCGTATCATTTCTTTCGGTTTGCTGATACCTGCTTCAAAGACTCCCAGTTGTGATTGTTCGTTGAGCAGCCAAAGAGAGAGTGGTACTCCTATCTGAGAGTTGTAACTGCGAGGCGAACGCGTTACATTCATATTCTGCGATAGCAGTTGATACAACCACTCCTTCACCATTGTCTTACCGTTCGACCCCGTAATCCCTATCACGGGGATATGAAACTCTTTGCGGTGGCATTCTGCCAGCTGTTGCAAAGCTGTCAATGAATCGGCTACCATCAAGAAATTGGTCTGTGGAAACTCTGATAATTTATCCGGAAGTTCCTGCACCACAAAGTTTCTCACGCCTCTTCTATAAAGTTCCGGTATGAAATGATGTCCATCGTTCCGTTCTGATTTTAACGCAAAAAACACAGTCTCTTCGGGGAAACACAGTGAACGACTATCCGTTAAGACGAAGCTTATGTTAGCTTTGTTGTTGCCAATCAGTTTCGCGTCAATTAGGGATGATAACTTTTCTACAGAATAATTCATTGCACTTTTTATTAAGATACTTTCGCTCAGGCATGAAGCAAGAACGTTTGACTACATTGTAACGTAGTTTCGGATACAAAGGTAATCAAAAACTAAATAGCTTGCCTGCTTTCAGCTTCTTTTTTACCTTTTTTATTCTTCAATGCTGTTTCTTGGAACATTTAGGGCAATAACCTTTCACCATGAAATTAACGCCGGTCTGCTCAAAACCGTTTGGAAGTTGTAATTGTGGAACTGAAATTTCTGACAAGCAATAGGTATGCCGGCAGTGCTCACAGTAGAAATGCACGTGCAAGTCTTCATCTCTTAGGTGGTTTTCACTCATGCACAGTTCATAACGAACAATGTCGTTGCCATCCTCTACCTGATGTACCAAGTGGTGTTTGCGAAAAAGCACGAGACACCTAAAGATGCTCGACTTGTCAATGGTTTGTAATTTCACTTCTAATTCCTTCATCGACAATGGATAGTTTTCCATCGCTAAAGCCTCAGCGATTATCATTCGGTTGGCTGTGGGTTTTATTCCGTGTCTTGTAAGCAATTCTTCTATATCCATTTTTTCTTATTCTTTCTCTATGCGCTTATGGAACAAATAGCTTTTTTTGCGTTCATGTTTTGAAAGCTTTTCTATACTTTCTTTATCTATCGAACGAAATATTATATTTTTCTTCAATTATTTGTTTTCGCTTCATCATGTTCTCTATAAAAGTCTTATATTCTGTAGAGTCCTCATTGAAAGGGCGATGGGCTAAAGCTCGCTTTATGGGTTGCCAGTCATCCAAAAACTTTTTTGCATATTCCGAGAAATACACTTCAACCATTCGTTCCCAAATATATTCTATTGCCTGCTCATTGGGATGTAGCATATCAGGTTTATAGAAGCGGTAATCGCGAAGCTCATCGTTCACAATTTCATAGGCAGGGAAGTAAACCAAATGCCCGGAAGAATTATGTACCACCCGATGAACCGCCAAAAGGAGAACGGATTTGGACAGCTGACTTGCATGATATCCATACTTTGCGTATCGGATGGGACTTACGGTAAAAATAACGTTCACATTCGGTTTCACCGCCTGTAGCAATCCAACGACTTTTTTAAGATAAGCCGCACATTCTTCTGTTGTCAGTTCTTTCTCTTCGAACAATCGTTGTGGGCGTTTTCTACAGTTATCCACTATTTCTCCCGTCGCTTTCTCTATATATACATGATTGGTTCCCAAAGTGACCACCACGGTATCAAAGGTCTCCTTGATTTTCTCAACCGTGTGAAGAACGGAGGCAGGATTATACATCACGCCGAATGGATTAACAATTACCGAGAAATGTTCTTCAAGGAAGCGTCTTCCTATATTATCTGCAAAACAAGAGCCAACAAATAGCATACGTTCACCGGGACGTATTTCAAAAATGGGCTTGGGGATATCAACTATTGTTCTGAACTTCATAATTACAAAGATAATAATTTTTTCCTGATGTCATTTCAGTCAAGTGGCTTTTTTAATTTTGTCGCAAAAGACAATGAGATTAAACCAAGATACATCGTTTATACGTCCAACACCAAACCATCATAGGCCAAATGGACATTTTTCGGCAATCGCTTTTGGGTTTCACCATGTAGCCCTATCTCGTGGGTGAGATGAGTTAAGTAAGTGGATTTCGCACCGATTTGCCGACTGAACTCCACGGCGTCTCCCACAAGCTGGTGTGAGTGATGCTCTTTCTCCCATCGAAGTGCGTTCACTACTAACGTATCCACGCCCTCCAGATAAGCAAGCTCTTCGGGATTTATCGTTTTCATGTCCGTGATATATGCCATCTTCCCTATCTTGAATCCAAGGATGGGTAAATTCCCATGCATTACCTCCACAGGCATCACCTCCACATCACCAATCGTAAAACTCCGATGCGCATCAATGCGGTGCAAAATTAGTTTGGGAACGCCGGGATAGAGTTTGTCAGTGAAACAGTAAGGAAGCGTGTGTCGCAATCCATTGCAAGTAGTCTTATTGGCGAAAACGTCAATGTCGGAAAGTTTGCTATAGGGTCGCAAGTCGTCAATCCCACCTACGTGGTCATAATGAATGTGCGTGATGAGTACTCCATCTATCCGGCGAAAGGGTAATGGGAGAATTTGTTGTCGAAAGTCTGGTCCGCAATCTATTAGAATCCTTGTATGTTCTGTTTCCAATAGGGCAGATGTTCTCAGCCGCTTGTCTCTCAAGTCATTACTAAGACAGACGTTACACCTACAGCCTATTACCGGAACTCCATTGGAAGTTCCCGTTCCCAAAAATCGTAATTTCATATTTCGGTAGCGACTAAAGACAACGCACATTCCATGTCAATTATTCCATGTCATTTCATGAAAGCGAACTAATCTTCTGCATGGATTGTTCGTATCGACAGTCTATTCTCAAACTGAGACAGTCGTTTATTTTATGTTTACTTCCGGATAAATGTCTATTCCGAATTTAGCCTTTACATCTTTTTGAATTGCCTCGCAAAGGTACATCACTTCCTGACCTGTGGCACCTCCCCGGTTGATCAATACCAAAGCCTGTTTTTCGTAAACTCCCACTTTACCCAACGTTCTGCCTTTCCATCCGCACTGCTCTATCATCCACCCAGCGGGGATTTTCTCGTGCTTGGCATCAATGGTGTAATGGGGCATGTTCCGGTATTGGGAGGCAAGCTCTTCGTATTTTGACCGTGCCACAATGGGGTTCATGAAAAAACTTCCACCGTTTCCCAACATGTTAGGATCGGGAAGTTTCGCGTTGCGTATCTCAATGATGGTTTCCCGCAGTTCTTCTGCCGTTGGATTCACAATCCCTTTCTTTTCCAAAGCCGCGCGAATATTTCCGTAATCCAGCTTCGGCTCGTATGTCTTTGACAACTTGTAAGTAACCGATGTGATGAGATATTTGTCTCGCCAGTCGTGTTTGAACTTACTTTGACGGTAGCGGTATTCACACATTGATTTTTTTATCTGTACAATTTTTCCCGTAGCTATTTCTACCGCCTCAATCTTTTCTATCAAGTCTTTGGCTTCTGAACCGTATGCACCAATGTTTTGAACCGCGCTCGCACCTACTTCTCCGGGGATGAGCGATAAATTCTCAGCTCCATAAAGGTTGTGTTGGACACAGTATGCCACAAAATCGTCCCATACGTATCCCGATCCACACTTTACGTGCTCTTCATCGATTTGCTTAAGATACTTGATGCCGGAGTGAAGCACAGTGCCATCATAATCTCCGGTCAGCAACAGGTTGCTTCCACCACCGAGAATCAGCAAAGGCAAGTCATCGTCGTTAAGATGCTTCACTATCTTTTGTGCCTCGTCCACGGAGTCATATTCAATGAATCTCCTACATTTCACGTCTATGCCGAAAGTGTTATGTTTCAAAAGGCTATAATTTCTCAAATCTTTCATGCTGGTTCATCCTTTTTGGCAAATTCCACTTTTTTGCGTGGTGAATACATCAATAGGCTATGATTTTCACCAACTTCCATGTCTCTCCCTTTTTCTTAAACACGAGTTGTGTTTCTATACCATTGGAAAGTCCGCGGAAAGTCAAGATTTTCTTTTTTCTTTCCTTGTATTTCTGACCGTAAAGGATGTTATAAATCATATCCCCCGGTATTTCCGGTAGAAAACTGCTCCACTCTTCAGCCGGAATCGTGGTGTGCACATGGTTGGTTTCCTCTCCGTTGGGGTCTGGACCATCGTAGGTTAAGGGATGGGCAACATGGGTAAGGTTTTTCGACACAAAGAACTTTTGCAGGAATTTCAAGAACGAAGCATTATGATTTGAAGAAAAACCCACATTTCGAATTTGGTTCATCGTCCAATATCCGGCTTGATGATCGAACCAATATTGTTCCACAAGTCCTTCTTTCAAGTGGATTTTCTCCACAATCACAGTGTCCAAGTCTGTGGATTTTGCCCATTCCGCCTGCGATTCATCATCAAAGATAAGTGTATAATATCCCTGCGGACGGAAGAAATGGTCGGTTTTCCATGCCTTGCGATTGATTTGAGTAGTCTTTCCATTGGTAACAACTGCCAGCGGAAACTTGATGCGACTGCGCTGTAGTTTCTTGTTGGCTATGAAGTTGAAGAAGAAGTCGTCGAACAATTGGTCGGCTGCTTTTGGCATTGGGGTCTCCTCGATGATGGCAGCGGTGGTGTCCACGGTTGTCGCGGTATCGGCAAATGAGGAATCAACTGCTGTGGAATCAATTGGTTCAACCTTTTTGTTGGAACACCCAATGGTCGTAAACGTCATAAACGCGCAAAAAACAACAAGAAATAAAACTGCTTTTCTCATATCTGTATATTGTTCTCTAATTCGATGCAAATGTACGATATTTATTTCTAATAATACAGCAAAAACTTTTTTTTCTCGCAGCTGTCTTTCTTGTTCAAATTATAAGTTGTATCTTTGCACTAAAATTTAAGAAAATGATCTTAGAAAAGATAGAAGAACTCCTGAGAGAAGTAAGTGCTGTTTCTGCCAAAAACGCCGAGGAGGTGGAGCAACTTCGTGTGAAATATCTTAGCAAGAAAGGTGAAATCAGTGCTTTGATGAGCGAATTTCGCAATGTTGCCGCTGACCAGAAAAAGACGGTAGGGATGAAGATAAACCAGCTCAAGACACTCGCACAGACAAAGATCAATGAGCTGAAAGAGCAAGTTGCCACGAAAGAAGAGATTGACGACGACCTTGACCTTACCAGAACGCCTTATCCCATTCAATTGGGTACGCGCCATCCACTCACCCTTGTAAAGAACGAAATCATAGATATTTTCGCGCGTATGGGCTTTACGCTCTATCAAGGACCGGAAATCGATGATGACAAGCACGTGTTCACGATGTTGAATTTCGCTGCGGATCATCCCGCACGCGATATGCAAGACACATTCTTCATTGAGCGCACCAATACGATGGATGTTACCAAGAACGTACTTCTCCGCAGTCATACCTCCAATGATGAAGCACACTATATGTCCACCCATGAGCCCCCCATTCGAGTGCTCTGTCCGGGACGTGTCTATCGCAACGAGGCTGTCTCGGCTCGCGCCCATTGCTTCTTTCATCAGGTAGAAGGACTCTATGTGGACAAGAATGTCAGCTTTACCGACCTCAAGCAGGTGCTGCTCACATTTGCGCGAGAGATGTTTGGAGCTGATACCAAGATACGCCTTCGCCCGAGCTATTTCCCATTCACGGAACCAAGTGCGGAAATGGACATTAGCTGCAATATCTGTGGAGGGGAAGGATGTGGCTTCTGTAAACATACGGGTTGGGTGGAAATCCTCGGATGCGGAATGGTTGATCCGCACGACCTTGAGGCTTGTGGCATTGACTCGACTGTTTATACCGGATACGCATTCGGAATGGGTGTGGAGCGCATTGCCAACTTGAAATTTCGTGTAAACGACCTTCGTTTATTCTCGGAAAACGACATACGTTTCTTACACGAGTTTGAAAGTGTATTATAAAGTAAACACACATTCGTATAAAATCTTTGAAAAGAAGGCTGCCATCGTTCATGGCAGTCTTCTTTCAGTTTTGGCACATGATGAAACTGATAACAATTTGTCCCACATACATGGTTTTGACACTGGGAGCTATCTTTTATGACGCCCCCCATTAAACCCAAATCGGACATTAGGATTTCTCGGGGTTATATGGCAGTGAGCAATTCTTTTATCTTTCCCCGATAGTGTCCTAAATGATTTCGTGCCCCTCCCCCACGTACGGTTGTATCAAATCATGAGACTTGACGTATTTTTGTTTCAATGCAGAATAGCACATACCTTCTTATCATTTCAATTCATATTCAGATGGTGGCTAACAAACGCTTGATAGCGAGCATTCGCCTCGACCAAAACCGCGAAATTATATTACAAAAACTGCGTCAGAAACATACCTTGTAATCTACTGATAATCAGAATGATATTGATTGTAATTTAAAAGGTAAGCTTTTGCACTCTAATTCATGACCTTTTGCATTGCAAAAGCTTACCTTTTGGAAAGCAAAAGCTAAGCTTTGGATGGATGAATGAAGAAAATTTAGGACACTGTTGAACTTTTCACATATAGCAGGGAAGGATTTTCGTGTTTTCAATGGCGTTCGGCTAAATAAAGAGAATGTGCTTATCTCTTGTCTTGCCCGGACAAGCGCAGGTGTTGATATGAGTTTATTGCGTGTGGTTTTTGCCAAGGCAGTGTCATTATTAAACAAGTTTGGGCTGACTTTTCTAATTTGGAAAGTCAGCCCTTTTGCATCTTTGTTCTTACCGGAACAATTATAATAGGAACAAATGTAGATGGTTTATCTGATAGCCATGAATGTCAATAATCCACGTTCTTTGCCTGATTGGCTATGAACACGCCACCGAGAATTAGCGCACTGCCAATGTAAGACATTAGTACCATATTTTCACCAAGAACGAAATAGCTGGCTACAACAGTGGCTATGGGGCTAAGATAAATATAATTGGCTGTTTTGAGTGCTCCCAATTTTGTTACCACCCAGCTCCACAAAGCGAAACATACGAACGATGCGATCAGTCCGAGGAAAATAAGGTTGCCCCAAACTTCCGGATTGAGAAAACCTTTGAGCGGAAAGTGCCAAGGCTCAATCAAATACATGGGTAGCGTGGTTAGCACACCATAGATGAATACTTTTCGGGTGATAAACACAGAAGAGTATTTGCTCGCAGCTTTCTTGATAAGCAATGAGTAGAAAGCCCAACTAATGGCAGCAGTCAGAGCCAACATATCCCCCAAAGACTTGATATTCAACTCAAAATGGTCTTTGAAAATGACAAATCCCAATCCCACCAATGCCATGATGGAACCAATAGCAAGCATCCAGCTGAACTTTACTTTCTTACTGAACATGAGCGCGATGATGACCGTTAGCAGTGGTGAGGTGTTGGCAATGAAGCTCACATCGTTTACATAGGTCAGTTTTACGGCATAGTTCTCTGTGATGAAATAAAGCGAACCGCCCAAAATACCCAAAAGTAGCATCATTAGTTCATCTTTCCAATTTCCGCAGAAAACTTTTTTGGGCGAAATGAACCAAATGCAGATATAAGCAATGGCAAAACGCAGGAGAAAAACATCCTGTGGTTTCAGACCATTATCTACGAGTACGCGTGTGTTCACGAAAGTAACACCCCATACGATAACCACAAATAGGGCTACTAAATGGTAAAATAGATTTCGCATTGTGCTTGGTTGTGTTGTAGTATTTGATTTCATGCTGCAAAGATAGGAATAAATGAATAAAAAGCTTATATAAATCCGTAAAAAATTATCTCCCAGAGAACTTTTTTTTATTTATGTGTTCCTTTTCTTACTTTTTTACCAAATAAATGGGCAACACATTCTTGTTTTTCCCGATTTTTCAACACAAACCTGTTCATTCTCATCATAAAATTGTACCTTTGTGGCAATATTGATTTATAAAAACTAATTTGTATGATGGTTAAAATCACTTTCCCGGACGGCTCCATTCGCGAATACGAACAGGGAGTTACCGGACTTCAAATCGCAGAGAGCATCTCACCGGCTCTCGCCCGCAACGTTGTATCTTGTGGGGTGAATGGTGTAACGACGGAACTTAACCGTCCTATTAATGAGGATGCTACAATAGCACTTTATAAGTTTGAAGATGAAGAAGGAAAACATACCTTCTGGCATTCTTCGGCTCACTTACTTGCTGAGGCGTTAAAAGAACTCTATCCGGGAATTCAATTCGGATTCGGTCCTGCAATAGAAAACGGATTCTTCTATGACGTACAGACAGCTGACGGTACTCCGATTTCTGAGAATGATTTCCCGAAGATAGAGAAGAAAATGCTTGAATTGGCGAGAAAAGATTCTCCCATAGTTCGTCGTAACGTTGCGAAAGACGATGCTGTAAAGGAATTTAAAGCTGATGGGCAGACTTATAAGGTAGAACATATCGTAGAAGACTTGGAAGACGGAACAATTTCTACCTATTCACAAGGAAATTTCACTGACTTGTGTCGCGGTCCTCATCTTGTGTCCACAGGAGCTATCAAAGCCGTGAAACTAACAAGTGTAGCCGGTGCATTTTGGCGTGGCGATTCTAATAGCGATCAGCTGACACGTATTTATGGTATCACGTTTCCAAAGAAGAAAATGCTGGACGAGTATCTCGTCATGTTGGAAGAGGCCAAGAAGCGCGACCATCGCAAGATAGGTAAAGAAATGGAACTCTTCATGTTCTCCGACAGGGTAGGAAAAGGACTTCCCATTTGGCTGCCAAAGGGAACGCAAATGCGACTTCGCCTGCAAGAAGTTCTGAGAAAGTTGCAACGACCTTATGGCTATCAGGAAGTAATCACGCCCGGAATCGGTGGAAAGAACTTGTACATCACCTCCGGACACTATGCACATTATGGCAAAGATTCCTTCCAACCCATTCAAACACCGGAAGAAGATGAAGAGTATATGTTGAAACCAATGAACTGTCCGCACCATTGTGAAATCTTTGCGAGCCGACCACGTTCCTATAAAGATCTTCCCTTGCGTATCGCTGAGTTTGGTACTGTTTTTCGTTATGAAAAGAGTGGCGAACTGCACGGCTTGACGCGTGTGCGTACTTTCACACAGGACGATGCGCATCTATTCGTTCGTCCCGAACAAGTGAAAAAGGAATTTGAAGACGTTATTGATATCATCCAAAAGGTATTTACCACCTTTGGGTTTGAGAACTATGAAGCGCAAATCTCACTTCGAGACCCTGCGGACAAAGAGAAATATATCGGTTCCGACGATGTTTGGGAAGAGAGCGAGAACGCCATAAAAGAAGCTTGTAAGGAAAAGGGATTGAAAGCTCGTGTTGAAATCGGAGAGGCAGCGTTCTATGGACCAAAGCTTGATTTTATGGTGAAGGATGCTATCGGGCGTCGTTGGCAATTGGGTACCATTCAAGTAGACTATAACCTTCCGAACCGCTTTAAACTGGAATATACCGCCGAAGACAATACGAAGCAAACTCCGGTGATGATACACCGTGCACCATTTGGCTCTTTGGAACGATTTACCGCGGTGCTGATTGAGCATACTGCCGGACATTTCCCACTCTGGCTGACACCCGATCAAGTAGCCATCCTCCCTATCTCGGAGAAATATAATGGTTATGCCGAGAAAGTGAAGTCATTCCTTGAGGATAAAGGTATAAGGGTGCTGCTGGATGATCGCAACGAAAAGATTGGTCGTAAGATTCGCGATAACGAATTAAAACGCGTTCCATACATGATAATCGTGGGCGAACAGGAAGAAGCGAAAGGGCTTGTCTCCATGCGTGTGCAAGGAGGTGGCGAACAAGCTACCATGCCTATGGCAGACTTTGCAAAGCGCATCAATGATGAAGTCAGTGGACAATTGAAGAATTTGGATTGAAATAGATATTGACATCGTGAATTATTTGCACAATGCTTATGGAATAATGGTCTTGCACAGCTCTGTGCGAGACTATTAATGTAGTAGCCGTTATGATGTTTCAGATATTTCGACTGAGCCGATATTTCATAAACGAATCTTTACTATAGCTATTAAAGCAAATTTTTAATAAATAGAACTATTTATCATGTACGAAAAAGTAATTCAAGTACTCTTTTCTTTAGGTCTTATTTTTACCCTATATAGTCTTATTTTTAAAAATGTGAAGATAAAGGATAAACAGCTTAGGAAAGTAACTTGTGAACGCGACTTCCTTTTAGCAATTCTTTATTTGTACCTGATTCTTAGAAATTGGGATTTCTGATTAAGGTTTGTAATTTAGTACTTTGTTATATAAAATAAGGTGAGAAATAAGACTTGAAACAACGAAAAGTACTCAAAAAGTTTGGTTAATCATTTGAAAAATAGTAACTTTGCAGCCGTTTAATCAATAAAAACCATTATAAATATAGTTGATGAAAAATGACAAAATGAAGTTTCAGTACCGGGTGAACGAGCAAATTCGCGCTCGGGAAGTACGTGTGGTAAGTGATGGGGGGGCTGAAGTGATACCCACTCGCAAAGCTCTCGAGCAGGCTCATTATGAAGGGCTCGACTTAGTAGAAATATCTCCCAACGCACAACCTCCTGTTTGTCGTATCATCGACTATTCAAAGTTCCTTTACCAGCAGAAAAAACGTCAGAAAGAGATAAAGCAGAAGCAGGTAAAGCAGGATGTAAAGGAAATTCGTTTCGGACCGCAGACCGATGAGCATGATTATCAATTTAAGCTCAAACATGCGCAAGAGTTTCTCAACGATGGGAATAAGGTGCGCGCTTATGTGTTCTTTCGTGGTCGTTCCATCCTGTTTAAGGAACAGGGCGAAGTATTGCTTCTAAGGTTTGCCAACGACCTCGAGGAATTGGCAAAGGTGGAACAATTGCCTAAGCTTGAGGGAAAGAAGATGTTCCTCTATCTCTCTCCAAAGAAATCAGGCACCACCAAGAAGAGCCAGCAACGTCGCGACCGTGAGGAAGCAGAGAACAATGCCAAAGCAGAAAGCAAGAAAGAGCCAACAGCGTTGGATAATGGAATCTTCGGTAATGCGAAGAATGGGGTTGACGCACTCGCGAAACTAAAGAAAGAATAGCTTCCCGAGTATTTCCGATGAGGAAAATATCGGCAAGCTTCCTGTGCGTAACGTCTTGGTATATACGTTACCACGGATGAATAAATAACAATTTAAATAATAAAAAAATGCCAAAACAAAAAACAAATTCCGGTGCTAAAAAGAGATTTTCTTTCACCGGTACAGGTAAGATTAAGCGTAACAAAGCTTATCACAGTCACATCTTGACTAAGAAGACAAAGAAACAGAAGAAAAATCTCGTTCGCTCTACAATAGTGGACAGGAGCAACATGAAACAGGTACGCGACTTGTTAAATCTTCGTTAAATCACATTAGTCAAACAAATTAAAAGGAAAGAAAACTATGCCAAGATCAGTAAATCATGTTGCTTCAAAAGCAAAGAGAACTCGAATTTTAAAGAAGACCAAGGGTTACTTTGGTGCTCGCAAAAATGTTTGGACGGTTGCCAAGAATACCTATGAGAAGGGTTTGACTTACGCTTATCGCGATCGTCGTAACAAAAAACGTAATTTCCGTGCGTTGTGGATTCAGCGTATCAATGCCGCCGCTCGTCTTTATGATATGAGCTACAGCCAGTTGATGGGTGCGCTCCATAAGAATGGTATCGAAATCAACCGTAAAGTGTTGGCAGACCTTGCCATGAACAATCCGGAAGCATTCAAGGCGATTGTTGATAAAGTAAAATAAACGAAGCCTGACTCCTTACGAGAAGGAGGTAAAACATAAACAACTAAAGAGCCATTATCCGAGATGTGGATAATGGCTCTTTTTGGAAACATCTGTTTTCTCCTGAAAGCACTTATCAGTTTTGTTGTTCATAGCTTTTGCTTGTCATTATAAAATCATGCATTCTGAATCACTTAACACTGTCATATTTCCTGTATTAATTGGCTTGTCATGCTTGTCAAAACGCAGGACGATATCTGAGCACGTCTTGTCTGGGGTAAAGTCTTTTGGGACTCAATGCTTTGATTCTATGAATTATGAAAATAAACGGTAGTGTCCTTAAAAGTG
>NZ_SDIK01000030.1 GCF_008016795.1 Prevotella brunnea
CCATCAGAGAAGTCCGTCATCTTCCTCCTGGCGGCCGTGGCGATGGAGGAAACAAAGACGACATATGAAAGGAGAATATATCAATTCAAGAACTGGAAAGAAAAGAATAAAATAACAGTGGAAGTACAGAGAAAGGAAAGATGAATTACACACTTTTAAGGACACTACCTTTTTCTCGTTTTCAATGACATGACCAAATAGTCGTTCCTCGAGGACTCGATTTTACCATCTGTGAGGCTGTAAGCTGAGTTGTTGTGGAACGACTATCTAAAGATGAAAAGGAAGCGGATTTTCTAATGATCGATTTGGGCTTAGAGGTTTTACTTGCGGTCGCTATTTGTCAATACTTGTAGGATAAAATAAAAGCGGAAAGCCTTTTTTATCGGGCTTTCCGCTTGTTTTCGGTAGGGTGGAAGGTCGGACTCGAACCGACGACATTCAGAACCACAATCTGACGCTCTAACCAACTGAACTACATCCACCGTGTTCTATTGCTTAAAAAGCGAGTGCAAAGATACAAAAATAATTTATTTCTGACAAATATTTTTGTACTTTTTATTTAGTGCTTGCTTATTTTGCCGGAGCCACAGGTGCTTGTTCGGAGGCGTTCTGTGTTGCCGGGGCTGTTCCTTGATTTGCCGGAGCAGTTTGTTTTTGCTGGCTTGCTCCAAAATTCGGCAGGTTATTCGGGTTGGTAGTACTTCCTTCTGTCGCAGCCTTTTCTATGACGCTTTGGTCGGTGGAGGCGGATGGTACCACGAATGCCGACATAACGCTCAGAACCACCATTGCGATTGCGAGCCCCCATGTAGCTTTCTCTATGAAATCTGTAGTTTTACGAACGCCCATGATGGCATTCGAGGATGAGAAATTGGATGAAAGTCCGCCACCTTTTGATTCCTGAATAAGCACTACTCCTATCATCAGGAAAGCTGCAATTACTACAAGTACTATTAATAACCAATACATTTTTTATTCTGATTTTTTATTATTATTTATTATCAATTTCTCCAAAAATCGGATTTGGTCTGCAAAGTAACGATTTTTTTTCGGATATTCCAAATTTAATCGCTTAATTATTTCCAGAGCTTTTGAATATTTTTGTTGTTTGATGTAAATTTTTGCCAAAGTTTCCGTAAAGTAGCTGTCATCTTCTATTTCCGCGCCATCTTCTGTTTCTTCGTTTATCTCGGCTTCGTATTCTGTTTCATCTTGAAGGGTTATTCTTCCATTCTCCTTGTTGATGAAGTCGTCAATGAGGCTTTGTCCGCGAAGTTCTGGGCTATTTGATTCTGCTTCTTTATTCTCCGTTTCCAGTAGATAAGCTACATAGTCGATGGTGGCATCTGCCGGTGTAGGTTTTCGTTTGTTCTCAGTCGGTGTTTCTTCCTTTTGGGGAAGGGTTTCCAAAAAGTCATCAATGAGCGAAGTTGTTCTGTCTTTCTGTTCCGGTTGCCGGTTGGTTTCCGCAGGGTTTGGCGTCTGTGGTGAGGCGATGCCATCATTTTCGTCGATTTGCTTGGTTTCAGGTGTTCTCAATCTGTAATGTGGACCTTCTACCAAATCGAACAGGGTGTGTCTGTCCGTGATGAATAGTGCCGCACGTCGCAACTCCTCGTCGAATGTGGGGTTGTGAAGAAGGAACAAATTTCTCAGCAGCAGCACTCTCGCGGGCTGATAATACGGATAAAGCGCAAGAAGACTTCTAAGCTCGTATAGTGTTTCCTTGTCGAGGTCTTCGGGGTGATTGAAATAATGTGCAATATCCATGATTATCAGGTTATGTTCTATATTATGCCGAACGAATCTTACCAATTGGCTACCGTTGCGTTGAAAATCTGTTCGGTCAAATCTTTCACCATTTGTTCCACCAGTTGTTCTTGAACGGCATTGAGGCTCTTCGTGGTTTCGTAAGTTGCCGATGCCGTGAACTGTCTTTCAAAGTCGTCATTGTGATTAGTATTGTTCACAAAGCGTACGTTTACGGTGATTGAAAGTTCTGTCTGCGCGGAATATCCTTCGCTTGATACACTTTTGTTTCGTTGTTGATATTGGGTTATTTCTCCTTCCAGTTTCATGTCGCCATTGCGTTTCACTTGTTGCAAGCGAGTGTGATTGGCAAATATGTCTTTCAACTTGTTGTTAAACATGGGTCCCATGGGTCCCCACACATAAGTGGAGCGGATGGGGAAGTCGGCAATCTGAATGCTTTTCACCTTGGTATAATCAATGCTGGCTCCATTGAACTTATAGCTTACCGAGCAAGCGGTCAGCCATAGCAGGCACACGAGGTATAAAAAAGGTGATCCAATGAACCTATTTATTATTTTCCAATCCATATTGCTTTATTCTTCGATAGAGAGTTCTGTCGCTGATACCTAACTCCTGCGCGGCTTTTTTCCTGTTTCCGTTGTTTCTTTCCAAAGCCTTTTCCACCAGTTGCCTGCCTATATCATTGATATTCAGTGTTTCCGGTTCTGATATTTCTTCAGCTTCGGCAAACTCAATCTGTCCATTCGATGCTGTTTCCGATCCAATCGTTTTTGTGGGCATCGGTAGATTTCCGGTAGATTCTGCCGCCAATGGCTCAAACTGGTGTGGAACATTGAGTGCCTGTGCGTCTTCCAGTTGTTTCCTCACGGTGTTCAAGTCTCTTCGCAAATCACTTACATTTCCTCTCAGCTCGTACAGGATTTTATACAGCAAATCACGCTCACTCTCATAACTATATTTCCCCCCATTCTGCACAACCGTCAATTGGGTGCTTTCCGGATCTTTCGGAATGAAATGTGAGAGCATCTCGGAGGTTATCTCGCGTTTTTCACTCAAGATTGACATTTGTTCCGTGATATTTTTCAATTGTCTCACATTCCCAGGCCATTTATAATGCAACATCAATTGTTTGGCATCTTCCGTAAGAATAATCTTTGGTAATCGGTATTTCTCTGCCATCTGCATGGCAAAGAGACGGAATAGTAGCAGTATGTCTTCTCCACGATCACGTAATGGTGGCATTTGAATGGGGATAGTGTTCAGCCGATAGTACAAATCTTCCCTGAATTTGCCCTCACTTACAGCCTTGCGCATATTTACGTTTGTGGCGGCGATGATGCGCACATTTGTCTTTCGCACTTCCTGACCTCCGACGCGGATATATTCGCCCGACTCCAGTACACGTAGCAGTTTCGATTGCGTAGCCAATGGAAGTTCTCCCACTTCGTCGAGGAAGATGGTTCCTCCATCTGCTGTTCCGAAGTAGCCTTCGCTTTCCCCGATTGCCCCCGTGAAAGAACCTTTTTCGTGTCCGAATAACTCACTATTGATGGTTCCTTCAGGTATGGAGCCACAGTTTATCGCAAAATATTTCTCGCGTTTTCGCGGTGAATTATCATGAATTACTCGAGGCAGAACTTCTTTACCCACTCCGCTCTCCCCGATGATGAGAACGGAAAGGTCAGTTGGTGCCACCTGCAGTGCAATGTCGAGTGCTCTGTTGAGTGCTTTACAACTGCCCACTATGTTGTAGCGCTGCTTTACGCGTTGTAATTCCGTATTGTTCATTTAGCTGACAAATTTACCCATTTTATTCCAAACTTCTGCAATTTTGGCAGAGTTTAACAGATAATGATTCAGTTTTTTCTGCGTTGCTGATTGATTTTGATGAGCAACAGTCCTATAGCCGTCCATATCAGCTCACGGATTCTCACAATTAACGCAACAAAAATACCGGCGTTGGCAGTGAGTCCCAATCCGGAAATTGACATCAGGAAGCCTCCTTCTCTTCCTCCCAACTGTAAGGGCATGAAGAACAGCATGTTGGCAAATAGTGTTGTGAAGGAGATTATCAAGATGCAATTCAGATAGTTCACACTCGGGAAGAGCACCAAGAGAATGAAAAAGACTTCCAAGGCACTGAAAATGCGACACAGCAGTTCCGACAGCACAACTGTCAAGAAAGTCTTGGGTTGTTGATTGTGCAATGCTGCTATCTGTTCGTCAATATTCCGAAGTTGCTCATCGTGAAGTTCCACGTAATGTTTCGCCCATTTCCTTATGCCGGGTATGTTGCCCAAAAGCCTCATCATGCGCACTGCCAATCCTTTCTTATATCCCGACAAGAAAAACCATATAGCCACAAGGCAAAACATTCCCACAATGGAAAGCAAAATTATCATGAAAACACTCACATCCTGCGTGAGAATGTAAAGGGGTATGGAAAGAAGCCAGAACCAAAAATGGCTGAAGATGTGGGTCATTACGAAAAGAACCACCGACGAGGTAGCCCTTTCCACTCCAATCTTGGGCGAAAGCTCCATGATGCGGTAAGGTTCTCCGCCCATTAAGCCCCCCGGAGTGGCATAATTCAGCGCGAACCCTGATACGCTGACCTTATACAGCCACCAGAACGGAACGATGTTTCTATTTTTCTCGTCTTTTGTTTCCTGACTCCTGATAATGATATACCATGAGGCTGTATTGAAGATGTACAGAAAGAACCACAGAACTACAACCGCGAAAAACCAATAGCCGGCATTGCGCAACCCTTGCCACACCTCAGCGAAATCCAATTGCGTGAGCATGACAACGAGTACTATAATGCCAAAGATAAAAAAAACGTTTTGGTATTTCTTCTTCATTGAAAGTATGGTTTAATTCAACGTCCAAACTTCATGAATACACACTATTCGCTTTCCCGTATCGGTTCGTTGCGATGTTTGGGAACGGTGAAGCGTACCTTATCCGTCTCATCTCGTTTTTCCTTGAAGAGTTTTGGCAGAGGTGCTGCCATCGGCTCGTTATATTCCATCCGGTTGCGATATATATCGATTGCCGAATAGATGGCATGGCGGAAGGACATATCATCGGCAATTCCTTTCCCTGCAATATCAAACCCTGTACTCATATCCGGTGCTGTGCACACGAGGGGCAGTCCCGCCAAATAGTTCACGCCTGCCTCCACTGTCAATGTACGGAAAGGAGCCAGTCCCTGATCGTAATACATTGCTAAAGTCGCATCGAAGTGTTCCCAATCGCTTGCACCGAAAAACTCGTCCGCTGCATAAGGACCGAAGCATTGAATATTATTCTTTTCGAGAGTTTCGATAGCCGGAGCGATGATGTCGCGTTCCTCCGACCCAAGTAATCCGTTGGCTCCTGCTTTGGGATTAAGCGCGAGAATGGCAACACGTGGGTTTGAAATACGGAAGTCGCGACAAATACTATTGTACAGTCGTGTCGCGCTATCGGTTATTTTCTCGGCTGTTATGGTCTCTGCCACCTGTTTCAGAGGCAGGTTTCTTGTAGCCAAAGCGATGCGCAGATGTTCGTTCAGCAACATATTAATTCCTTGTCCTTCCAATTCTAAATGGTCCTCTATGTATCTGCTCTGACCGCTGAAATGAAACTCCTCGTTATTGTCGATGGGTGCCGTTACGAGGACATCAAATACACCTTTATTGAAATCCTCCAAAGCTCTGTCGATGGCTCTCAAACCGGCATTTCCCGATATCTCAGTGGGCTTTCCCAATTCCACTTTTATCTCTTCATCGAACACGGGGACAAAGTTGATTCGTCCGTCCTTAATCTCTTCCGCTTCGTTTATTATCGTGAAGTTTGCCGGAACTCCCAAAGCGTTGCGATGATAGGTTGCCACTTTGGGTGAGCCATAGACGATGGGTGTGCACAAATCGAGCATTCCCTGTCGGGCAAAAGTCTTAAATATGATTTCATATCCAATTCCGTTGGTATCTCCGTGGGTGATTGCCACACGTATTTTTCTATCTTCGTACATATCTTTTCGTATATTAATTGTTCTTCTTATTTCATCTATTGCGGTATCTTGTTTAAAAATCGCGTTATCCACATTGTCTATCTGTATGCCTTTGGTCTTGATTTCAAGGTGTATAGAGCTGTTTCCAAGCGTCGCGTCAAATTTCTTTTCCTTGTTTCCGGCGCGTACACGAATGCCTCTGCCACAAGAAAGCTATCCTTTCTTCCGTCATCTGTCCTGATATATGCGACGAATGGTCCGCCCATGGCATCGTTTTTCATTTCCCACAAGCCCCTTATTGTTACAGACTTTCCCTTGTTCACGCTTGTTGAGGTTATGGCTGCCGTGGTCATGAACATATTATCTCGCTCTCCGGGAATATTTCTTCGCATCACACTGTCCCGCTGTTGTTTGAAGTCTGCCTTGGATATTGTGTATAAACAGATGTTTTCCATACCCGAATTGGCATTGTTTGACAGCCACAGAAAGTTATTTCCCTTTTTGCTCGATGTCATATTCCCGGCTATTCGCATGGTTGCCCCAAACATTTCGTTTATCGTTTTTTCGGCTTGGGTGTTTTGCTCTTTGTAAAAGCGTTTTAGCGTAACTGCCATTTCGCTTTTTATCAGGTAGTTGAGCAACGTTTTCTCACTCTTCTGCAGAAACTTTTGCAATTCCAATTGCGTGGGTGCAGTTAGTGATACCACCACTTGTGGTCGGGCATAGGCATCGCGTTGCATGCGCATTTCGGTTGTTTCATAGCGCGTGCTGTCTATCTTCAGCATGATGATATTGCGTGCCAACCGGAAATTGCCCGTGAACTGTTCGGAACTCAGCTCTGTTACGTCGAAGCATGGCTCGCGTTGTGGCAATCCTTCCATCCTTGTGGAAAGCACATCATAGAGCAGGCTGTCCCTGTCGTCCACTACCACCACTTCATAAAGCCTGCCTCCACTTTTCGGCAAGAATGCTCTCTCTCGGCACGAAGCCATGACAAGCAGCATAAAAGCCCAGCCGAGGCAGAAAATATCACGCCCTTTCATCGGCGATTTTTTTAGCTGTGGAAAGCAAGCCACAAGCCGCGAAAATGTCTTGTCCGCGACTGGCGCGAATGGTTGTAAAGATGCCGTGTCCGGTCAGATAATCCCGGAAAGCCTCCATCTTTTTGTCATCTACGCCTTTGAGTGGCACGTGAGGTATGGGGTGGAAGCGAATGAGGTTCAATCGGCACTCCAAACCTTTCAGAAGCCGCACAATAGCCTTGGCGTGTTTTTCGGAATCGTTCACGCCTCGGAAGACAATGTACTCGAACGAGAGTCGGCGTTGATGTGAGAAGTCATGGTTTCGCAGCAATTCCACAATCTCTGTTATCGACATTCCACGCTCCGCGGGCATTAATTCCGCCCTTTCATCCGCGATGGGATTGTGCAGACTGATTGCCACATGGCAATGGCTTTCCTCCAAAAAACGTTTCAGTTTTCCCTTTATGCCGACACTGCTCACTGTGATGCGCTTAGGCGACCACGCATAGCCATAATCGGCAGTGAGGATCTGTGTCGCACGCAACACGTTGTCAAGATTATCCATTGGTTCTCCCTGTCCCATGAACACGATATTCGTAAGCCGGTCGCGTTCGGGTAGGGAATAAATCTGGTTCAGAATATCCGTTGCCGACAGATTGCCCTCAAATCCCTGTTTGCCGGTTTGACAAAACAAGCAATTCATCTTACACCCCACCTGTGATGATACGCAAAGTGTGGCACGATCGCCATCGGGTATGTACACAGTTTCTACCGATTTTCCGTTTTCCGTCGGAAACAGATATTTTATCGTTCCGTCTTGGGAGTGTTGTGCCTCTATCGGCATTTTGCAGCCTATAACGTAAGCAGCATTCAACTTCTCCCTGTTCGTTTTCGCAAGATTGGTCATTTCGTCTATTGTTGAAATGTGCCGTTCGTAGAGCCATTTTGCCATTTGTCCTCCGGCAAAAGCAGGCATTCCCAATTCTTTCGCGACGGCTTTCAGTTCCAACAGGTTCATTCCCAAAAGCGATTTCTTCGCGACTTCCATATCCTCTCTTTATATATTATGGTGCAAAGATAGCGAAAAAATAGAGATTAGTTGCGTTTATACGTTTAATTTTGAGGCACTGTCTTATAAAAGTGCGTGAGCCGGTATGAATAAAAATGATAAGAGGTGTATTTGGATTGCCCTAATACACCTCTTACTTGATTAGTTGTCCCTCTGCGATACAGGTTTTTCTTCGTGGTGAGGGAAATTTCCGTTTACTTTCATCAACTCATATCTATTTAACAACTTTTTTGCCGTTAATGATGTAAATGCCCTTTGGCAGGCTGTTGAAATCGATTGCGCCACGTCCGATTATCACGCCGTTTAGGTTGTAAATAACAGAGGTGTCATTAGCAGCGTTTGCATCTACATCGGTAATGCCTAAGGCAGGAGTAATGATATCTACTTTCAATGGGTTGGTATTATCTTCTCCGGCTATGACACCATCTGCTGTTGCGAAATAAGCGTGGAACGGCGCGACGGTGCTTGAGGGCTTGGCAATGAATTCCGTGCCTGTGGCATTCAGTTGATATGCTTTCTCTACTGTCTCCTTCGTGTAGGTTCCGATAAACTTATACTTCGTTCCCGAAACCACGGGGATTGCATCTGCAATGATCTCAACATTCGTACCATGGAACACTACTTCCTTCGCAGTCTGTATGCCGGTTTCTCCCAATAATTTTGCGTCTATCGCAACGATATAAGGTTGGTTAGCCTTGAAATCATTTACGTAGTCATAGTAAATGATTTTTTGCGCGTCGTCTTCTCCAAATACATTCATCAGTCGGATGCTCTTGTCTTTGTCATCTTTCGATTTGAACCACTCGTAAGGCGTGTTGTCGATAGTAATCTTGTTTACCTCGAACGGTAACGTGATGGTTTGCCAATTGTAGTTTGTTCCGTTGTAGCCTTTTTCAAACTTGCGTGTATAGGTTATGTCGTTGACTGTAAAATCATTAAACGGCATGAAGTCAGAATTGGCATCATCTACCAAGGTTATCTTCTCGGCTTCCCTGTTTACAATGATGTTCTTTCCGGCAAGTGCAGAAGGTACGTTTGCTTTTTCAGCGAAATAGTAGAGCGCATTCGGGTTCGTACTTCCGGCAAGTGTCCCCTTGAGGGTTGATGAACCGAAATCAATGGTTGTGGCATTGCCTAAATCTATGTCATTTGTCGGATTGAAAGTCTTGAAAGTTCCGTCCGGATAGAAAGCCGTTACACCGGGCAACACCTTGAATTCAGCGGAATAACCCCTTTCGTCCCAATCCTCACCATCTTTATGTGTGAACACACTCACAAGATAACTCTGCCCTTCACTCAAACCAACAAATTTAAATGTCTGTGTGAGCGTTCCGTTTGCCTTTACCGATACTTCTCGGGGAACATCGCCGAGGTTGTACCATTTACTTCCTGAGTGTTGGAACACGGTTACGTATATCTTGTCATTGTATGGTGTAGAAGCATTGTTTGTCAATGTGAACTTACCCGTAATGCCTTTTCCATAGACAACACCGTCCTTGTTCGCGTCAATGCTTACCTCTGCCTCAAGATTACCTCCGTTTCCGGCCTCCCGAACGATGAATGTGCCTGATGAACCGGGAATTTCCGTATAGATGTCTTCCCATTTCTTTGTGACCTCGTTATAAGACTCCTCTACGCTGACCAAACTGTATTTGAACGTTCCGGCAGTTTTCGGGATATAACCGAACGATATCTGCGATGTCTTGCCACGTGCGACAGACAGCGACACCACATTCTCTTCAACATTATTCTTGTCGATTCTAAGTCCCACGAGACCGTAATAATCAGAACCAGTGTTTTTCACGTCAAAAGTAAACGAGCAGGGAGACTTCACTGTTGGTGTTCCTTCGATTTTCGCAGTAGCGTTGAGGTTGAAGTTCGACCCGTCTTCCGTTTCCGAAACACGATACTGTGTTTCTGTAATTTCCACCATTACATAGCTTTTCGTATAACCGTCGCAGAGTTTCCAATCTTCATTTGTCTTTTCTCTATACACCGGGAATACCTTATATTTACCTAGTGGAAGGTTTGCCCCGAAGTCGTTCAACTCCCATAATTTGATGGTATAATAATAGTTGTAGTCTTTATATTTACATTCTTCCGTTCCATTGCTCAATACTTGAATCAATTGGTTATTTTCATCGCATAGCCCGATGCTGAGATAACAGTTTCTTGGGCCTTTCTCCATATTCAGCACTTTGAATGTATATGAATATTTATCATCTTTGGAATAGAAATCTGCTCCCTTGAAGTTCACGTCTTTTGATGCGCGATTGACAGTTTTCACAGATGGGTATATATCATAACCCACCAGCGTGCAGGCAGCTGGCTGCCCTTTGTTCGGCTGAATGCCGATGATGGCTTGTTGATCTTGGGAATAACCACCTTCAAAACCACCTATACCCTGTGCTCCCGGTTCTAAAACCGATAGGCGGTAATATCCATCCTGATTACCGCTCCACCCCCAATTAATGTGGAAGTACTCGCCCTCGGCATATCCATCCACTACGAAACAGTGCCCACCGAAAGGCGATGCACCACAGAGCACCACCGGACGTTTCGCCTTCAACTCGCCGTAAAGTGCGTCTGCCCATGTATCTGCGGTATAATCGTAGCGTGTTATCAGTTTTGTTGTGGCCGCGTAATCGAAATAGGTTTTAAGAGCTTTGGGCACATCGCTGCCAAAAGCTCCGGAACCTCCCTTGGAGGAATAATAATAATTCATGCGAACGCTGCTTCCGCAATACTGCATCAGCTTTGCTACTGCATCAGCCTCTGCTTGGGAGTAGTTTCTACCGTAAACATTTCGCATGTTTCTCCAGTCGAAAGTGGTTACCGGCAACTCCGAAACATCCAAATTCGCTTGCTTGGAGGTGTATGCCGGAATCGGCATCAAGGTTTTCCCCTGTGGCCATTGATAATATCTCATGACCTGTGCCATCGCGGTAGCCACGCAGCCCGTTACGAAACGTCCGTTGCGCGTGTCTTTTTTCATACTTTCATCTGTTATTTCCGGACAGAGTTTATTGTAGGGAACTTCCTGATCCCAGTGAATGGCCACTAACGGTGCTATTGGCTCTTTTGATCTTGAAATCGCTTTTCGTGCGGGTGCCCTCCTTGATGAGACATTCATTTTGTCCAATTGTTTGAATTCTTCCACGTATGCGTCCAAAAACGATTTCATGTTTGGGTTTATCTTGCCTGCGTCAAACGTGCCCGCATCGGTATAACCCAAAATGGGAGTAGTGCGATCGTCGCCTGATACAATGATAAATCCGTTGTTTGTGCCTATGTTGAATACATAGAAATACGATTGTTCGGAAACCGACTTGAGTTTTGGAACTCTGTATGCCCGGCGCATCTTCATCGAGCGTGGCAAGCTTGTTCTGCTGTTTAGGAAGGCTTGCGCTTCTCTCATTGCCTGTTCTTGCGAAACAGGTGCCGCGAAAAGTGTTACCGATAGCAGGAACACGAAAAATAATGTAGTTTTTCTTAACATAAGAATTAATAATTAATTGATAATCGAATCATGTCAAAGTGATTGTTTAGAAAGATACCTTAACAATAACCGAACAAAAATAATAAAATATAAATGTTTGGACAAGTTTTTTCACTTATTTTATATCAATCTTGTGTTATTCAGGTTAGAAATTTATAGATTTGCAGTTTTCTTTCACTTTATTCTTTTGATTTATGTTCGTGCTGTAAGATAGCCGGATTGTTGGCTTCCATTCGTGAAGGATAGAAAGAAATGGCGATGTGAGTTCAATACGAATACCACTTTTGGACAGCATCATTAAATCCAAATCGCTCATTAGGATTTCCCGGTGGTATATGGCAGATGCTTGATAGCGAATATTCGACCCGGTCATCATTGCGAAATTACATTACAAAAACCGCGCCCGAGATGCGTTTTGTAATCCATTGATAATCAACAAAATATAAATTACAATTTAAAAGGTTGCCTTTTGCATTGCAATTCATGACCTTTTGCATTGTAAAAGCTTATCTTTTGGAAAGCAAAAGCTAAGCTTTTGATAGATGAATGAAGAAAATTCAGGACATTATTAAACTTTTCCCATATCTCCGGGCAGGCAGGTGTGGCTATGAGTTCATTGTATATGGTTTTTCGTCAGTAAATTGCTGAATAACAAACATCTATAATTGAATGTTTCTACCGGCGGTCATTAGGAAAAAGAACCAAAGTGGTTTCTAATGTGCCCGATTTGGGGTAAGGGTAGAGAAAGTTTTTCATGGGAATTGTTGCATCGTAATTCCGTTTTTATTATCTTTGCATATTCTGCGATATAAAAATGCAGAAATCAAAAAATTAAGAAGACAATATCAACAACATGAGAAAATTACTGTTACTATCTGTTTTGGCAATATTTATCGCTTTACCGATGAGTGCCATCCGTCCCATCAAAAAGTTATGGACCATGACTCAACCGGATGGTACGACGGTACGAGTTTACGTGCATGGCGATAGAGGGGCGGCTTATTATACCACAGTGGATGGACAGGTGTTGGTGATGACCGATACCGATGAACTGCGTTATGCCATCATTGAAAATGGGAGACTGATACCTTCAGACTTTCTTGCCCACGAAATAACCGAAAGATCGGAACAAGAAAAAGAATTTCTTGACGGTCAGCAGGTACTTTCTCGTTTGAGTGAACTGAAACGTTCCAAGCGCAAAAGCAGATACATTCGCCCGAGAAAGGAAATCTATGTCTCTACAGATGATGGACTGGGGAAATATGGTCGGAGTGGACTGGGACCTGTTAAAAGCATCGGCAAGGTGAATATACCCGTAATCATGGTACAGTTTAATGACACGAAGTTCAAGCCTTCCACAACGAAAGAGCATATGACTGCCTATTTCAATGAGAAGGGTTATAGAAGAGAACCAAATTGCGTAGGTTCCGTAAAAGATTACTTTGTAGCTCAGAGTCGTGGACTATTCGAACCCACGTTCGATGTATTGGGAGTTGTTACGCTCAGCAAAAGTTATAGATATTACGGAAAGAATAATATGAATGGCGATGACCTCCATGTTGATGAGCTTGTGGCGGATGCGGTAAAAGCGGCAATGGATCAAGGCGCGGACTTTTCCAAATATCTTGACGGGGATGGAAACATACAATTCGTCAGTGTTCTGTATGCCGGTAAAGGAGAAGCTACGAGCAGTAGTAATCCCTATTTAGTTTGGCCGCAGCAGTTCGATTTTGAACCGAATTTTAACATTGCAGGATTTCATTTCAATGGTTGTTTCGTAAGTAATGAGTTGGATGACAATAACACCTTGATGGGTATGGGCGTGTTCTGCCATGAGTTCGGTCATGCCTTAGGTTTGCCCGACTTTTACGTAACCGATTATTCTTATGACAATGATGCTCCTTTCGGCTTTTGGTCGATTATGGATGAGGGAGGCTACATCCGCCAAGGTCGCGCGCCGATAGGTTATACCGCCTACGAACGTTCTTGTCTCGGATGGTTGGACATTCCGGAGCTTACCGATAAATCCTATATAAAGCTTATGCCTACCGAAAGCGACCATTCCGATGTGGCAGTGCTGATACGCAACCCGAATAATAAAAAAGAATATTTCATTTTGGAAAATCGTTCTTCCGCCAGTACGTGGTATCCCGAAACTTGTTCCGATAGCTACTCCTCTAATACTAACACCTTCAGTCCGGGATTGTTGGTTACGCATATCGCCTACGACAAGAGAGCTTGGGAAGAGAATGAGGTAAACAATATTCAAGACTCGAAGCGAGCTTACGTTGTTGCTGCCAATGGTAGTGAGTTTGAGTGGGATGCTCAAAAAGAACATCTTTATGGCAACGGCGTAAACGAGATAAAATCATTCAGTCTCTTTGATGGGAGTAAGTTGGAAAAAACTGTCTATAAAATCGAAAGCAACGCTGATGGAACGCTCTCGTTCCACTTCTTGATCCCCGATGCCATTGAGGAAGTTGTGAGCAATGAGACACAAGACAATTATTATTACGATTTGCAAGGTAGAAGAATAGAAAGCCCTACTCGTGGCATCTATATTAAGAACGGAAAGAAATATGCCATAAAGTAAACTCGTTAAACATACGATACAAAAATCCTCCTCCGCTGAGACAGTAGAAGAGGATTTTTTATTATGAAGGGGATAGGAAATCGCCTTGAATGTTTTGTGGACTGTTCGTTTTTTACTATCTTTGCAAGAAACGAAAAACAGATACCCCTTGGGCTTGATATCCCCAATAAAAGAATTCATGATATGGATGTAGAAAAAATAAGTGCACGCTTGGAAAAAGAAGACGGATTGAGCCGCACCTTGGGCATGCAATTCATCTCAACTCCTGAACCTGATACTTTGATGGCAAAGATGGCGGTAGATGATCGCAACAAACAAATATTCGGATTTCTCTCCGGCGGAGCCACGTTGGCGTTAGCGGAGAATGTGGCAGGGGTTGGCTCTAATGGGATTTGCCCCGGAAAGATGGCGTTGGGAATCAATGTCAGTGGTAGTCATGTAAAGGCAATGCCTTACGGAGGAACGGTAACGGCCTTTGGCAAACTGGTTCATAAGGGCAATAAGCTACATGTGTGGCAAGTGGACGTAAAGAACGATAATGGTGAGATTATCTCCACAGTTCAAGTTACCAATTATGTCATTGACCCCAAGAAGAAATGAAGTAATATTGTAGCCAATATGCGGTCGTATGCTTTTTATCGGTTGCCGAATGCCGACCAATATGTGAAGATAACCGGACGACAGGATGCCCCATTGGTTTTGTCATCCCTTACCGAATTAAACGGAAAACGTGGTTTTGTCATTGCCCCTTTCAGCCCTTCGGCAACGTGTCCCGTGCTCTTACTCCTTCCCGAAAAGGTGGAAATCAATGCGTCATTAAAGCTGCAATTATCCGAGACATCAGCGAGACCACGCTCTGTGAAATCGGATAAAACAAGCTATCATCGCGATTTCTCCATATTCCATCAACAATTGACGAACCACACTTTCTCTAAATTGGTATTGTCGCGTTGTCTTGATGTTGAACTGTATGACAAACTGCAACCGGAGAAAATCTTTCTGCGCGCTTGCAAAGACTATCCCGATCAGTTTGTTTCCCTTTTCTCAACGCCACAGTCGGGCACATGGCTCATGGCAACTCCGGAAGTATTATTGACCGGCAGTGATACGAGTTGGCAAACAATGGCATTGGCAGGGACAATGATGCATAAGACCGGAGAGGAAAAATGGTCGATGAAGAACAAAGCGGAACAGCAATATGTGGCTGAATATATTAGAAATCATTTGGAGAAGTTCGCCTCCAACATAAGTGAAAATGGTCCTTTCACTACTCGTGCGGCAGCCGACCTGTTACATTTACGTACGGATTTTTGCTTCACCATTAACGATCCGAAACGCTTGGGTGATTTGTTGGATAATCTGCATCCCACTCCTGCCGTATGTGGCATACCTAAAGACGCGGCACGCCGATTTATCTTGGCAAACGAAACATCACCTCGCCGTTATTATAGCGGATTTGCCGGCATGGTAGATCCTAATGGCGAAACCCATCTTTATGTTTCTCTTCGCTGTATGCAGATAGCCGAAGACCTTTGTCGGCTGTATGCGGGAGGTGGAATATTGAGAGAAAGCACAGAGGAAAGCGAATGGCGAGAAACGAAGGCGAAGCTCGCGGCAATGAAACAATTATTGGAAGAGTGTTAAGGCTCCATCGCAAATCATTCATTCATAAAAGCCATAAATCATACGCATAAACAATCATGTTCAGCAATAAGGAAAACGTAAATATGCTAACGGAACTATTGACAGAGTTCGGAATAAGTAAAGCCGTGGTTTGTCCGGGCTCTCGCAATGCTCCCATTGTGCATAATTTTTGTGAATGTGAGGCGATAGAGTGTTTTTCCGTTACCGACGAACGCTCGGCTGGCTTCTTCGCACTTGGCTTGTGTATGAAAATCAATGAACCGGTAGTTGTTTGTGTTACTTCAGGAACGGCACTGCTGAATGTTGCTCCTGCGGTAGCGGAGGCTTATTACCAAAACCGGCAACTCATCGTTGTGTCGGCAGACCGACCACGACAATGGATTGGACAGCAAGACGGACAAACTCTGCCGCAGATGGAGGCTTTGTCGCCATACGTCCGCAAACGAGTGAGCTTGCCCGAGCCTGCGAATGATGAGGAACGATGGTATTGCAACCGGTTGATAAACGAGGCACTGTCAGCAAACCGACGAGGCTGCCCTGTTCATATCAACGTACCAATCTCCGAGCCACTTTTTGATTTTACGGTAAACACACTGCCACCGCAACGTAAGATAACTTTCCACGAAGCCGTGATCAGTCATGAGCGTATGACGAACATCGCGGTTGGTTTTGCCAATGCTCAAAAGCCGATGATTGTCTTCGGACAGATGAATGTTGTTAAGGCAGACGAGGCTATATCGGGAATAGCCATTTTAGACACATTTTCAGTTGTCTTACGAGAGAAAACAGCTGACAACACTGCTGGTTCGGCACAGCATTTCGATGAGATATTATCGGTAATCGGTGATGACGAGCGATACAAGCCCGACTATATTGTCTATATGGGAGGAACAATCGTGAGCAAGCGGTTGAAGAAATTCCTCCGTAGTTGCAAGGACGTTACTTCAGTGTTTGTTGATCAGTGGGGGGAGGTTTGTGATACATTTATGAACCTCACCGATGTTGTTCAGGGATTACCCGAAGATGCTTTGAAAGTTCTGTCGCAAGCGGTTAAGAACCAACCGCCCAAGGCATTTGGAAAACTGTGGCATGATGTGATTGTCAAGGCTCGAAAAATAGCCAACGCTTACCAACCATCCTTCTCTCAGATGCAGGCGGTGAAACTTTTTCATGAGACGATGAGGAAAAACGATTCTCTCGCTGCCCTTTTCTATGGCAACAGTTCGCCTTTGCGATTGGGTAATATCTATTCGCATGAATATTTGTTTGCCAACAGAGGCACAAATGGGATAGAGGGAACTTTATCGACGGCAGTTGGTTATGCAACGGCAGTTCGCGAAGAACGCAAAGTCTATTGCATTATTGGCGATTTGAGTTTCTTTTATGATAGAAACGCCTTGTGGAATCGCAATTTGACAACGAATGTGAATGTCTTGCTGCTTAACAATGGTGGTGGCGGTATCTTTCATCAGCTTCCCGGTCTTGAGAAATCGCCCCATCGCGACACGATGATTAGTGCAGCACACACGACATCCGCTCGAGGAGTATGCCGCGAAAACGATATTGATTACTTATCCGCTCATGATGAAAAGGAACTGAAGAAAGCACTAAAAGCATTCTTTCGGAGCAACGAGAAACCGTTGCTGCTTGAAGTTTTCACAGATGCCGAAGCCGATGCCCGGGTGGTAGGAGAATATTACGAATTATTCAAGAGGAAACTGTCTGCTCGACGGTTCTCTTCTGGTGAAGATAAATAAAAAAGAGATATGGACAAGAGAGAATGGAAGCCCATAGCAGGGTTTGATTTCAAGGAGATTTTATTCGAGGAGTACAATCATATCGCGAAGATAACTATTAATCGTCCGCGCTATCGCAATGCCTTCACGCCCCTCACGGTGTGGGAAATGTCGCGAGCTTTTGCTTATTGTCGCGAGGCATTGGATATAAGAGTGGTCTTACTTACCGGTGCCGGCGACAAGGCGTTTTGCTCCGGTGGAGACATGCATGTTAAGGGGAAAGGTGGTTATGTGGGCACGGACGGCGTGCCAAGGCTGAACGTTTTGGATGTACAGATGCAGATTCGCCGTCTTCCTAAACCGGTTATCGCAATGGTAAATGGTTATGCCATAGGCGGAGGACACGTGCTGCACGTTGTTTGCGACCTGACTATCGCTTCGGAAAACGCCATCTTTGGTCAGACCGGTCCCAAAGTAGGCTCGTTCGATGCCGGTTTCGGTGCTTCTTATTTGGCACGCATCGTAGGACAGAAGAAGGCGCGCGAGATATGGTTTCTTTGCCGTCAGTACTCTGCCGAGGAAGCTGAGCGCATGGGATTGGTGAACAAAGTGGTGTCTTTCGATAGGTTGGAAGACGAATGTGTGGAATGGGCGGAAACAATGATGGAACGTTCACCTCTTGCTCTGCGCATGATGAAGGCGGGATTTAATGCCGAACTCGATGGACAAGCCGGTATTCAGGAACTTGCCGGAGATGCCACCATGCTGTATTATACGCTTGATGAGGCGCAGGAAGGCGGAAAAGCATTCTTGGAAAAGCGCAAGCCCGACTTCGATAAATATCCCAAATTCCCTTAAACGTCTTGTATCGTTTCAATTCTTAATACCATTTGCTTATGTCGCCTTATCAATTACGCATCACATCAAAGACTTTGCATTTCAAGTCGCCTGCCGGAACGTCGCGCGGTGTCTATACATCTCGTTTGAGCTTCTTTGTTACGCTCTCTTCCAAAGAACATCCTGGGGTGAAAGGCGTGGGGGAGTGTGCCACGTTGCCCGACCTTTCATGCGATGCGCTGCCTCCTGAGAAATACGAAAGAAAGTTGCGAGAGTTCTGTGATGGTGTGGAGCGAACGGGGACGATTGACAGCGAGGCGATGAGACCTTATCCGTCGATGCTCTTTGGATTGGAAACGGCAATGGCACAGTTTGATGCCGGGGGTAAACCCGACTTCTTTTCCACTCCTTTCGGACGTGGCGAGGAGGGCATTCCCATCAATGGACTGGTGTGGATGGGAACTTACGATGAGATGTCCGCACGCCTCGAGGAAAAGATTCGGCAAGGTTTTCGATGTGTAAAACTAAAGATTGGAGCCATAGCTTTCACGAAGGAAATGGAACTGATTAGGCATATTCGCTCCTTGTTTCCGAGGGAACGAATGGAGCTTCGCGTGGATGCCAATGGCGGTTTCTCGCCGGCGGAAGTCATGGATAGGTTGGAAACTCTGGCAAAATATAATATTCATTCCATCGAACAGCCCATTAAGCAACGGCAATGGAAGGATATGGCGCGACTTTGTGCTGATGCTCCGATAGCCATCGCTCTTGATGAGGAACTCATTGGTGTGAACGAACGGCAAAAGAAGATAGAACTTTTGGAAACGCTGCATCCGCGATACATCGTCTTGAAACCAAGTTTACACGGAGGAATGGCAGGGACGAGGGAATGGATTGAGCTTGCTCACGAACGAAACATTGGCTCGTGGATAACATCGGCGTTGGAAAGCAATATCGGACTGAATGCCATCGCGCAGCTTACCGCGAGGATTTACGGACCGAATATCCGAATGCCGCAGGGATTGGGTACCGGACAGCTTTTCACAGACAATATTCCGATGCCGCTCACCATTGTCGGCGACCGGCTGATGATGAACTATTAAATTTCGATGATTGATGTTCGGATAGCGGTCGATATGAAAAACCCATGGAAATGACATGACGGTAAAAGAATTTCTTGTTGAGTGGGGCAACGACAAACCCACCGTTCTTGTACACACCAGTGGCTCTACGGGAACGCCGAAGCCTCTGTATGTGGAGAAGCGGCGCATGTTGAACTCGGCACGCATCACTTGCGACTTCCTGAATTTGCAACCTCAAGATACCGCTCTGCTCTGTATGCCCCTCGACTACATTGCCGGAAAAATGATGGTAGTTCGCAGTTTGGAACGCCGACTTCGTCTTCTGACCGTCATTCCGTCCGGACATCCGTTGTCGGAAACATCACTTTCCGAACTCGACAATCCCGAATGTGAGATAGATTTCGCGGCGATGGTGCCCTTGCAGGTTTACAACTCCCTGCGCGCTCCCGCCGAATGCGAGAGACTAAAGCGGATAAAGCACTTGATTATCGGTGGTGGGGCAGTGGATGAGGCTCTCGCGGCGGCATTGAGAAGTTTTCCGAATGCCGTTTGGAGTACTTACGGGATGACCGAAACGCTATCGCATATTGCCCTTCGTCGGCTCAACGGGTCGGCAGCAAGTGATTGGTACGAGCCTTTCGACAGTGTGAGAATTTCCCTTGACGCGGACGATTGTCTGATAATCGATGCGCCATTGGTGTGCGACCAACTCTTAAGAACACATGATAGAGCGGAAGTGAAAACGGAAAAAGACAAGGAGGGAAAGCTGAGAACTTTGTTCCGAATCATTGGGCGTAAAGATAACGTCATCAATTCCGGCGGAATAAAAATTCAAATGGAGGAAGTAGAAAAAGCGTTGAAACCCTATCTTATGAAACCTTATCTCATCACAAAACGGCATAGCGAGAAATTTGGTGAAGAGGTTGTGTTGCTCACAGAGAGCAAGGATTTGCAAGCGATACGAAGCATTTGCGAAAAGGTGCTCCCCAAGTTCCATCAACCGCATGATTATCAAAAAGTTTCCTCCATTCCCCTTACCGAGACCGGCAAGATAGCGCGTGCGAAAGCTTTGTTGTTGGCAAATGCTATAAAGTGATGGACATTTACCAACTAAAAACCATGCGCCATGAACTTGTATCAACACCTGAGCCTGTCCGGGAAAGACAAAAAACAAGCCTGTTCTTTGTTTAGCCCGGAGTGTTGAAGCTGCAAAAATCCATCCCCGGTGATATGGGAAAAATTCAATAATGTCCTGATTTGTCTTATACGGATTTAGCTTGTCACAATTCTGACTATAAAAAAAGTAAGAAATTATGACAAAACGTAAAACCCCGCGCGAATTTTCGTATTCGTTCA
>NZ_SDIK01000031.1 GCF_008016795.1 Prevotella brunnea
TGAATTCAGGAAAAGACATATCATTATCCAATGGTGTCCTAAATATTCTTCATTCGTTTATCCAAAGCTTAGCTTTCGCGTTCCAAAAGGTAAGCTTTTGCAATGCAAAAGGTCATGAATTGAAGTGCAACTAATCAGCGAAAATGAAGAAATATCGAAGTTGGTGTAAACAGACTGATAATGAGCAGGAAACGGAATAATTTGCATAGAAGTGCTCTTTTCAAAAAGGGTCATAATGTGCAGATTTAGGCAGAAGTTCAGTTACCAAACCGTTACCCGATTTAGTCATAGGTAACGATGGAGCAATGTTCGGTAACTGAATTATTTTCGCTCGTGTGGCTGTTGCTGCGGTCGGCAGTTTTCTGCATAAGTGAGGAACGCTTTGAATTTGCTGATTTTGCCACAAAACATCAAAGCGTATGAAAACAAAAAAATGAAGGTGTTGCTCTACCTTAAAAAGAGCGGTCTGGACAAGTCGGGTAAGGCACCGATTATGGGACGGATAACCATCGGACGTTCTATCGCACAGTTCAGTTGCAAACTCTCCTGCAATCCCGATTTGTGGAATCCCCGTGAGAGCAGAATGGGCGGAAAAAGTCGTGAGGCGGTGGAAGTGAATGGCAGGTTGGAGAACTTGCTGCTGTCCATCCAGTCAGCCTATCAGTCTACATCGATTCTTTATTCGCAACGTATTTCAGAAACTGTACTTCATCTTTACCCATGCTTCGGAGTTCTTACTGTACATTTGAAACTTGCCTTTGTCGGCATGGAAATAGTCGTAGCCAGCGGTGAGTTCGATTTGGTCGTTAAGAGAATAGGAAGCCGAGAAACGATTGAAGATGCCGCCGTTTGTTACATCAATGTAGGCAAAGGTGGAGAGTTTCAGCGTGTTGCGCAGCAGTTCTTTGGCGAGCCGTGCGGTGGCAAGTCCAGCATTGCGGTAGGCAGAAAGTCCGTCAAGATTGCCCGAAGTGTATTTGTGGCAGTATTGAAGACTTACATTCCAATCGTTGCCCGGATACCAATCAAGTCCTGCAAGGGCGTTGAGGGAGTTGCGCTGCACGGCATTCTGTCCCAAGCCTACACTCTGCGCCTCGCCTATATAGTCGGCTATTTCGGCACGGACAACGAACTTACCTATGGGTAGTGAGCAATCGGCACCGAGCATAGTCATGCGATGGTACTTCCCGACTATGCGAAGCGATTTCCCATTAGCCGACAGTTCAGGACAAAAGGCAGGCTGTTTGTTCCACGTCCGCAAGGCACTCACAGAGAAATCCACTCCGCTTTGGTTTACGGTTATGCGTCCACCAAACTCCATATTCTTCAGTCGTTTCTCTGGCTTTCCACTTTCCAAGTCTATCGTATAGGGCAATGGTGAGGACGAAAGGCGTATTGCCCATGGATTGCGCTCATCTGTGGGCAGTATGAAGAAATCGGCTACAGGATTACACACCGCCTCGAGCGTAACCGCTCCCATTGTGTACTTAGCACGCAGGGCATTGACAGGCATACGAATATCGTCATAGTCTTGTGCAAGAAATTCTGTGTAGTCGAACGGCGACACGCAGTCGGTAAGTCGCAGCGCATCTGCCACCCCCCATACCACAATCTGTCGTCCCACACGCAGGTCAAGATTACCCTTTGCATAGGCGAGATAAGCCTCGCGCAGCTCCAGTCCCGTGCGCTCTTTGAGTATTCCGTTGTAGATAGCGTTCAGCGACACAAAGAGCGAAGCCGCCCCTTTTTCAAGTTTCAGTTCTCCTCGTGCCCGAGTCCTCGATGCCATCCAGTCGGCTTTTTCCTCTGTCCTTACAGCGTGATAGGTATCGAGGAAACCTTTCACCTGCACCTGCAAAGCGTTGTCGTCGGTAGTTTCGAATGTTTCTTCCAAAACTTCTTCCGAACCAGCAACAGTGTTTTCCAAACTGATAATGGTATCTTCACAAACAATGGTGTCGCTCTCTGTTTGCAGCGTGTCGATTTGGGCTGATGCTTGTGCCGAGAACATCAGCACAAGCAAGAGAGTGGATAGTTGTATCAGGTTCATGTCAGAGTCCTTTCTCCAATTTGGAAACGGTGAAGAGGTTGGGCGCCACCTTGATGTTGAATCTCTGGTTGTTCATGCGAATGATGGTTTTGTGTCCCGTTTGCACATTTTCCATTTGCATGAGGTGCATCGTCCAGAAGCCCTGTACTTTATCGATGTTGGAAATAGAGAGTCGGCGGTGTAGCTTGTTCAGTTTATCGTAGTATTCAGCCTTGACAGCCATCAAACAGTCTTGTCTTATCCACGTTACTCGACGTGTATAGATTTCGTCCTTGTCATTGGGAATCGACTGTACCACCCAGCATCTATGTCCGCCTAAGTTTTCTTCTCGCAGGAGCTGGTGTTTTTCCTCGTCCACATTGCGCATACTCATGTCGTTGTAGGTAAAGTCGCTACCCATGAAGTAGTCGGTCTTCGACGACTTACCACTAATGCGTCTTGTCTTTTTCATGGCAGGCAGATAGAGCCACTTGTCGTCCACCTTGCGTGGATTGTCGTAGTCCCATGTGAGGAATCCTGTTCCCTTCACATCTCCGGGATAAGTGAAGAACATAATTTTCTTTGTGTCCTTGCCTACGTCCATAGCCCATGACTTGAGTTTTCTGATGCGTTTGTGTCCACTTCGCTGAATGAGCGTCATCTCTACGGTAGCGTAGCGTGTGTCGCCATCAGGTCGGTTCTTTACTTTTTGCATAATATCCCTACCAGACAGTCCTGCTGCCTGTGCGCTGCCAATTGCCAACAGGGCGATGAGCAGCAATGTAAAATTTCTTGTTTTCATATTTTTTTTGATTTAATTGTTATTTTGAGTGTTGTTGATGTTTACTTTTTCTTGCTTGAAGATGTGGAGATAGTCTATGAGGATAGGGGTGAGGAAGAGGTCAGCCAACAAAGCCGATACCATGCCAGCTACAGCCAGTATGCCCCAGTTGCTCATCTGTGTGGCATCGGAAAAGACGAAACCCATGAATGTAGCCGAGATGACAACCGTGGACATCACAATGGCAAGTCCTTCGGTGCGGAAGGTGCGGTTGATGGCTATTTTGTAGTTGCCATATTTGTCGTATGCCACATGACTGTGGTTGATGAAATGAATGGTGTCATCAACTGCGATACCCAAGACCATCGGGATGAGCGAAGCGGTCATCATGTCGAGTGGGTAGCCCAGCCAGCCCATCATTCCACCTACGATAATGGCAGGGGCAATGTTGGGTATCATCCCTACGAGTCCCACTTTCCAATTTCCAAAAATCAGAACGAGGATGATGCCGATCACCAATACCGACAGCATCATCGACCACATTTGTCCTCGCTCCACATACTGCTGCATGACGGTGAATTGCGGAACATTTCCCACCACCGAAACGTGTGCATCGGGAAAGAGACGGTGTGCCTCCGCCTGAAGGTTGTTCATTTCCTTTTCTGCTTCGTTGGAGTTGTAGTCTTTCAGTTCTATTTGTAGCCTTAGCCGTTTATAGTTGTAGTCCATCCAGTATTCCGACTCCGTTCCTCCTGCGTTTTCGTACAGCAACAGCAACTGTGCCACCATATCGGCATTGTCGGGAATGGTGTAAAATTGCTGCTTGTTTCCGTTGAGCGTGCAATTCATGTCTTTCACGATGTCGGTAATGGAGTTGTGGCGTTTGGTCAGTTTGTAACCGTCAGCAATTTTTGACAATTGGTCGAGCTTTTGTAGATTTTTTGGTTTCTTGGCATCGTTGTCGTGTGGCAGCGTAATCATCAAATCGTAGGCATACATGGAGCCGAGTTCCGTTTCACAAAGGTTGAGGAATTTGTTGACGTAAGGCACTTTTCTCCCCATTGTCTTCTCAACGTCGAACGCTGGCTCGATGAAGAAGAGTCCGATGCCACAGAAAATCGTCAGCACCACCGACAAAGCAACAATGCCCCGATGATGGCGTATCACAAAGCTTCCGAATTGCTCAAACCGATTGCCAATATAGCCTTCAAAGCTCTTCGACATGTTGACAGCTGGTTTTTTATCCTTGCCAAACGACAACAGAAGGGGAGTCATGAAAAGGCAGGTAATCAGTATGGCGAGCAGACAGATTGATGTGTTGATACCAATTGCCTGCATGGGTACGATGTTCATGGAAAGGAAAGTCATCATGGCAGCCACGGTGGTGAGTGCCGAGAGCGATACGCCCCAACCGGTCTCGCCCATCGCGTCGATGATGGATTGCCTGCGCCTACCTGTCTCTACGAAGCGCGTCTTGAAGAAGTTGTACAGGTGGATGTTGTAGGCAATGGAGCAAGCAAAGGTGAGAATGACGGCTATCATCATGGTAGTCATGTCGATATAGATGCCTGTCCAGCCGATGATGCCAAAGCTGATGAGCAGTCCTAAGACAGAGGTGAGCAATGGCGCTATTACTCCACGTAGCGAACGAGTTACGATGAGCATTACCACAATAGAGATGATAAATGCGAAGAGGAACAATCGTCCCATTTCGCCCTTGAGATAGACCACCTTCTCATAGCTCAGATAAGGCATTCCCGCAGCAGCGGGCGAAAGTTCTGCATATTTCTCCTTGCCTATGATATGTCCTGCTTCCCTCCCGGTAATCATGTCGGGAGCCATGTCGCTTGTCTTCTTCCACACACTGTCGGCAGGGAAGGGGCGCAGCTTTACCATGATCCATGTCATTGTTCCATCGGTCGATACCATTTTCTTCGCCAGATAGGGTTTGCTGTAAGCCTTGCGCTTGATTTCTTTCAGTCCAGCGGCATCCGATGGAATTTGCTCGGGTACAATCTGCTCTATGGTCATACCTTCTTCCGTACCAGAGGCAAACTCAAGGTCGGTGAGCGATGTTACCTTGTCGGCATACGACAAACTATCTTTCAGTTCGTTGCTCAGCTCACGAATGAGCGTGAGACTGCGTTTGGAGAAGATGTCCTTGTTCTTTACCAGCACTGCCACATAGTAGTCGTTTCCAAAGATAGACTTGAACTCGTTGGTCTTGAGCAGTATAGGGTCGTCGCTTAGGAAATAGTCATCGAATGAAGTTCTTACCACGATGCGCTTGGCTCCAACGAGCGAAAAGGCGATGACCACCGCAAACAGCACACCCACAATAAGCCGATGGCGCAAAATCCAGTTCGCCAGCTGCCTGAAAAGGTTGTTGATTTTTTCGATTTTCATGATTGCTTCCTTTTATTTTGTTTCTATTTTTATTTTTTTTTCTGTTTCTGATGAGATGTTTGCCGAAGGAGTATCTTGTTGCAGTCTTACCATTTGTGCAAAAGTTCCATTGTGCGCCATTAGTTCGTTGGGTGTACCCTGCTCCACGACTGTTCCGCCCGAGAGTACTATGATGTGGTCGGCACCCAATACGGTGCGCATGCGGTGCGCAATGATGATGACGGTCTTGTTGCGCACCAGTTCAGAGATACCAGCCTGAATCTTTGTCTCGTTCTCGGCATCAAGGCTGGCGGTTGCTTCGTCTAAGAGTATCACAGGAGCATCTTTTAAGAGCGCACGGGCTATGGAGATACGTTGCCGCTCCCCACCCGAAAGGGTTTCCCCATTTTCGCCTATCACCGTGTCGTAACCTTGTGGCATACGATTGATAAAGTCATCGCACTGTGCCAATCGTGCCACATGCCTTACCTCCTCATCGGTGGCGTCTCGCTTTCCTATGCGTATGTTGTCGGCAACAGAGGCATTGAAGAGCATCACGTCTTGAAATACTACGGCGTAATTTTTGAGCAACGTCTCTGGTTCTATGTCAGAGATGTCGTGTCCGCCCAGTGTTATCTTCCCACGATTGATGTCCCAAAAACGTGCAGCGAGCTTGGCAGTGGTGCTCTTGCCACCACCTGAGGGACCAACGAGTGCGGTTATCTCGCCTTGTCGGGCAGTGAATGAAACATTGTGAAGCACCTGCTTGTCTGTTTCGTAGGAAAAGCTGACGTTGTGGAACTCAATGTCATAGTTTGAAACTTCCACCTCGGTGTCGCCCGTCTGTATGGGCATTGCCTCCATCTCTTTCATTCGCTTGATACGCACATCGAGAAAAGTAAGAATGGCAAGGTGATTGCATACTTCAAGAATAGGATTATAAACCATTGCCGAAACAAGGAGGAACGCCAAATAGACGAACACCGACACGTCGCCACGCTGAAGCATCCATGCGCCTACAACGATGACGGTAGGCATGCCCAGTTTAAGCAATACAGCGGAGATGTTGACAAACACACTTGTCAAGAGTTCACCGGCAACAAGTCCTTTTTCCAATGTTTTTAATCGCTGGTCGAACCGCTGGTTATATTCGTCCTCGCCATTGTACGATTTGATTTCCTGCACACACTCCAGTCCTTCCTGTATCTGTTCGCTCACTCCTCGTTTGATGTGGTAGATACGTGTAAAAGCCTTGTCCATTCGATTTCGTGAAACCAACAGCACCACCAAGGCAAATGGTACTACCCAAAACACAGCGATGGCTAATCGCCAGTCGTAACAGAACATTCCCGCTGCGATAATGACAATGCTTACCACAGAAGCAAACAGTTGGGGAATGGCGTGCGAGAACGTTGTTTCCAATTGTGTGCAGTCTTCCATAATAGTGGCAGTGAGGTCGGAGAGATTGCGCTCACCAAAGAAGGCGAGAGGCAAACGGCGCAGTTTCTCGGCTAAGGAGATACGGCGTTGCGCACTCTCATTATATACGGTGGTATAGGTGCTGTCGTATTGCCGACGAATCACGACGAGCATCACGACCATTAACCCTGCTGCCACGAGGAGATAAAACCACAACGTATGAGGGGCATTCATTGGCATATTATCGAGATACTCCATCAGGAAGAAAAACAAATAAGTGGGTGGCAGCATCAGCACAAGGTTGAGCAGTGTCGAAAAGATGATGCCTTGCCGCAAGTCTTTTGCCCCTTTTTCCGTAAGAGCGAAACGGTTTTGAAAATATTTAATCATGACTTTATGACTTTATGACTTTTAATAGATGATAGTTTCCACGAAACGGATTGTTGATATTCATTCCACATACGGTGGTATTGCTTTTCCCTGCTCAATAGTTCCTCGTGCGTACCCTGTTCGACAATCTCGCCATTGTCCACAACTACGATGCTGTCGGCATCCTGCACAGTGGTAAGTCTATGAGCTATCATTAGCACGGTCTTTCCTTGTGTGAGATGTGCCAGCGCCTTACGGATAAGCTGTTCGTTTTCGGGGTCGGCAAAGGCAGTCGCCTCATCGAGCACGACGATAGGGGCATCTTTCAGAATGGCACGGGCAAGAACAATACGCTGCTGCTCACCTCCCGAAAGATAAGTACCTTCAGCACCGATAACGGTATCCAATCCCTGTGGTAGCCGGTCGATAATCTCACGACTTTGTGAGAGGTCGATGGCACGGTTGATCTGTTCAGTCGTTGCATCAGGATTGCCGTAACGTAGGTTTTCGATGAGCGAAGTTTTGAACAGACGGGTGTTTTGGAAGACGAACGACACGTTGCGCATCAGCTCGTCCTTGCGCATGTCCCTCACGTCTACACCTCCAATGGTAACGCTGCCATGACGCACGTCCCAAAAACGGGGTATCAATCTTGCTATGGTGGTCTTTCCGCTGCCTGACGCTCCTACGAATGCAACCGTCTTTCCTTCGGGAATGGTAAGGTTGATATGACTCACTGCATCTTTCTCCGCTCCCTCATATCGAAACGAAACGTTGTTGAAACGAATGTCATACGCTTCTGCACGTTTTGGCTCGTCGTGCTGCGAGAGCGGTGCAATATCAGTGAGCTGCTCTAATCGTTCCACAGCCTCGTTTGCCATGAATAGATCCTGACTGAGATACATGGCTTTCATCACGTTGGAAGCGATGAGCGGTGCAATCACCACATAAAGTATCACGTTGGCGATAATTGTGCTTGTATCTCCACCGAGTCCTATCAGGATAATAGCAGTAGGAACGAGGATGAAGGCAAAGGCATTGATAGCAAGTATATAAAATGACATTGGCGTGCGCCACACAAGCGTACACTTGATGACAAGGTCGCGGTAGCTGATAATGCTATCGTAGAAACGTTTGAATGAGAAGACTGTCTGCTGGAATACCTTGACCACGGGAATACCTCTGACATATTCCACTGCCTCTGCCCCCATCTTCTCCTGCGCATCAAGGTAGAGCCTTTGAAATTGGTTGTTCTTCGGGTTCATCATATATCCCATAATGCCTATCGCACCAATGAGAGGTATCATTGCAGCCGTACCCAACTGCCAATCCACAGCGAATAACAGTACGATAACACCTATCGGAGCAACGATGCAGCTCGCCACATCGGGTAGCAGGTGTGCCACGAAAGTATGTGTCTGTCCCGAATCCTCATCAATGATTTTGCGCATACGTCCCGTGTTTTGTTCATCGAGATAACCCAATGGTGCACGCATCAGTCGTTGCATCGCTTTGCGCCTCATGTTGGTTTCGATACGGAATGCTGCAAGATGAGAGAGCATCAGTGCCAAAAAGTAGAGCAACACGTTTGCCACCGATATGACAAAAGCCCATAGGGCATAGTCTATAAGGGGTGTGTTTGAGAGGTTGCCCTTGGCGATTAGTAGTGTGCGCACCACGAGCCACAAAAGTATGAACGGGACAAGCGACAGCAGTCCGTTGACTGCCGACAGTGCTACGGAGCATGGCAGCAAGTATTTGCGCCCTCCCATGTAAGCTCCTAAACGTTTGAGAGTCTTCATCATATATTATTGTCTTTTAAAATTTAGTCCTTATGGTTTCAGTAATGCTTTCCAACCTGCCATGCTAAAGTCCATGTACTGTTCCAAGGCAACTTTGATATCCTCGTCGCTGTAATCTTCGTGTTCTACAATCTCGCAGAAAACGGTTATCCATGTAGAGCAATTGATGTGAACCAAGAATGGCGAAATGTTGGCGTTGAGATGTGGATAGCGTTCTTTCATCAGTCGCAGGTATTCCATACCCACTTTCATCTGTCTGTCCACCATCTTGTCTTTATATCCTTGTAGCGACGTACCCTCCGAGTTGAATAGGAGTAGTCGAAGCTCTGGACGAAAGTCTTTGATGATGGCAAGCATGGCAAAGATGTAATCTATTTGGTGTTGCCGCATGTTGAACACGTCTATCGACAGGAACTTTTCGTCATTGTGCGACAGGATGTGTTTGTTCAATGCCTTGGTGAGAGGCCGCAGCACCTCGCAAAACAGTTCGTCCTTGCTCTTAAAGTAATTGTATAGGTTTCCTACAGCGACACCTGACTTGCGAGCCACTGTGCGGATGGAGGTGCAGCGTACACCATGTGCGATAAATTCTGCACGGGCGGTAGCGATGATGCGCTGCCGAATATCATCTTTCAGAGTTTGCATAATTAGGGTAAAGGGTTAATAGTGAACGTTGTTCAATTTTGTTCATAAAAAAAACGCACTGTTCTTTTCTTGAACAGTGCGCTTCGATAGTGGAGGGGTGTATATCCATATATATAATATGGTACTTTCGTTTGATCATACTCTTGTATTTTCTTTGCTGCAAAGGTACGAGGTGTGAACAAGTTTCGCAATACTTAAAAGTGGGTATTTTATAATGGGCATAAATTATAATAGTACCCTCTCACAGAAAGTAATCTCTAATTAGACAGTCGTGTCGTAGTGTGCAACTCTGAAAGCGGATACAATATTATCCGAGGCCTCTGCAAAACTCCATTTTGCCAGAAACACAATATCTGCCTACCAATAAGTTATATCCCCCCAGTCAGGGGACTTATGCAGAGATCTCATCTAAATAGCTTTTGGCAGTGGTCGCTAACGTGAAGGGCGGAGTATATGGCACAGGGCTGCTCGGTGAGACTCGGCGGCATAGGCTCATTCTACTTCACGGCTGCGACGAACAATAACGGCGTGGCAACAGAAAAGGAAGTAACCGCCGCACTCATCAACAGCGTGCGTGTGCGCTTCATTCCCGAAACCCGCTTCCGTGGAGGCGGCACGAGGGGGGGGCACAGGTGGCGGCTGCCGTGCCGTGCGTAGACTGGCGGTTGTGGACATCGAGTGAGAGGAAAGGAAAGGCGAAGTCGCCTCGGATGATTCTTCTTCGGGCGGTGGAGCAATCATCAACCCGTAACCGAAAGTTTTTTATAACTCTCTAATTTGTATGGTGCAAGGTCTGTTTCGAAATAGAGCTTGCGCCTGTTTTGTTTTCAAACAGAAAATGTCAAATCTTATACAGGAAGGTGTTTGATATGTCCTTACGGTAGTTATGACACTGCAAAAAATGGCAGATTCGATAATAAAGATATTGTTGGTACGCACTTTGCATTGATTTCAAACAACGACAATCAATATCTATATGGCAGGAAATTCAAAATGGATAGAAGGGGAAGCTGTAGATTTCATAAAAACAGAAATTCGCAAGTCGAAACGGATGTTTCCATATATTGATGATAATGATAGGACACCATCATGGGATGGTAATATTTTCTTATATTCCAATTCAAGTGGAGAAAAGAACAATTTACTGGGGAAAATCCCTGTACAAGTAAAAGGACATAATATAAAGTCTTTCCCTAAAGGGAATATGAAATACCGTGCGGAAATGGCAGATTTGCGAAATTTCTATAACGACAAGGGTGTCCTATTTTTTGTTGTGTGTCTTCGGGAACATGAAGCAGGGGGATTTGAAAAGAAAGGGTATTATACTTGTTTGCCTATTGTTAAATTGAAAGAATTGCTTGAGAAAGGAAAGGGGCAGACAAAAACAACCATAGAATTATCCCCAATGCCTAACAAGATAAAAGAGTTAGAGAAGTCTCTTTTTACTTTTTATGACGATTTAGGTAAACAAGTTAGTGTCAGATATGCCAAAGAACTTCCATCCATACAGGACTTAACCGATGAACAATTAGGACGGCAATTTGAATTTACCGTTATTGTAGAGAACAACAAAAATCCATGGAATCAAATTACTTCATCTTATAGGTATCTTTATGCCAAAACAGCAAACGGAATATTGCCATTCAAGGAAGGACCATGCAAACTGTCTTTTATGACAGAGCGTGAAGCTACCATAAGAATTGGAGAGCGAATTTATTATAAGATGGTAAAAGCAAAATACCAGTCAGGCAAAACTTCTATTATTGTTGGAGATAGTATAGAAATCTTTCTTGATGAAGAGGGATGTATCGGAAAAATACAAATCAACCTGACACAGAGTTTTATACATCGCCTTGTTGATTTAGATTTTCTCTTAGAAGCATATCGTGCCAAACATTTTTTATTTAATAACATCAAGATAGATTTTGTACTAAGTAATGATATAATAAAAGAAAGAGAAAAGGAAGAACACTTAGAGGTGTTGAAAAAACTAAAGAATCTCTTTGACACTCTTCATATAACAAAGGATTTGCAGCTCAATAAACTGAAAGCAAGAGACTGGAATTTATTAGAATTGTTACACAGCTGCCTTCTGTATCATAAGCCATACATAACCAAAAAGAAAATGGAAGTTCTGTGTCAAATAAAGATTCAAGATATTTGTATTTTATTGCTTACAACAGAAATACGGGCAGAAAAAGGAAGATACCATTATAGATTGAAGGATTTTTTTGAAGAAACAGTGGTCTTTGCTTGTAAAACGGATAGTGGAGAAACTTATCCAGCATCAGTATTTGTTGCAATGACATTGGAACGTTATTGTACTTGTTCCAATATAAATTGGGGACAACAGATACCATCATTTAAGGAAATAATTAAAGAAAATCCCGAAACTTTCAATTTGGCTAATATGAGTGTACTCCAGATGTTAGCAGCCTACGATAGAACAAAGAATAAAGAATAAAGAATTGATAAGTCAAGCAGAAAAATTGCAAGATTGGCTCATGAAAGAAACGCATAGTGATCTCCCATGTGATTTAATGACGATAAATAAGTGTCAAATTATTAAGCGAAATAGAGAATTTACGGAAAAAGAACAACTTGAAATTAGAAATGTAATAAATCAAACAAAAGATGAATCTTTTAAATTTGCTTGTTATTTGCTATTAGGAGAAAAAACTGCTGCAAAATACCATTATGCAAAGGTTGATGAGCAGACAAAAGTAGATATGAAAAATTGGCCGATAATGAAGTTTGCTAAAGATTTGAATTTGGAAATATAATTATTACAGATGATGGCATAGCACTTGTGCAGGATGATATAATAATCTCTTATACAGGTGTCTTTTTTATATTACTAATTTGCTGTTTTTATAGTTTTTCTCCAAGATTCTTTCTAAGTCGGAAGCCTTGTAGAGTATCTTCCCTACGAATTGCGTGTAGGGGATAATCCTCCTGTCCCGATAGTCCTGCAGGGTACGGAGGCTGATATACAGCCGCTCGCACACCTCCTTACCTGTTAGGAAATGCTCACCACCAAACAGTGGTTTGTGTGTTTCTGCCACTTCCTTAATCCGTTTGCTCACTCCGCTGATAGCGGACAGCACCACCTGCATATCATCCGCCTCCATGTTCAAATCTCTTACCTGTTCCATAATCTTCGAATTTATTTGTTAATTTCAGGTCTTTCCATTTTTGTTTTCTCTGATTTGGTCTCCAATAATCGTTCCACGTCCTCACACTTGTAGTAGCACTTATGCCCGATTTGGGAGAAAGGCAACACACCTGTATCCCGATAGTGCTGCAATGTACGCTTGCTGATATTAAGCAACCTGCATACATCGCCGTTGTGCAGCCAATCGGTGTGCCTGCTCTGTTCTCCGAATGCCTTGTGGCAGGTCTCGGCAAGACTGAGTATCTCGTTCCTCAGTTTTGCCCAGTTTGAATCCGTAATGATAAAATATCCCATAATTCTATTGTTGTTTTGTTTGTACTTTTGTCTTATTGGTATTGACAACACCTTTGTCTGTTCTGCGTTTCATCGCACGTTTATGCCTGCAAAAGTATGATGAGTTTGTCATACTTCAAAGCAGTAGGGAACAGCAGGGAAATATCGGGAACTTCAAGGAAAAACTAATGCATTTTATCGGCAGCCGTTTGCGCATTCTTTCTCTGTTTTCTTCTTTCACCGTCTGTTTGGCGCAAAGATAGGGCGGTGCATGTCCTATTCTATCATACTTCTTTTAAGTGGCACCTTGTAGCACTCTTGGTGTGGACAAAAGCTACCCTATTCCTGTGCTGATTCTATTGTTTGCAATATCGGTGCAGAATACAGCAAACGTGTGCAAAGGGGTACACTTCGACCTCTATCTTTCCTTGCTATTTTATCCCCTGTTTTGATTTAATTCGGGCTTAAATCAGTTATTTCTTTTCCTGTCTCTTCAAAAATCCGTGCGAACTTTATTGCGAATGAACGCAACATTATGCAAGCACTCTCCGAATGCTTGGAACTTTCCAGTTCTCGTAATAACTTCACTCTCTGAAACCAAACCAAGCATATAATGAAGAAGAATGCAGATAAAAGTAAATCGAAGGGAGGAAACAATATGCCTAAGCAAAGGAAGACTTCCTCCAAAAATGGTGAGATAGAAACCTATCTCTCCTCTTATTATGAGTTTAGGTACAACACGGTGTTGGGAAGAACTGAATACAGGGGCAAGGACGATACTCACTTCTCAAAAGTGGGTCGCTATGAAATCAACACGCTCCGCAGGGAACTTGATAACTATGTGGGCATCGTTACTTCTTCCGACAATCTCTATTCCATCATAGAAAGCAGCTTCTCTCCACGTATCAACCCCATACAGGAGTATTTCAAGGGATTGCCCTCGGTGAATATTGGTAATAGCAGTGGCAACAGTAATGATTATGGCAGTAAAAGTAATGGAAAAAATGAAAACAATAGCTGTTGTGATATTTCTTCCCTTTCACTGAAAGCTATTCCAGACTTGGCAAGTTGCGTTGTGGTGCGCAACTCCGACAAATGGCTGCCATACCTTACCAAATGGCTCGTGGCAGTGGTCGCCAACGCCATGGACAACCGTGAATGCCGTAACCATACCTGTCTTGTACTGACAGGTGAGCAAGGCAAGTTCAAGACAACATACCTTGACTTGCTCTGTCCTCCTGCCTTGCATGGTTACAGCTACACGGGCAAGATATATCCGCAGGAGAAGGACACGCTTACCTATATAGGGCAAAATCTCATCGTAAACATTGACGACCAGCTCAAAGCCCTCAACAAGCGTGACGAAAACGAACTGAAGAACCTCATTACCTGTCCGATGGTCAAGTACCGCATGCCCTACGACAAGTACGTGGAAGAGCATCCCCACTTGGCAAGCTTTGTTGCATCGGTAAATGGTAACGATTTCCTTACCGACCCCACAGGCAGCAGACGGTTTCTGCCCTTTGAAGTGCTTTCCATAGATATTGAGCGAGCAAAGGCTGTTTCTATGGATAATGTCTATGCGGAAGCGAAAGCCTTGCTGAGCATAGGTTTCCGCTATTGGTTTGACGATGAAGAGATAACGGAACTATACAGGGAGAGTGAGGACTTTCAAGTGCAGACCGCAGAAATGGAACTACTGTTGCGCTGCTTCGAGAAGCCAACGGAGGATAATCCCCAATGCACCTATATGACCACCACTGAGGTAATCACCTACTTGGGACTTTACACGCATCATCCCTTGTCCTTAAAGCACATGGGCGAAGCCCTTAGGAGGGCAGGCTTTGAGAAAGGAAGCCGAAGGCGTGACGGTGGCAGTCCCATCTATGTATATAAGGTAAGGAAGATTCTCCCTTGTCCCTTGCCAAGTTATTGCAGCAACCAAATGTAGTAGCCGTATGTCGTAAGTTCGTAGTATGACTTGGTACTACAAAAAATACATTGAAAATCAATTACTTAACTTAAAATAGTATGTAGTAAGAAGAAAGATGAAAAAGTTTGGAGGGGAAAAACTTCTGAAAAGAGATTTTCTTTCAATAATCATTCACCTACCATTCAAATATCATTCAAATACACCATCGTCATTCAAACACAAATTATTCAATCAATTCAATTAAAACATATCACAATGAAAGAAGAAGATTTATCACGCATCAAGCAATACCCCATCGTGGAGTATCTTGAAAGGAAAGGCATCAAGCCTGTACGCAGAACACCAGTCTATGCGTTGTACCGCTCACCGCTGCGTGCAGAAACACATCCGAGTTTCAAGGTGGACACAGAGAAGAACCTTTGGATAGACTATGCCGAAGGCAGGGGCGGAAGCATTATCGACCTCTGTATGCGTTTGGAGGGCTGCACGCTATCGGAAGCCATTTGTCGTTTGGGACAGACCGCTTCCGATAATATACCATGTAGTTCTCGTAAAAACTTCGTGCCTAATAATTTACAACCTACAATGGCTGCAAACGAGGCAAGGAGACTGATAAGCATATCAGACACCCTGCCGCCATATTTGCAGGAGTATCTTACAAAGGTACGCTGCATTAATTTGGAGAAGGCAAAGGCTTTCCTTAAATGTATCAGCTATGAGGTAAGAGGCAGGCGCTATCAAGCCATCGGCTTTGCCAACCTGTCGGGAGGATATGAGCTTCGAGACAATCACTCGTTCAAGGGAACGATAGCCCCGAAGGACATTACTTCCATATTTACGGACAAGATAATAAACCCAATACAGCCAATTTGCGTGTTTGAGGGATTTATGGACTTCCTCTCCTTTCTTTCAATGAAAGAGGAGATAGCCAGCCACTGCCTTGTGATGAACTCCGTCAGCAATGTGGCAAGGACAGTTCGCTATCTGAACAACCACAACCTATCCCATATCCGTGCCTTCCTTGATAATGATGAAGCAGGGCGAAGGACTACCAATGATTTCGTCAAGGCAGGTTTCAAGGTGGAGGATATGTCCCGATATTACAAGGACTTCAAAGACCTCAACGAGTTTCATGTCAGCCGTATGCGTAAGCAGGAGCAGCAGAAAGCGCAGGAACGGACACGGATGTCGGTTACGGAGCAAAATCAAAACAAGTCAAACATAAAATGAGATAAAAACATGGAAAAGCAAAAAGTCAGTAACGAGGGAATGGATAATACCATCCATTCCACCAAGCAGTATTTTGGACTAAATCAGATAGAAAATTCGTCTGAACATATCATTGCCGAACTTCGGGCAAGGAAAGCAAGGCTTATTCAAGAGTCTAACGAACAGGACACAGAGAACACTACGCACTCTGAACCTGCGCAGCATACAGAGAATGCAACCGTTCAAAGGCGCGTCAGTGCCAAGATGAGACGGGAAACGCTCGAAGCTTACAAGCAAACCTACCTTGTCCCAACAAGACTGAGTAACCGGAAGGCGGTCTATCTGAGCCGAGAAACGCAGGAGCATGCCTACTTCATCGTGCGCAGGTTAGGCAACAGGGGCAGCAACCTTTCAAGTTTCGTGGAGAACATCGTGCGCATTCATTTGGAGGAGTATGGTGAGGACATAGAGAAGTGGAGAAAGCTGTGAGGCACAGGAAAAGGGGGCGAAGACTTTTGGGAAAAGGGGCTATTATTCCACTCAAAACCCTCAACCCTTTTTTAGAGAACATATCAACAGACATTTGTCAAACATACTGAATGATGAGAACACCACGAACACAGTTAAACATAGAATGCACAGCATTCACTTTCAAGCAGCAAAACGCCTTGTGCGTAAACGTTTCGTTAGCTGACATTGCAAGACGTCAGTTTGTACCCACAAACTGCTCTTGCTCCCCTCGTCAGACTATCGGGGAGATAAGACCGTAATCACTCCGTTCTCATCGGTCAGTGTTCGGGAATTAAGTAACAACGAATCATCTGCAATGATTAACTTTCAAAGAAACTTATATGAAAAGATACAAAGGAAAAGCTGCCCAATGGCAGCAACTGGATAAAGAAGAACAGCGGATGAACAAAACGGAGTTCATCAAGACAAGATGCACCTTAGAGGAGAAGCATCGTATCAAGTCAAAAGCGGAAAGTACAGGGCGGAAGTTCTCAGAGTACTGCCGTGAGATACTCCTTAACAGAGAAGTAACAGCCGTTCCCAAGATGACAGACAATGAGAGGGAAGCCATTGCCATTCTTCAGCATACAGGAAGGTTTTATGGGCAGATTTCCAATCTCATCAAGGTTAAGGACGAGGATTGGCTACATATCACCAAGAACCTTTCGCTATGTGCCAAAGAGGCATTTAAGCGGTTTTACGACCCGCATTTTCGTGTGGACGATGAAATATATAAGGTCTTAAATCTAACAAGAGATGATAGGTAAATGTAAGGCGATATCGCATGGCAGCACAGCTTTAGACTATATTTTCAGAGAGGGCAAACTCGGTAGTCGGCTTGCCTTCCATAATCTTTGCAGCAGGGAGCCAAAGACTATCTATGAGGAAATGAAAGTGGTCAGTGACTACAACAGCCGTTGCAGGAACAAGTTCCTGCGTATTGAAATCGGTATCGCACCACAAGACGAGAAAAGACTGCCTGTATCCGAGCTTATGGGAATAGCCCATCTGTTTGCCAAGCGAATGGGACTTGACAACCACCAATGGGTGGCAGTAACGCACAAGGACACCGACAACAGGCATATCCATATTATTGCCAATCGTATCAGCCTTTATGGAGAGGTCTATGATACCACCTTTGTAAGCAACAGGGCAGCAAAGGTAGCAGAGGAAATAAGCAGGGAGAGAGGCTTGACCATCGCAAAGGAGGTCAAGGCGGAAAGGAAACATCAAAAGGAAAAAGCCAGCCCTACAAGAGAGCAAACAAAGCAGCAGATGCAGAAGATTTGCTACACCTTGCTTGACAAGTACAAAGGTACAGGCATCACCGGGTATTCCATGTTCCTTTATGAATTGAACAAGAACGGCATTTCCATTGACCGCTTGAAGAACAAGCAGGGCAAGGTCTATGGCTTGAAGTTCTCATATGCAGAACAAACCTTCAAGGCTTCCGAAATCGGCAGGGAGTTCGGCTACCGTTCCTTGCAGAAGAACTTTGAAGCAACCAACAAGGAAGAACAGAAGAAACCACGCCGAACGATACAAGAGCCAATAGAAAAGGAAGAACAACCTGATAAAGGCTACCAACTTGTACCTAAAAGCCGTTCATACATACCACAAGCATCAAAAGAAACTCCGCAGATTGCACAGGCTATCGGTACAATGGCAGATGCAGCCATTAGCGCAGCCGATGAAGCAGTGGAAGGATTGGGCGATTTGATTACACCATCCGCACATGGTGATGACTATGCCGAAGCAGCATGGCAGCGTAAACTCAGATACCAAGCCAATAGAAAGAAAAGATGAGGAAGAGGAATATAACCCACAACCAGACAATCAATCAAAAATGCAGAAAGAAGAATATTTCATCAAAAACGCTTGTTATTCGGTAACAAAGTCTTATCTTTGCAAACAGAATAACAAGCGTTCTTTGTTAGGCAGAAAACAGCGAAGCCAAGTAGCTCGCTCGTTTCCAAATCGTTACCTGTTTAGTTGTGTCAATAAGGTAACTTCTTTATTTTCAGATAGATATATTTTTATAATTATCTTGCAGTGCAAAAGCCAAGCTTTTAAATCACAATTCATATTATTCTGATTATCAATGGATTATGAAACGCGTCCCGGATGCGGTTTTTGTAATGTAATTTCGCGGTGCCGGTCGGGTCGAATGTTCGCTGCCAAGAGCCTGTTTACCATTACCTGAATACGATTTTGAGTCATGAGGAGGTATGTGTTATTCAAAATTGGAACAAAAAACAGCAAGTCTCATGATTTGATGAAACCTTGTGTGGGGCACAAAATTATTTGGGACACTATTGAGTTTTATCCCGTTTGTCTTGGAATTTACACGAAAATTGCTTATTTTTGCAAACATGATAAGAATCGACCGTCATATAGAAGTGTTGCTCTTGGAAAATGACTGCGTCATCGTGCCCGGACTTGGAGGCTTTGTAGCCCATGAAGTAGAAGCTCGCTACGATGCCGATGATGCGCTTTTTCTCCCTCCCGGAAGAACCATCGGGTTCAATCCGGCATTGAAACTGAATGATTCTTTGCTGGCGCAATCAATTGCCGACACTTACGACATGGGTTATCCTGAAGCCGTAAGAGTGATGGACAAAGAAGTAGAGAACATTCTCACAACTATAGAAGAAAAAGGAACATACGAATTGTTCGATTTGGGAGAATTGAGCAAGAACGGTGATGGAAAACTTGTTTTTGAGCCTATCGATGGCGGAATACTTGCACCGGAATATTACGGCTTTGGAAGCTACGAGATGAACCGTAACTTGCGAGAGATGGGAAATCACAATCAAGCCCATCCCGAAGAGTGTGTGGCAAAGCCGAAATTCATTTATGTGGAAACAGTTGAGGGAACAAACGACAGGCGGCTGAGCATCAGCATGAAAGCGTTGAGAGATGCTTCTTTGGCTGTAGTCGTCCTGACTTTTGTATTCATAGCCGGTTTTACCAGTCAGCAAAAACGAGCGGGGAACGTTCAAGAGCCATTGAAAAGCGGGGTCTTATATAATGTCATTGATGAAAGCAAGCCCCAAATCTCCCCCACCCCAATGATCAAAGCGAAAACGAGGAAAACCGAACAGGCAAAAACCGATCAGGCAAAGCATCATTGGGCTATTGTTTTGGCAAGTCATGTAACAGAGAAAAATGCCTTGTCATTCGTTGAGAAACTCCATAAGGACGGTTACACCCATTCCTATGTTCATCATGGGAGACAAAGCATCAAAGTTTTATATGGGTCGTTCCATTCGGCTCAAGCAGCCAGAGAGGAGTTGAACTCATTGCGCTCGAAGGCAGCATTCAGCCAGTCGTGGATTCTCGAAGTGAAAGAATAGCCAGATATGAAACGTGTAAAATGTCCGAAATGTGATGATTTCATCATCTTTGACGAGACAAAATATAAATCCGGGCAACGTTTGGTCTTTGAGTGCCCTCAATGTCATAAACAATTCGGGATAAGAATAGGTGTTTCAAAATTGAGAAGAACACAGGCGGAAGAGAATATTGCAGCCAAGGACAATGTATCAGAAACTCAATATGGATGGTTGCAAGTCATAGAAAACGTGTTCCATTACAACCAAGCCATTCCTCTGCATCTCGGAGCGAATGTCATAGGGCGATACATGAAGGGCAATCCCATTAACTGTCCGATAGAAACGGTTGATCCGAGTGTGGATATGACGCATTGTGTCGTTTATGTCGAAAAAGACAAGAATGGAAAATTAAAATATTCGTTGCAAGACGGACCTTCCTATACCGGAACCTTTGTCGATAATGAATTATTGGCAAACAACGAACGTAGGATAATCTTCAACGGAACGTTGTTCACCATAGGGGCGACAAGCATTATTCTGCATACGCCGGAAACGACGGATTAGCTTGTGTGCGCGACGCCAACACCTACACTTAATTTGTCTGCTCTCATGTTAAAGCAGATACGAACCAAGAAGCGGGATTGCTCGCACATCAAAACATTAAATATATATATTGACTTTAAAACCATAACATAAAAATGTTAATCAATTACAGCAACGTAAATATTTACCAAGACGATCGTTTGATCTTGAAAGATGTTAATTTTCAAGTGAACGAAGGTGAATTTATATATATAATCGGCAAAGTCGGCTCCGGGAAAAGCTCGCTTTTGAAAACCATTTATTGCGAATTGGATGTGGATAAAGGCGATGCCGAAATGGCAGAAGTTCTTGGAGTTTCAGTTCTATCCATGAAACGTCGAGCCGTACCCGCATTGAGAAAACAGATGGGAATTATCTTTCAGGATTTCCAACTACTTCATGACAGAAGCGTTTATAAAAACCTTTATTTCGTATTGAAAGCTACCGGATGGAAGAATAAAGACGAAATAAACGAGAGAATAGAAACAGTTCTGAAAGAGGTGGGAATGTTGGATAAAAAAAACAAGATGCCCAGTGAGCTCTCCGGTGGAGAACAGCAACGCATTGCGATAGCCAGAGCATTACTAAACAACCCGGTCATCATCATCGCGGATGAACCCACCGGCAATCTTGACCCGGAGACAGCAACAAACATTGTCGGTATTCTTAAGCGAGCCAGCGAAGAGGGCACAACGGTCATCATGTCCACACACAACATCAACTTGCTAAATCAATTCCCCGGCAAGGTTTATCAGTGCAAAAACGAAGAGTTTCGTATCGTTAATGACACCAAGGACACCAATGACCCAAATGACGAGAAAATAGAAATCATTGCCGATCCGCTCGACTTTCAAGACGAGGAAGATGCCACCCGGCAATCATAGGTTTGAACACTTTAATCCCCCCAAGAATATGAAAGTGATGAAATTTGGAGGAACTTCCGTAGGAACTCCTTCACGCATGAAAGAAGTTGCGTTATTAGCCATAAAATCCGATGCGCCGACGTTTCTTGTGCTATCAGCCATGAGTGGGACCACCAACACACTCATAGAAATCTCAGAATATCTCTACAAAAGAAACACGGAGGGAGCAAATGAACTTATAAATAAGTTAGAACAAAACTATTTACTCCACATAGAAGATCTTTTTTCTACCCGGCGATACAAAGATATAACAAGAGATTTCCTTAAAGAGGAATTTAACTTTCTGCGCTCTTTTACCAAAGAAATGTTTACCTCGTTTGAGGAAAAGAGCATAGTTGCCCAAGGTGAAATCATATCGACAAATATGGTAACCAATTACTTGTTGGAACAAGGCGTAAAAGCTAAACTGTTACCGGCTTTGGACTTCATGCGAACCGATAAGAACGCGGAACCTGACGCACTATATATAAAAGAAAAACTTACAGATATACTTGCGAAGAACGCGGATTATCAAATCTATATCACGCAAGGGTTTATATGCAGGAATGCTTACGGAGAAATTGACAATCTTCAGAGAGGAGGCTCAGACTATACGGCTTCACTGATAGGAGCTGCCATCACAGCAGATGAAATACAGATATGGACCGATATTGATGGCATTCATAATAATGATCCTCGCATAGTGGAAAAAACGGAAACCGTAAGGCAACTTAACTTCGAAGAGGCATCCGAATTGGCATACTTTGGCGCAAAAATTCTTCATCCCACATGTGTACAACCGGCTAAATATGCGGGAATACCCGTCAGATTGAAGTTCACCATGGATCCGGAAGCTGAAGGCACCATCATAAATAACAATTTGACACGCGGAAAAATCAAAGCCATTTCTGCAAAAGACAACATCACGGCTATCAAGATAAAGTCAAGCAGAATGTTGGGTTCAACCGGATTCCTACGCAAGGTGTTTGAAATTTTTGAAAGTTATCAGACCTCTATTGACATGGTTGCAACAAGTGAGGTGGGAATGTCGATGACCATAGAAAACGACACACATCTGTCAGATATTACCGATGAACTTAAAAAACTTGGCACTGTAACAATTGATAAGGAGATGTGCATTGTCTGCGTGGTAGGAGATTTGGACTGGAACAATGTTGGTTTTGAAACACTGACAATGGAAGCGATGAAGGACATTCCCATTCGTATGATAAGTTATGGAGGCAGCAATTACAACATATCTTTCCTAATTCAGGATAAGGACAAGAAGCATACTCTGCAATCTCTTTCTGACCATCTTTTTGGATGATTGTCGGGAGAGATGACACAATTACAAAAAACATAATGCGGCGCATCAGACTGCAAATAAAAAATGATAGTTATAGACAATATCTCGATAATAGTATCATTGGGGGTGATTTTGTTAGCGATTGTTTCACCTCTTATCAACCCCTTTTTCCGAAGACCGAAATTCAATAACCCCATGCATGAAAATTCTGTCTCTGACGATGAGGAGACAAAATTACCTGCTATCTCTGTCATTCTCACTCCCAACGAGAATGCAGACGCACTTTCAGAAAACCTTCAAATCTATTTGGATCAAGATTATCAAAACTTTCAAGTTATCGTTGTAGCGTCCAAGGGAGATACGGAAACTGAAGACGTGCTGAAAAGCTATCATGACAGTCCTAAATTATATACAACCTTCATACCCACAACCTCAAGATATATGAGCAGGAAAAAACTTGCGATTACATTGGGGGTGAAAGCAGCAAAGCATGAATGGATATTGATGGCTGATATTTCTTGTAAACCAATAACGAACAAGTGGCTGGAAGCTTTGGCGAAGAATTGTACTGAACAGAGGAACTTAATTGTCGGATATACAAAATATGATGATGATACACCCGACTTTTGGAAGTTTGAAAGACTGCAAACCACCTGTTACCTTGCAAGGGAATATCAAAAAGGAATGGGATATAGAAGCATTACTAATGCCTTATTGTTTAGAAAGAGTGAATTTATTGCACAAGATGGATTTCGAGGCAATTTAAAATTCATTAGAGGGGAATATGATTTCATGATAAACAAGTATATGCATAAAGGCTCTATTGCTTTCGAGTCATCAATAGATGGTACTCAAATTGAGCAGTCTCCCTCACAGAAGCATTGGATAAATCAACACCTATTTTATATGGCGAATAGGAAACATCTTGAACGTAGCTTCCGACACAGATTTCTCTTTCTGATAGATCAAGCATTTATGCATATCGCATATATAGGAATTATTCTCGTTTTGGCTTTTTCTATTTATAAGCATTTATGGTTAATAACCATTTGCGCTTCAATAGCACTTGTTGTATATTTAACTCTTCGCATGATGATTGGCAAAAAAGCCATCAGCCTATTCAATGGGGATATTCCCACATGGAAAATCATCCCCTACGAACTGAGAATAATATGGCAAAATTTAAGCTATAAAGTGAGATATTGGAGAGCAAACAAAAATGATTTCATTACGCACAAGATATAAATGAAAATTCTTCACTATATAGAAAATTTCTCACAGAATGATTTGCTTTCGGATCATCTCAGTTTGCTGGTATCTGAAGAGAGTAACTATGTAGATGCGAGCCTCATAAAAAATAAGAATGAGCTTTTAAAACAATTAAGAAATGAGGCTCCTGATATTGTGCATTTCCATAACTGCTGGTCTCGAAAGACTTATCGCTGCATAAGAATTGCAAAATCTGAAGGATGCTTTACCATCCTATCCCCACATTGGGAACTGAACAGAATCAATCGTTGTGAGAGGAAACTTACCAAATCAATCATGGCAATCGCATTTCAAAAGAACGCAGTTAAAATGGTTGATGCACTATTGGTGACTGGCAATGACGAACTCGAAGAAATAATAAAACTGGGATGGAAAACAAGAATAGACAGCGTACCATCGCATCTGCTAAAACATGAAATAAGCCCGGAAGCAATGGCACAAGAAACCATAACTTTCTATCGTAAGGTAATGGATACCGGATATAGAAGAAGGATGAACAAGGCAGAGTTTAATTGTCTGAACAGCTTGTTGCATATAGGATTATTAGAGAATGGCATGTTAAGAAATATGCCGAATGAACATCTCATAGAGCTTCGTAAACTGAATCCACAGCAATGGCAACGCATTTTACTATTTTCAGATGATGAGGATATACGTGAGATGATAAATAAAGGAATAGAAAAGCTTCAACTTTCTGTCCCCGATATTGACACGAACAATATATTGAGATATTTACCGTTAATAACAAAGCAGGCAGGAAGTCTTGATAAAGAAAATCTCTTCGCTACTGATGTTTTTACTCGAAACAAAACTGAAAATGTGATAGAAGATGCAGATTCAGAACTAAAGACCGGAACCATCATGTTCCTAAATGCCAAATACTTGTTAAACAAAAATAAGTTTACCCTACATCATTTGGCAGATATCTACAAGTTCTTGAAAACATGCGACTACGATGAAGTAAAATTATCAAGTTTACTAAAGAAAATGCACATTTATAAATTTGCGAGACGCATACTTCAAATTCTTTCCAACTATTTGTTTTTGGAAGAAGGTTTTATGCCATTCAAACCTCTTGACGATAAAAAGACAACAAAACTTGAACAGACGATTATAAACATAGAAAAATACTAACAAAATAATACAATCGTGCTATGATAAAACAGTATGACTTAAAGAAGGATGAACGATATCTTCAGTTGCTTTCGCAATCATTCCCCACAATCGCGGATGCCAGCACAGAAATCATCAACTTGCAGGCTATCCTTAACTTACCAAAAGGAACTGAACATTTTCTTGCCGATATACATGGAGAGCATGAAGCTTTCCAACATGTTCTGAAAAACGCATCAGGCAATATAAAAAGAAAGGTAAACGAAATCTTTGGTGATACACTGAGAGAATCCGAGAAACGCAACTTATGCACACTAATCTATTACCCGGAACAGAAACTGGAATTAGTAAAACAGGAAGAGGAGGATATTGATGACTGGTATCACATTGTTATCCACCAACTTGTAAGGGTTTGCAGAAACGTATCCAGCAAATATACACGCTCGAAAGTTCGAAAATCTCTTCCTATCGACTTTTCGTACATCATTCAAGAACTCCTACATGAGCATTCAGATGATAAGGACAAAACAGATTATGTGAGCACGATTATCTCAACCATCATTTCTACAGGTAGAGCAGACGACTTCATCATAGCCATGAGCAAAGTGATACAACGATTGGCCATCGATCAGCTCCATATCATGGGCGATATTTACGATCGTGGACCAGGGGCTCACATCGTGATGGATATTCTGAAAAATTATCATACTTGGGACATAACTTGGGGAAATCATGATGTTCTGTGGATGGGGGCAAGTGCCGGTAACGACGCTTGTATTTGTAACGTCATCCGGATAGCTCTGAGGTATGATAATATGGACACTATAGAGGATGGATATGGCATTAATCTCATCCAATTGGCAACATTTGCAATGGAAGCTTATGGAAATGATCCTTGCACTGAATTTATGCCTAAAATATCACAATCCGACTCGATTGATGAGAAAAGCACATTGCTAATAGCACGTATGCACAAGGCTATCAGCATCATTCAATTTAAGATAGAAAGTCAGATTATCAAACGCTATCCGTTTTGGAAAATGAACAATCGCCTTCTGTTGGACAGAATAGATTACGAAAAAGGAACTATCCTGATAGATGGAAAAAATTACAATTTAAGCTCATGCCATTTCCCCACTGTTGATCCAAAGAATCCGCATAAACTCACCGTGGCAGAAAAAGCATTGATAGACAAACTGCACCATTCGTTTACGTCCAGTGAAAAACTACGCGAACACATTCAGCTTCAATTGCGCCATGGATGTATGTACAAAGTTGTAAACAATAATCTTCTCTATCATGCTTCCATACCATTGAATGAGGACGGCACTTTGAAAGAGGTTGAGATATGTCCGAAGAATATGGCCAAAGGGAAAGATTTACTTGATAATATAGGAGTTATTATCCACAGAGCTTTCCAGCCAAAGAACGAAACAGAAGACTTAAAAGAACTCAATTATGCCATAGATTATTTCTTGTACTTATGGTGTGGTCCCAACAGTCCTCTTTTCGATAAAGCAAAAATGACTACTTTTGAACGATACTTCATCAAGGAGAAAGAAACGCACAATGAGGAAAAGGGCTTTTACTATAAATTTCGCGATAAAGAGGAAACTGCTGACTATATCATGAAAGAATTTGGAGTTACCGGACCGAATAGGCATATCATAAATGGGCATGTGCCGGTTCATGTCGTGAAAGGCGAAAGCCCTATTAAAGCCAACGGAAAATTAATGGTTATCGATGGAGGATTTTCACAGGCATATCATAAAGAAACAGGTATTGCCGGATATACACTCGTATATCATTCAAGAGGTTTCCAACTTGTACAACATGAACCATTCGCCTCTCAGGAAGATGCCATAAAACGAGGAATCGACATTGTCAGTACCACACAGATTGTGGAGATGAAACAAAGTAGATTAAAAGTTGCTGATATGGATAAAGGAACTGAGTTGAAACTCCAAATTGAAGCACTCGAAGAATTATTATATGCTTATCGTCACGGATTTATTATCGAACAAGAACGAAAAAATCCACCAAAGATTTAACAAAAAGGTCTCTAACAGGCAGTTTGCAACATTATCGACATGCACTACCATAGCATCGGCTGACTACTCCCGACAAGCTTGACACTGCTTCTTTCAGATTTCATCTCACGATGAATTTGTGCCTTTCCACAAAACCCTTGCTGCAGTTTGTGTAATTCGAAAGAATTTCAGAAATTTGC
>NZ_SDIK01000032.1 GCF_008016795.1 Prevotella brunnea
TGAATTCAGGAAAAGACATACCTCCTCATGACTCCAAATCGTATTCAGGTAATGGTAAACAGGCTCTTGACAGTGAATATTCGACCCGGACATCACCATGAAATTATATTACAAAAACCACATCCGGGATGCGTTTCGTAATCCATTGATAATCAGAACGATAATAATTGCGATTTAAAAGCTTAGCTTTTGCGCTCCGATTCATGACCTTTTGCATTGCAAAAGCTTACCTTTTGGAACGCGAAAGGTAAGCTTTGGATAAACGAATGAAGAATATTTAGGACATTATTGGTTCAGAATGGCAAACCATCACTGCGCCGGAGCAATGAGTTTGATACTGATGGCTTTCAAGTCCTGATGTCCGGCCTTATCGGTAAAGCGTATCACGAAATGATAATCGCCCGGTTGGCGGTCGGTGGGAATATCAATGTCCTGATGGATGGTGAACGTTCTGCATCCGGAGGGAATGGTGAAGTCTTGGTTAAAGATCCATACCTTATCGTTCGCTGTCTTTTTGGGATCTAACGGACAATCGCCTGCCGATGTACTGTGGCTATGATGATCGAAGTTATTGTGAATTTCTATGTTATAGCTGCCCAATTCAATATTGTCCTTCAATATGTATCTCACCGGAATCTTTTCTCCCGGCTTATAGGTCTGGCAGTTTTCAGGCATTGCCACTATTCCCTCGTCGGTAATGGTGGGCTTCTCCAAATCTTTAACGCTGTCATCTATGTCATTTCCACTACATGACAAGAATAAAGCTATTATCGTCATTGATAATAAGAACAAATTGATTTTCTTCATTTTGCTTTCCTTTCTTTATTAAAACGGCGGATGAATCCGCCGTTATTTTTGCTATTTAATCTTAAAATCTTCCACTTCTCCCGTATTCTCATGCCCGGCTGCCTTCACCGTGAAATGGAAATGATAGACGCCTGCCTTACATTCCTTTGGAATGGTAATCACCTCTTCAAAAGTGAAAGCTGATTTGTTTAGATATTTTGCCAACGTTTTCGGCGACAGTTCCACCTCGTATTCTCCTTTCACGCCATGGAACTCCAACTCGATTTCATTAACATTCTTTCCCTCTACCATGCTCTTCACTTCGGCTCTGACAAGCACTTTATCGCCTGCTTTTGCCATAGTGACAGGCTGATGGGTGGTCGGATCGAGAAGAGCTGTCTTTACATCTGCGGTTTTTACTATGAAATTCACCTCTCCCTGAACAGATTTCATCTGACCGTTCATGTCCGTTACCTTGATAATAACATCATATTTGCCTTCCGGCAGTGTACCGGGAACGTCTATGTGTTCATGGAATGTTGTTTCCAACACCCCTACATATTTACCGGTATTGAACACCCGGCTTAGCATGGTTTTTCCGGTTTTATTCTTTATCTCTACTTCAATTTGCTTAATCTTGGCTTCGGCAAGGATTTGACATTCCAAATGGATGTCTTTACCGATGGTAGCCTCACCATCGTGTCCGATTTCCTCATGGGTTAATTCCAGTTTTGCCGTGTCGTTGTTTTCATCGTCACTGCAAGATGTCATAGCGAAAATGAATACACCTAAGAGCGCAATGGCTCCAAATAAAAATTTATAGTTCATTGTAGTAATTGTTTGTGAGACTTTCGTCTCGATTAAAAAAATGTTTTATAAATGCTTAATTCTAAAAATCTATCCCCACCATCACGGCAAGATTGCGTCCCGGCTCCGGAACATCAATCAAACGATAAAAGCTGGTGTGGTCATAATACTTCCTGTTGAGCAAATTCTCCGCGTTCAATCCTATTCTCAAGCTGAAATCCTTAAACTTAAATTTCTTTCCGGCTGTCATGTTGAGTGTGAAATGTCCGGGTGTGGGTTCCTCCGGTGGTACGATGTCGTGCTGTGCCCCTGTGAGATGTCCGCTCAAGGATACATATCCATCGTTTTCCGGCGAGTTCAAGCAGAACAGATACTTTAGTTCTGCCTCGGCAGACCATGGCGTGGAGAACGGTAAAGAATAGCCCTTCTTCTCGCCCGATAACTGTTCGGCATAAAGATACTCACCCTTTATCGATGCTTCCCAATCTCTTCGTATTTTCCAGTTCACCATCGCCTCGAAGCCACAACGCAATACGCGACTTTGCGTATAATAATAAAGTTGCAAGCCTTCATAATAATTGGGTGTGGGATTCATGTAAATATAGTTCGGGAAATAATTAATGTAAGGGTCAAGTTGTACCTCTAATGCGCCGTTGCTCCAATTTATCCCTGCATCGAGCTGATAAGACTCTTCAGGGTTGAGCTTTGAATTTCCTTGCTCGTACCTGAAGATGTTGTAGTTTACGCCATTTGCTCCCAATTCCTTGGCGATGGGGATGCGAAAACTCTTTCCGAAGTTTGCCTTGAAGGTCCAATCGCGAACGGAATAGTTTACTCCCACCGACCATGTCAGATCGTTGAAGTTCCGACTGATGTCTTGCGCTCTTGACTTAAATACCGAATCTGTAGCACTAATCGGAGTTTTATACCAATCATTGTAATCGTGTATATGCGTCCGGGCATAATCGTAACGTAGCCCGGCGTTGAAAATCAAATCTTTTGACACCGTAAACCGGTCGAAGACATATCCCCCTACGGAGAAGGTCTCGAAGTCTGGAATGATAAATCCCCATCCGGTCCTTCGGTTATGTTGAAATTCCCCATCAATACCGGTCTGCAATTCATGCTTGTCGGTCAGTTTTATCTTCAATCCCGGATGAGCGGATAAAGTGCTCTTATTGAATTTTCGTTCCGTCGTTCCTTGCGGTTTCGGCATATATCCGTGTGAAACCGGCTCGGAGCACTCCTTCCGAATGTTGTTTTGAAAAGCGAGATTTAACTCCAATTGCCCATTGTCCCATTGATAGGAAGTGTGGCTCTGTGCCATGAAGTGATTGACACTCTGATAGGGAAGGTCGATGTCGCGTCGCGACTTGTCGTAGTCAATGTCCGACATCCTTACCTCTATTCCGTGCGCATTGGCAAAAAAGCCACTCTTCGAGTAAGTGTCGGCTAACTTCAAGTCGGTTCTGAACCGATAATTCTTAAATCCCAACGTCAGACTTCCATCTCTTTCCTTGCCTGCCGTATTGCGCAAACGCTTGTTTTTTAATCGGATATAGTATGAGTAATACTGAATGGAATCAGTAGGAACCTTGTAATCGGCATAATCAATGAGCGTGAAATTACCACGCCAAAAGAATTTTCCGGCTTTCCCTTCCATCCTGCCGGACAGTCCCAACGACTCGTTATTGGAGCGAGAAAAGATCGAAACGCTTCCCTGAAGGCTTCGCATGGGCACATAATTGCTAAAAAGACTTATCACGCCACCGATGGCATCAGATCCGTACAGCAGAGCCGCAGGTCCCTTAATGATTTCCACTCTATCCACGGAAAATTGGTCAATCTCCAGCCCGTGGTCATCGCCCCATTGTTGGCCTTCGTGCTTGATGCCATCTTCCACCACCACCATACGGTTAAATCCCAGTCCGCGAATTGCCGGCTTCGATTGTCCCGATCCTATGCTCATGGCTTTTACTCCGGGAACTCTGTTCAGACTTTGCATCAAACTTCCCGAAAAGTTGGTTTGCAAATACCCACGATCTATATGTATGTTGTTTATCGATGACCGCATCTGCAATTCTTTCCGTCGATTGCCCACCACCGTAACATTGCTCATTACAATCGCCGTGTCCGAATTATGTTCTTTCGGAGCATTCCATGAGGCAACGGAATGGGACTTGGTGGCGGGATGACAGAAAACCTCACAAGACAGGGTCAAGGATAGAATCACCGTCAATACAGTCTTATTCATATCTTTGATTTTTGTTTTTGTCTCGACACTCCTCACGACACACTAATGAAAGAACGGAGGTCGTCTTCTTTTCATCTCTTTCCGTTTGATTGTCGAAATCGATACGAAACTATAATCGGTGATGCCTTGTCGTTGGTAAAAGATGCACTGATGAAACATGATGCAACAAGCCGACAATCCCGACACAAAGGAAAGATGTGTCTAAATCAATTCTATAAAAATAACAAGGAATTATCCCCGGACAAAAACGGGAGGAGCGCGAAGACCATTGGTTTCTTTTCCGGCGAAGTAACAACCTGCCACGGTGAAAAGAATCACCGCAATGATATAAGTGGGAATAAACGCTCCTACTTTTATGGTTTCCGGATGAAAGAAACTAAAAAACGTAAAGTTGCAAATAGGACAAGTTTCGGCATGATGACCGGCGGCATGATGACTGGTAAGAACAACGCTTACCTTTTCCTCCGCGTCCGATTCTGCCTGACAAACATGAAACGCCCTGACGACCATTGGCAGTGTGAAGACCACCAAGAGCAACCATGCCACAAGAGCACGCATTTCGCCATGTTTGTAAACCTTTGTCATTCTTCGCGACAATTTTTCGGACTGCAAATATAAAACAATTCTCGAGCGATTGCAAGAAATTTAAGAAATAATAAACATTTTTTTTGCAAATGCCTTCATTTAACTCAAATCCTGCATTAGGATTTCTCGGCGTTATATGGCGGTGAGGATGGTAAACAGACGTTTGATAGTAAACATTCGACCCGCCCATCAATATGAAATTATATTACAAAAACCATGTCTGAGACACGTTTCACAACCCATTGATAATCAGAATGATATTAATTGCGATTTAAAAGCTTAGCTTTTGCACTCCAATTCATGACCTTTTGCATTGCAAAAGCTTACCTTTTGGAAAGCAAAAGCTAAGCTTTGGATAAACGAATGAAGAAAATTCAGGACATTATTGAAGTTTTCCCATATATCGAGGGAGGTTTTCGCGTTTTCAACGCCCCGGTTAAACAAAGAACATGCTTATCTTCTGTCTTGTTTCGGACAGGCGCAGGTGTTAATATGAATCTATTGCGTATGATTTTGAGTTAGTAAATTGCTGAAAAACAAACCTATATAATTGAATAATTACAATGGTGTTCATTAGAAAAAAGGACTAAAATAGGCTCTAATGCCCGATTTGGGTTTAAGATTGGTTTGTGAAAATGTGTCATTCTTTCGTTCACGATTAGAGCAGGGGGTTGTCATGAGGAGACTTCCCCGCTAAGGCTCCTTTTCCAGGTCTTGGATAAAGACAGTCAGGTTGTCGCCACTCTCCAACTCCAACTTCTTGCGAAGTCGGTATCTGGCGGTCTCAATGCTGCGCACCGAAGTGTTGAGGAGCGAGGCCATCTCTTTCGAAGAAAGCCCCATCTTGAGGTAAGCACAGAGCTTCAGGTCGTTCTTCTTTAAAGTAGGATATCGGGAGGTGAGCTTTTGCATGAAATTGTCATAGACGAGATTAAAGTTCTCTTGAAATTTCTCCCAGTTGTCATCATCAGCCATGTTTCCTTTTATCCCGCGACGAATATCATTGATTTTCTTGGTCAGACTCGATTTTGTATCTTCCCCTCTCACGCTTTCCGAGAGTGCTGCCATCTGTTCGTCAATGGCTTTCAGCATGTCGTTTTTTCGCACGAGATTCATCGTTGAATCCGCCAATTCTCCCGATTTATGTTTTAGCTCCACTGTCAGCTGTTCGTTGCGAAGTTCCACGAGTTCTTTCTCCTTTTTCTCCTCTTGGATTAGAAATTGTGCTCGCTGTTCTTTCAGTTGCCGTTCTTTTTCCTCTTTCAATCTTGCCAATTTCTGCTCGGAACGCCTTTGCATATAACGATACAAATAGTACAGACAGAATACTGCCAATAATAGATAGATGAAATATGCCGCCGGGGTCTCATACCAAGCCGGCAACACTCTCAAATTCATGCTTAGCTCGCTCACCTGTCCCGTAACTTGATTGGTGGCCTTGACGCGGAAAGTGTAATGCCCTTTCTTCAATTGGGTGTATTCTTTCGAGGTGGAAGTTTGTGGCGCAGACCATTTCTCATCGTAGCCCTCAAGTTTACAAACATAACTTACCGCCCTGTCATCTCTGTATTCCGGCATGACAAACTCCATTCTTATGGAATTAAGCGAATGGGGCAGAGCAATTTCCTTTTCTCGAAGTCCGGGGTAATGAGCATAGAGCAAGGTGTCTTTTCCTTCCGTTCCCCATACGGCGCGCAGGAAGAAATGTTTTTCACCCTCATTGCCCTTGTAATCATCGTTCATTACATAAAACCCATTGTCATAATTAAGTAGTGTGTGTGCTGACGTGAGTGCGCTGATGTGCCCGAAATTCACTTGCAACCTTCGCACCAAATTTCCAAAAGCCAATCGTTTGACGGCATATCCCCTGCGAGTGGGTCGTGCTACGGCAAGATAGTTGTCTTTGTAAGCCCAGAGTTTTCCATCCGGTAGTTCCGTTATTCTTAGTGCCTGTCCATAGGTGTTGAAGACATGGTTCATCTTCTCTGCTTTCTCAAGCTTTCCACTATGGGCGTTGTAATATCTGAAACCATCAACGGATGTAATGTATATTCTGCCACCGAACTTCGCAACGAGGTTGTTATCGTCTGTCGGAAGCCCATTTCCCCGATAAAAATGCTGTATTTTCTCAATGCGTCGTAAGTCATCGGACAACCAAAAATGATAAATGCCTTTGCGCCAATGGCTGAACCAAAAGCTTCCATCGGCATCTTCTTCAAACCCTGCCCCCGTTTCGGAAAATCCTGTTACCCGATTAACCAGTTCCACTCCCGCGTCCGTTTGCCTTAAAATGAAAAAGCCCTGATAATCGTTCGCGAGAATGTAGCCCGGATGTCTTTTCAATGCCATGAGATTCCATGTGCCTTGCGTGCCTTTCACCTTCACGACTTTGTCTCCACTGACCGTGAAAGTGCCGGCATCGGCTCCACAAAACAGTCGATTTCCGATTTTTTTCAAACACCATATCTGCCCCGTAAGTTGAGGAATGGGAATGGGCTTGCTCTCGGCAGTAATGTCGCTCAAAGCCGATGACATATAGAATAATCCCAGATTGGTGCCGAGATAGAGCCGGTTGCCATCCACGATGGAAGCGTACCCGGTGCCAACGTTGTTATTGTACCCCAATAAATCGGAGAACGGGGTTTCCATCATGACATACGAGATACCATTGTCGAGTCCCAACCAGATATTGAGATTACGATCGAATTTTATCGATAAAATCGTGTTGTTTTGAAGTCCGGTCAGTGCGTTGGCATACCAGTTCTTCCCGGTTATGATGTTCTTTACGATAAGACCATCCTTCACCGTTCCGAAGGCTAAGTGTGTCGGAGTGGCAGTGGCGCAAAACACTTGTGCGGTTTGCAGGTGCGGAGTGATATCTAAAACAAATGGCGACAACGACTTCCAGTCATAAAGATACAATCCATTGTTGGCAGTTACGAACAGGATTTGATGAAAAAGTGGCAGAATGGCTCTTACCGACTTGCCTCTTAAGGTTTTCGCTGATGGCAGGATGGTGAGCTGCTTACCATCGAAGACGTAATTCTGCTCGCGACAAGACACGATGAGCCGGTCATTGAAGACGGCTGTGGTCTCAATTCTGAAGGGGACGGACTGAATCTTCATGACACCATCATTGCGAAAGAAGTATAAGCAGTGCTTCGACTCGAACACCACTCCGCTTCTTAACTTGTGAATATTCCATATTTCTCCGAAGGAGCGATGATGCAAGGGAAGTCGTGAGGAAATGGAATGATAAATAGGCGAGAAATTGGTGTTGTTTCGATAAAAAAAACCGAATTCATCGGTACCACCCACGTATGCTACGCATTTTTTCTTATCGTACAGCACCGATCGTACGCTGGTGAAGTTGGAAAGAGGGAAGATGTCCCATTTGTCTCCATCGAAGAGTAGCAAACCATCATCATTGGCAAACAGCATCCTGTCGTCCGGTGCTTGATCGATTGCCCAGTTCTGTCTGCCACCGAGATAGTTGATACTATTAAAGTTTCTCACCATCGGTACTTGTCCTCTCATGGGAAGTACAAGCCACAAACAAGCAAATAGGAATATCTTAAATTTCATTTGTCAAGTATTAATGAGTTTCTCAGCCTCATCGATGTGTTTTGGGGCTGTTGTATTAGGGTTCTTGTTGGCAAGCTCTTGCCATTTCGTGCTGATATATATGTTTTCAGGTTTCAGCAAACCGGTAGCGATTTTTCTCCAAGTCGCACTATTTCCTCTATTATGTGTGAGATAATGGTAAGAGAAATAGCTGTTGACCATACAAAAGTACAAAGAAATTCCGATAATACGTTCTATATGATAGTTTTTTTTATTACCGACAGATTTCTTGATGATATTTGCCGGCCGGAAAATGATAAAGCGGCTAAAGGGCATTATGATGTCTGCAAAATAATTTGCGCTAATAATCTTTGCGTCAAAGAAAAAATTGTTACCTTTGTTTTGTAAACGGAATAATGACATTGAGTTTGTCAATCTGATGAATTTGGAGTGAAAATGATATATAAGCGAATGATTTGCAAAAGCTGAGATTTTGCGCAAGGTGTTTCATTAAAATCATTGGAAAATCTCAAAAAGAACAGAGATTTCTTATGAAAAATGCACCTAACGAGCGTAAAACGACTTTGTTCAATAAGATGTTTTGTGGGAATTGTTCCCATTCAAGACGATATTTTGTTGTTTCTCATCTCTGTAGATTTAGCAAAAAGCAACGGTTTCATCGGTGTTTTTAGCTTTTAAAGCTTTATAATTGAAACAAGCCCTTGAATAGTTGGAAGAAAACGTATAAAGAAAAAGAAAATTATAACAGTGCATTGAGAAAACGATGGTTTGTGTAAAAATGAGCGTAAGAGGACAGGCTAAATCAGGAAAATGAGCAAGAGAAGTTTGGGAAACACATGTAAATAAGGAGATTTTTGTGAAAAAGTGAGTTTTTTGTGAGTTATAAAATTTGATGGGTAATGTTTTTAGCTCTATCTTTGCATCACCAACACAAAAATCATATTAGCACAGAAAGATAAAGTTGAAGGTTTTTAATAGTTATGTTATTTGAGTTATATTATTAGTCGTTAATGTCGGCCTCCTGTGAAAGACGCCGACATTCTTTTTTTTAAACTAAGCCGAGCAATGGAAATCAAGACCGGCGCAAAGCAGGGAACATATATGAGAGCAATGTTTCAACATTACGCAATGAATGGATGGCATACTCTCTGCGACTGGCAGGGCTAAACTGACTCTTTCGAATACATTTTCCTTCTTCGAAATCATTACGGTCAATGTAGAAGATAACCCGGCGATATGGGAAAAGTGCAATAATGTCCTGAATTTTCTTCATTCGTTTATCCAAAGCTTAGCTTTTGCTTTCCAAAAGCTTAGCTTTTGCAATGTAAAAGGTCATGAATTGAAGTGCAAAAGCTAAGCTTTTAAATCACAATTAATATCGTCTTGATTATCAACAGATTACGAATCGTGTCGCGAGCGTGGTTTTTGTAATGTAATTTCGTGATGCCGGGCGGGTCGAATGTTCGCTGTCAAGCGTCTGTTTGGCATCACCTGAATACGAATTGGAGGCATAAGGAGGCATGTGTTATCCGACATTGGAACAGAATACGTCCGGTCTCATGATTTGACACGACTTTGCGTGGAAATAACAACATCATTCAGGAAGTCATTGGGAAGCGACAAAGGATTTTCCATAGTCATGCAACATCGGGAAATCCTGATGAATTGATGAGAAAAACATGAAAGAGGATGATTGAAAAAGCATCAATCGGGAAAGCCTTTTCAGTAAGTGTAAAACGTCTCTATAGAGGTGTCAAGTACGTCTCTATAGAGGCGTTAAGCATGTCTCTATAGAGGCGTAACACACGTCTCTATAGAGACGTTGAACACAGCTCTATAGAGACGTGTGACGGGGTTGTTCGTCGTGAAAAAAAGACATAAAAACATCAGGATGTTTGCTTTTTCACACTCTCTCGGTTTATCAGCCGAGCCACTTCACGTAAGCGAAGTCCTGACGATGAGGCAAGAGGTCTGACTTCGGATACATGCGCACGGCACACTTGTAGGCACCGGCTTCGTCCGGTGTGAATTCGAGACGGAAGGTGTAGAGGTTGCCCTCGTTCTTTACGAGCGTAAACGGTAGAACCTTATGAATATTGGTATCGTTGGCGGGATTGTTGTCCAAGACAACGAGTTCCAAGCCTACGGCATCTTGCAATCCCTTTTCATCGATGGTGCAGGTAAGGGTTTTTACTTCTCCGGTAACACCGTTGTGCAGTATGCCAATGTCGCCATCTACGACACTGATGCCGTCCCAACGTTCCGCGACGGTTTCTTTCCATCCGGCTATATCCTTTGCGAGCTTATTGTTGTCGGCGTGTAAACGTTGCGAACGCTCGGCAAGTTTCTCGTAGAACTTAGCGTAATAATCGTCCAATTGACGCTTCATGGTGTAATGTGGTGCAATGGTTGCGATGGAATTCTTCACCACCTTTACCCAATCGGCAGAATAATCTTTTCCTTCAGTCTTGTTAAAGTAGAGTGGGATGATTTCGTTTTCCAACAAGCTGTAGATGGTGGCAGCGTCCAATTGGTCTTGATAAGCTTGGTTTTGGTATGTACGTTCTTGCGGAAGCGCCCAACCAGCGCCCTCGCGATAACCTTCCACCCACCATCCGTCGAGGACAGAGAGATTGACAACACCGTTAAGCTCAGCCTTCTCGCCTGATGTGCCACTGGCTTCGAGCGGGCGAGTCGGCGTGTTCATCCAGATATCTACACCCGAAACAAGACGACGCGCCAGCTGCATGTCGTAATCTTCGAGGAAGATAATCTTGCCAAGGAACTGCGGCATGCGTGAAATCTCAAATATGCGCTTGATCAATCCCTGACCAGCACCGTCTGCCGGGTGAGCCTTTCCTGAGAAGAAGAAGAGCACAGGACGGTCGGGGTTGTTGACAATCCTATCGAGCCGGTCGAGGTCGGTGAAGAGAAGATGCGCCCGCTTGTAAGTCGCAAAACGGCGGCAGAAGCCTATCATCAGCGCATTGGGGTTGATTTTCTCAAGTATTGAGACAACCTTCGCAGGGTCGCCTTGGTTGCGGAGCCATTGTTGGGTGAACTTATCGCGGATATATTTGATGAGCTTGTTCTTCAAGGCCATACGCGTGTTCCAAATTTCCTCGTCCGAAACATTATAGATGGCATGCCAGATTTCCTCATTACTCTGGTCGCACATGAAACTCTTGTCGAAATATTTATCATACACCTTGCGCCATTCGGTCGCCGTCCATGTAGGCAAGTGAACACCGTTGGTGACATAACCCACACTGTTTTCCTCGGGGAAATAACCCTTCCACAGCGGAGCGAACATCTTCTGGCTCACCCAACCATGAAGTTTCGACACACCGTTGATTTCCTGCGATGTGTTGCACGCGAACGTACTCATGCAGAAACGCTCACTGTGATCTTCGGGATTGGTGCGCCCCATTCCGATAAACTCATCCCAAGAGATGCCCAACTTCGCAGGATATGCGCCCATGTATTTGCCGAAAAGCTCCTCATCGAAATAGTCGTGTCCTGCTGGAACTGGTGTATGAACGGTGTAGATCGAAGAAGCACGAACCAACTCCATTGCCTGATTGAAGGTAAGTCCCTCTTCTATGTAATCGCATAAACGCTGAAGGTTACAGAGCGCCGCATGCCCCTCGTTACAGTGATAGACATCTTTCTTGATTCCGAGCTTCTTCAGTGTGAGCATGCCGCCGATACCGAGAAGAATCTCCTGCTTGATGCGGTTCTCCCAGTCGCCGCCGTAAAGGGCATGAGTGATTGACTTGTCGAACTCGGAGTTCATGTCGTGGTCAGTGTCGAGCAAATAGAGCTTGATGCGCCCCACGTTTGCCACCCATACTAACGCATGCACGTGATAATTGCTATACGGAACATCAACCACCACCTGATTGCCATCCTTGTCGAGGACGCGTTCGATGGGCAGTGAGTTGAAATTCTGTGCATCGTATTTAGCCAACTGCTGACCATCCATCGACAGACTCTGACGGAAATATCCGAAACGGTACAAGAATCCTACCGCGCAAAGGTCAACATTTGAGTCGGAAGCCTCCTTCAAATAATCGCCGGCGAGCATTCCCAGACCGCCGGAATATATCTTGAGCACTTGATTGAGACCATATTCCATGGAGAAATAAGCCACCGATGGGCGTTGCGTATTTGGCTTGACACTCATATAGTCAGTAAACATCTTGTAAACATCGTTCACCTTCTTCATCAGCGTCTTGTCCTTAACGATGGCCTGTTTGCGATCGTAACTCAAACGTTCGAGCAACAACACCGGATTATGTCCTACTTCTTCGTAGAGAGTCTCGTCCAAACTCTTAAACATGTTCCTTGCCTCGTAGTTCCAGCCCCACCACATGTTGTGAGCAAGTTCGTCGAGACAGCTAAGTTCCTTGGGAAGACTTGACTTCACATTCAACTCAATCCAATTTGGCTCATTTGAATAGTCAGATTTAATTTTCATAATTTTCCCTATTGATTTTATGATTATGTTTTTGTTTTGTGTTATCTTGAAAATATCCTTATCAATGTTCAGAAAGAGCGACTCTCTGCCGCATGTTCTCGAATGCGGTAGCGTAAGCTCGTTCGTAATGGCAGAAAAATTCTTTCCAAAGTGCTTTGGAAGAGAGAAGACAAGCATTGCGGCGGCATTTGTTCACAGCGACTTTATCGAATGTGGAGAACCGCAGAATGGTGTCCTTGATAGCATCGGCTACATCGGAATAGTTATAATCCGTTCGATGAATTACCTGTACGCCATCTTCTATTCCAATGTTTCCGCCCTTTGTCTTGTCAGCCCAAAGCCCAAAGCCGGAAAGATCGGTGGTAATGCAAGGCACCTTGAAAGCCACTGACTCCAAGGGTGTGTAACCCCAAGGCTCGTAATAAGAGGGGAATACACATAAATCGTTGCCCAGCACCATGTCATAATAAGAAAGATTGAGAATACCATCTTCGCCAATCAAATAGCTGGGGATAAAGATGAGTTTCACCTTGTCATCTTTCTCATTCCGGATGTTCAGATGGCGCATCATGTTCAATACCTTATCATTGTCCATGTCGTACAGCCAATGTGTGATGTGCGGCTGCTCAAGGGGAGTATTCCATTCCCGGTCGCTTGTCAATCGTTCTTGAAGATCTTTGCGAGGACCTGCCACCCATCCCGGGACTTTTATGAACGCAAGCACATTTCTCCGTAAGCGCGTGTCGTTGTTCAGTCGGCTGACAGCTTCTATAAAAACATCAATCCCTTTGTTCCTGAACTCGTATCGACCGCTTGTCGAAATTATCAGTGCATCGTTGTCAATTGCCGTGCCGGTAAGGGCGTTGGCAATGCGCACCAAACGTTGGCGGGCTGCTTTGCGCTTGTTGTTGAATTGTATCGCTCGGGGAATGAAGTTGTCCTCAAAGCCATTGGGCAGCACCACATCAACCGGCTTGTCGAGCAACTCCCGGCACTCTTTTGCGGTGATGTCGCTCACGGTGGTGAAACAGTCCGCATGGTGGGCGGTCTGCTTTTCTATGGAATGTTTACTTTGCATATTTAGCTCGAAAGCCATTTGGTCGCCATTGTAGTCGGAGAGATATTCGTAAAGCGGTTTGTTGTTTCCGGCAATGCTGCGCCCTATGCAGGTGGCATGTGTGGTGAAGATGGAGGCTATCTGTGGCAAAAGCTTCTGTAAGAAAAGGACAGCGAATCCGGTCTGCCATTCATTGGCATGGAACAGTACGTTGGGCGTATCGGTTAAGTAAAATTGATAGAAACTTTCAACCGTCAGGGCGACGGCGTATGAGAAGAGAGCGGATTCATCGTAATCGCCGTAGGCGTGAAGACTATCCACCCCATAATCTTCCCACAACTTGCCGTATAAGCTGTTTTTTCTTGAGGAAAAAGGTGAAGAATCTACCAAGAACGCGATAGGACTGCCCGGGACAGACCATCTTCCTATTCTTACGTGCAATCCGGATTGGCGTGCCACCTCTTTCCATTCTTGAAACAAGGACACATCTTCAATAAAAAAAGGATTTGCTTTATCCTGCCAACAATCAGGTCCGATAAAGATAACCTTATCACGCATCTTGTCTTGCATGGTCTTCGCCCTCGTTGAGAGCACCGTGTAAATTCCTCCTACTTTGTTACAAACCTCCCAACTGGTCTCAAAAATGAAATCCGGAAACATCCTTTACCTTTTAATATAATACTAATCTTGCGCTGCAAAGATAGCAAAAAAAAGTGAAACTAAACGAAGAACGCTGTTTATTTCAATTTTACAAAGTACGGATAACGGAAAAATTCTTATCTTTGCAACATATAAACGAAAGGATAGAGCATGGAACGACTTATATGTTTGATTGCCACCATCGTCTTCATGACCATGGCAACGGCGCAAAACAATGTAGAGCAGTACGCGAATTCAAAAAGTGATGAAAATCAAAACGTAATCGTGTGTGATACGTTGTCGAGTGCAAATAAAAATAATTCTGTGTTTAAGGGGCATTTTGAAAATGAAGAATATCAAGTTTGGTTGGATCTTGACCTTTACCATCAAACCGTTATCGTGCCCAATCAGGAGGTTTTCGGCAATCTGCCCGGATATCTCGGAGCGAAACGCGATACGAGGAAATGGCTGATTACCGATAGCGAAGTACAAGGAAAGGAGGCATTGCTCACCATTATCAACGACTATGGAAGCGAGGATTTAACCGCACGCATCACGCTTAACGATGACGGTTCATACACCTTTACGCAAGAGAAAGGTAGCACGATTAGAATCGTTGTCAATCGCAAATGGGTGAAATTGCCTAAGAAGCTCATTTTCGTCAAGAAATAACAACGACGTGCAACCCCATCCATAACTTCATTTTAACTCAAAATAGCATTCGTTTTGCAAAAGCTTAGCTATTGCATTGCAAAACCTAAGCTTTTGGATGGTAAAAGGTAAGCTTTTGGAGTGCAACTAATCAACGAAAATGAAGAAATATCGAAGTTGGTGTAAACTGACTGATAATGAGAAGGAAACGGAATAATTTGCATAGAACTTCCTTTTTCAAAAAGGGCAGGTATACGCAGATTTAGGCAGAAGTTCAGTTACTAAACCGTTACCCGATTTTGCCATAGGTAACGATGGAGTAATTTTCGGTAACTGAGTTATTTTCGCTCGTGTGGCTGTTGCTGCGGTTGGCAGTTTTCTGCATAAGTGAGGAACGCTTTGAAATTGGTAATTTTGCCACAAAACATCAAAGCGTATGAAAACAGAAAAAATGAAGGTGTTGCTCTACCTCAAAAAGAGTGGTCTGGACAAGTCGGGTAAAGCACCGATTATGGGACGGATAACCATTGGGCGTTCCATCGCACAGTTCAGTTGCAAGCTCTCCTGCAATCCTGACTTGTGGAATCCCCGTGAGAGCAGAATGGACGGAAAAAGTCGTGAGGCGGTGGAGGTGAATGGCAGGTTGGAGAACTTGCTGCTGTCCATTCAGTCAGCCTATCAGTCTTTGCTTGCAAGAGGTTGCCCATTTGACGTAACCGATGTGAAGGAACTGTTTCAAGGCAGTGTGCAGACACGGTGCATGCTCATCGAAAGGCTTGATATGCTCATCAAAGAGAAAGAAAGTCATATCGGTGTAGACCTCAGAAAAGAGTCAATGGCAAGCTATCACTCCACGAGAATCCACTTGCAGGAGTTCATCCAAGCGAAGTATAAGGTTTCTGACTTAGCCTTCTCACAACTGACAGAGAACTTCATCCATGAGTTTCAGCAGTACTTCTTGGGAGAGTGTGGATTTCAGGAAAGCTCATTCTACAATGTCGCCACCCATTTGAAAACAGTTTGCAGGCTGGCTTACCGTGAGGGATTGGCAGACATCCTGCTTTTCGACAAAGTCAAAATCAGCAAGGGCGATAAGAAACTCCCAAAGGCACTTGACAGACGTTCACTTGACAAACTAATGAATACCCACTTCGGAGAGTTGGAGGAAGAAATGGAAACAGCAAGGGATTTGTTTGTTTTTGCCTGTCATACAGGTGTAGCCTATTGTGATTTAATGGGATTAAGTAAGACACATCTTGTCCGTGATGATGAGGAAAATCTTTGGATGAAGTTCAATAGGAAGAAGACAGGTGTACTTTGCCGTATTAAGTTGTTGCCTGAAGCGATTAGGATAATAGAGAAGTATCGAGGCGAAGAAAGGGAAAGACTGCTGCCACAGATGAAGTATGCCACCTATCAGTCGTATCTTAAAGCATTGCGCCTTAGAGAGGATATAGCCTTTCCCTTTACCACGCATACGGCAAGACACACCTTTGCCACACTTATCACGCTTGAGCAAGGAGTACCTATTGAAACGGTGAGCAAGATGCTCGGACATAGCAACGTAAGCATGACCGAGCGTTATGCAAAGGTTACACCCAAGAAACTCTTTGAGGAATTTGACCGTTTCCTTTCTTTCACCGAAGAAATGCAACTGGCTATCTAATCCTTATCAAATCATTTGATTTATTATCTATTCATTTAAAATTTCAAAATACCAAGACAATGAGAAGTACATTCAAGATTCTGTTCTATATCAACAGACAGAAGACAAAGGCAGACGGCAATACTACCATTCTCTGCCGTATCACCATTGACGGAAAGAATACCGCCATTACCACAGGAGAAGAGTGTAAATTCTCCGAGTGGAACACCAAGCAGGGTTTGACAACCAACAAGAAGACCAATCAAAGAATTAATGAGTTCAGGGATTTAGTGGAAAAGACCTATCGGGACATTCTTGTAAAGGATGGAGTAGTAAGTGTGGAACTTGTAAAAAACCGCTTACAGGGTATTGCCACCAATCCGACCACACTCCTTGCCATGAGCAGGGCGGAACTGCAAGCAGTCAAAGAAAGCGTTGGCAGGTCAAGGGCAGAGGGCACTTATCTGAACCTGTTCTATTCTGACAGAAATCTCCGTGAATTTGTCGAAAACAAAGGAGTGCAGGACATACCCATCGGAATAATTACAGAGGACTTGTTCGAGGAATACCGCTTCTTTCTCAAAAAGCGTGGACTGAAAGCATCTACCGTCAACAGCAACCTCTGCTGGCTGAGCCGACTAATGTTCCGTGCTGTCAGCAAGAGGATTATACGCTATAATCCGTTTGAGAATGCCAAGTATGAGAAGGAGGAAAAGAAGATACGTTTTATGCAAAAGAGCGATGTAATGAAACTTATGTCAATGAGAATGAATGACAAGGAAACAGAGTTAGCAAGACAGATGTTCATCTTTTCCTGCTTTACAGGCTTGGCTATCTCAGACATGGAAAATTTGGAATACAAGCATATCCAAACGACAGCGGATGGACAGATGTATATAAGAAAGGAACGTCAGAAAACCAAGGTTGAGTTCATCGTGCCGTTACATCCCATAGCGGAAGCCATCATCAGTCATTGCCGGAAAGAGCCGGAAAGAAGCGAGGTACAGCAGACGGTGAAAGAAAAAGGCGACCACCTTGTTTTTCACCGTGATTGCAGCCGCAGTGTCATGGATACCAAACTGAGCATCGTGGGAAAGGCTTGCGGTATCCGCCAAAGACTTTCCTTCCACATGGCAAGGCATACGTTTGGCACGATGTGCCTTAGCGCAGGAATACCTATTGAGAGTATAGCCAAGATGATGGGACACGCCTCCATATCAAGCACTCAAGTTTATGCGCAGGTGACGGACAAAAAGATATCAGAGGATATGGACAGGCTCATTGCCAAGCAATCAGTAAAGGAAAAGGAAACTATGGAGAGAGAGGCTTGTGAACCTTCGGATATTGTAATCTGTAAAATGGAAGAAACGGCATGAAAACAAACAACAATCCAAAAATAAGAACAAACACTTCCAATCAGCGTAGTTATTTTGATTGGGGCAGCAAAATGCAAGTCATTCGCAAAGGAAACGGAGAGATAGCCATGACAGAGAGTGAACTTGTGAGGTTCTTCGGTGTGACGTGGAGAAAACTCAATTATAGGCTTCAGACGATTATGAAATCTTCCAACCTGCATCCCGATGAAAGGTGTGCAGGTGAAGAACCTGTTTTCATCAACGGACAACTTAAAGGTTATGCACCGCTCTATCCTCTTTCAATTATCATTGCCCTGTCCTTTCTGTTAAGCAGCACCGAAGCGTATTTGTTCAGAAAGTACATCAGTAGAAAATTGCAGACAGAGGCTGCCATTGTAACGCCAATCTTCCTGTTGGGCAATACCAAGAACTGATGAATATATTTCCTTTTTCTTTCACTGATTATATCTTACTACATTACTACAATAAGAGTTAAAGCGGTGAAAGAAAAAAGGATTAACTTGTAGTAAAGTACTCGAAAATAATGGTACTACGCAGTAACTACATTTGCCTTTCTCTTTCATCGCTTTATTACGGATAAAAAGGAGATTATATGCTGTTTGTTATTTGCTTGACAATTCTTTGAAGCACGCTTTCATTGTTTACGAGTATGGATGTTGTGCCTGTCATTCCCTTGATAGTTTTATACCTGCAATCCGTTATCTTTACCTGTGCCGTGAACACACTACCTTTTGCTGTTTGTCGGGGTGTATGCGATGTGGCGGTTATCGTACCATTGGCTGTTCCGTATGTTTCGACATCGTAGCCCTCAAATTCTATGTTTGCCGTCATTCCTTTTGTTACCCAATTCACATATTTATAGGGAATGTCTATTGTTCCTTGATGTTCGTCTGCCATCTCAATCCTTGCACTGATGGTCTCAGGATAAGGGATAAAGTATGCACCTGTCAGCAGTCCCAATATCACAATGGTGATAATCGTGATACCATAACGGACTATCCTTGATGGTATCTCGCCAATAATATGCCTTACCTTCTCGCTGCGGAGTTCTATCTTATTGTCTACCATAATATTCCTTCCTGCTGTTAGTTGCCCAATTCCAATTGATTCTTCACGAGGTTATAATATGCGCCTCTCTTTGCTGTGAGTGTTTCGTGGTTGCCTGTTTCCACTACTTTACCTTTATCTAATACCACAATCTGGTCGGCATTCTTCACCGTACTTAGTCGGTGTGCCACGATAACTACCGTCTTACCTTTATAGAACTCGTCCAGATGTTCCACAATCATACGTTCGTTGTTGGCATCGAGCGAGTTGGTAGCTTCATCAAGGAAAATATAATTAGGGTTCTTGTATACGGCTCTCGCTATCAAGATGCGCTGTTTTTGTCCCTGACTTAAGCCCACACCATCGCGCCCAATCTTGGTGTTGTATTTTAGGGGCAGCCCCATCACATAATCGTGAATGCAGGCTATCTCGGCAGACTTCTGCAAACGCTCCTTATCTATCTCGCCGTCATCTACGGCAATGTTACGTGCTATCGACTCCGAAAAGATTACTCCATCTTGCATCACCACACCACATTGTCTGCGCCACCACTTCTTGTTGAGTGAGTTTACATCAGTTCCGCCAATAGTTATTCGACCTCCCAATACGGGATAATAGCCTAACATGAGCTTGATGAGCGTGGTCTTTCCGCTACCCGACGCTCCGACAATGGCTGTTACTTTGCCTTTAGGGATTGCGAGGCTTACATCATCTATGATAGTTTTCAGTGCGTGAGGGTCGTACTTGAAGTTTACACTTTCAAGTTCTATGCCTTTGTTTTCTTCTTTCACTGAGGTTTCCAATCCTTGCTTTCCGTTCTCATCGTCCATACGGTGGATTTCGTTGATACGTTCAAGGCTTATCTTTACATCTTGCACGGAGTAGAAGAAACTCATCAACTGCTCAACTGGCGAGTTGAGTTGTCCGATGATGTACTGCACTGCGAGCATCATACCCAGTGTGAGTTGCCCGTGGATCACTGCGGTTGCTGCCACCACGGTGATGACGATGTTCTTCAGTTCGTTGATGAATATGCTGCCTGCCTCCTGTGTCTGCTGAAGCTTCAACGATTTCATCTGCACTCCGAAGAGGTCGGCTTGCACATCCTCCCATTCCCAGCGACGGCGCTGTTCGCAGTCTTGGAGTTTTATCTCCTGCATGGAGGTGATAAACTCGTAGGTCTTGTTGTTGTTGATGGCTTGCTGCTCGAAAAGTTCGTAGTCGAGAACCTTTCTGCGCCTTAGGAAGAGCGCAAGCCAACCGCCATAAAGCAGACTGCCGAGCATGAAGATGACGAATATGAGCCAGTTGTATGAAAGCAGCACGATGCTGAACACCACGAAGGTGAAGAGCGAGAACACGATGTTTAAAGTTTGCTGTGTCAGAAACGAGTTCACACGGCTGTGGTCGCCCATGCGCTGCATGAGGTCGCCCATCAGCTTGGTGTCGAAGAACGACATCGGCAGCTTGAGCAGCTTGATGAAGAAGTCGCTCACAAGCGAAATATTGATGCGCATGGAGATATGCAGCAAGAGCCATCGACGGATGAAGTCAATGGCGGTGCGGCTCACCGTGAGCATCAGTTGTCCGAGAAGTATCAGCCAGATAAAACTGATATTCTGATTCTTGATGCCCACATCGACGATGGCCTGTGTGAGGAATGGCAGGATGAGTTGCAAAAGGCTTCCCACCAATAGTCCCAAGACAATCTGACCGAAATACTTGCGGTATTGCTTGATATAACCAAAGAGGAATTTAAACGACCGTTCCTCTTTGGTGCTGTCTTCTATCTTATTTTCGTAAAATGCAGGCATTGGCTCTAAGAACATCGCAATACCTTTTTCCTCACCGCCCGACTGCGTGCTGATCCAGTGTTTCTTAAACTCCTCAAGTTCGTATTTCACAAGTCCTTTTCCGGGGTCTGCAATGTAAAACGTCTTGCTTTTCTTGACTTTGTAGAGTACCACGAAATGGTTTTGATTCCAATGGAGGATGCAAGGGAACGGACTGCCTTGTACAAGTCTTTTTACTCCCAAGCACCCAGCCACAGTGTCAAATCCTATCTTTTTGGCAGCTCTATCAACTCCAAGTAAGGAAATTCCGTTTTTACCAGATGGGCAGTTTCTTCGTATCCGTTCAATATCGGGATGCTGTTTGTAGTATGTGGCTATCATCGCCAAACATGTAGGACCACAGTCCATTGCATCTCTCTGATGACTGAAAATAATTCTTTTCTTGCCCAATGACATCATAAAGTTGGTGTTTCTCTGGAGGTTGAGTTCACTATATTGTTTTTTTGTCGCTTTATCTTCTCGCCAGCGGAGAAGTTCCACGAGACAGACAGTTTCACTCTTGTCAAGGGCGATACATCAATGCGTTTCATTTCTATGTTGCCTGTCTTGAAGGTTATTTCGTTGTCGCTGTGCAAGATGTTGCTTAGCATAAGATTTATGTTCATCCGATTATTGAAGAGTATCGTATAGGCACCCAAATCAACTCCATATCTGGTTCCTGTCCTGTAGCTCAGTCGTTCCCGTGGTGTCTCACCGTTGAAGGAAAGCATCAGGCCGAGGTTCTCCCTCAGTTCCACTTGCTGGTCCAGACTCCATCCGAAGGTAAGTTTTCTGACTTTCAACTCCGGCATGGATTCATAGTTGTGGCTTGTGTATATGAGGTTGTTGGTATTCCAACACTTTAGAAGCCTATTTGTATAGGATACGGAAAGATAGTTCCGCAGCAGTTTTCCCACGTTATCGGGCTGTGTATATACCACTTCGGGATTTTGTTCGTCCTGATGTGCCATGATGTGGATGATGTCCTTTCCTGTTTTCAGTCGATAGGTTACCGTCCAGCGTGGGTTCACGTAATAGTTCAACTCCGCAGTGTGATAACTTTCTACTTTTAGTTTTTGGTTTCCTATGCTGTAGAGTTTTTCGTTCTGATAGATAGCCAGTGGGCTGTAATATCCATAACTGGGCAGCGAATAGTCTTTCTTGTATGCCAGTGTCAGGAATGACTTGTTTTTGGAATTGAGTACAAATTGAAACTGCACGTTAGTATCTACAACCTTAAAATCTACTTCATAGTTGGCTTCAGGATTGAGCCGGTCCTTATACCGCATATTCGTTACGAGATATTCTGCTCCTGCTTGCACATAAATTTTCTTGCCTAACATCCGTCCGTATTCTATCCACGGCGAACTGTCTCCTCCCGATAATCTGAAATCCTGTTTTTTTATTCCTTTGAGCAGTGGGTTGTTAATTCCGGCAGTCTGGTTGTTGTCTGCCACTCTGCTGAATCGGAACCCGCCGCTCAGACTGCTTCCGTCCTTGAAGTTAATTTCCAAATGCGGATCTACCGTTATGTAGTCCAGCTTCTGACCAAGATTGGTGTTGTCTTCCTGATTCCTGAAATAGGTTTCATCGGTATTGGTTTTCTGTCTGGAGTATTCCACCTTTGTCGAGAAGTATGAGCCGTCGCCCACCAGCAATCCCAGCTTGTAGTAAAGGCCGGCATTGATCTCATAGAATTTCATTTCATCGTTGTTCCTGAATCCCACTTGGCCGTTTGTAATATTCACCAAATCTATTTTATCGTTTACGCAGTAGAACCCTCCGTAGAGGTTCAGTGATTGTCTGGAGCTCAATTTATAGGCCAGACCGATGTTCTCCATCAAGGCCGCCTCTTTCTTTTTTGAGTCAGAGTGCCTGTGTTCTGTGTGGTTTGGATAGGTGTCGGTCCTGTCATATCGTGTCCTGTATGTTCCCATTCCCCCCTTGATGTTGTTGTAGAGGGTGAACTTTCCTTTTTGGTACTGTATTGCCGAAGAGAGTCTTAAATCTACCAGTCCCACCTTGTCGGCCTGTATGACGGCTTCGACGTTTCCTATGAGTCCTTCCTGCTCTTTGAGAGTGACCTTGACGATGCCTCCTTTGGCATTCTTCCCATGTGAGATTCTTGCATTTGAGGTAATCTCCACTTTCTTTACCATCGATGCGGGAATAGCCTGCAATTCAGACGTGGAGATGAGCCTGTCGCCGAGGTATATCTGAGTGCCGTCTTTTCCGTTCACCAGAATATCATTGTTGATCACTTGTATGCCTTGAACGTATCTCAGTGCCTCCATGATGTTCTTTCCTTCGGCTATCGGGTTGCCCTGCATCCTGACGCTGAGCACTCCTGATGGTTTCCTCGTGGAATAGGCTCCGAGCACGACCACCTCAGAGAGCTCCGTCTGATTCTCTTCCAGCGTAATCTTCATTTCGCCTTCAGTGGCCCTCTCTTGTCGAGTCGTGTAGCCCACACAGCTGAATACCAGATAAGCAGGGGCTGGAATGCTGTCGAACGCAAACTGTCCGTTCTCGTCTGTGAGCTTTCCTGTGATAAATGTAGAATCCGTAAGATTTCTTACCGTCACGTTAATATACTCCAAGGGTGTCCCGTTTCTATTCACAACGTAGCCAAAAATTCTCTTTTCGCTGCCCTGTCCGTAAACGCTTATCTGTCCCAGTAGGGATAACACGAAGAGCAAAATTATTTTCAATCGCATAGTGATATTATTTTCTGACTTATAAAAGTGTTGATATTTTTGTTAATAAGTTCCTTGCAACAGGAATGATTCGACCGTTCAATTTTTTTCTGTAAGCACGATGTCGCAAACATACAACTGGGTAGAATATTACATTTTAGGCATACTTCATTAATAAAAGGGGCTGGCTCGGTGATATATTTATAATATAATCCATTTGGGAGGAATTTTCCATTTGGGAGAATTTTTCCTATTGAATATTGTTTGTCAAAATCCCTTGCAGTGCATTTATATACAGATAGATCATAGTTTATTACATATTGGTCTGCGTTTTCAGTATAACATGATAAACAGCGATTCCTGAGTATATTATTCGGAATAACATATCCCTTTTTTAGTGCTTCTTGACAAAACTCTTGGATATTTTTACTTAAATCCATTACCTTATCTGATTCTTGCCAAACGATGTGTGGTGATACTTTGATTTTATGCCTAATATGATAATCAAAGTTATCAAGAATAGATGTTAACGTATGTATGTTTTCGGGCGTATAATTGATTCTAAGTTCAATGTTTATGTTTTCTACTTTATCACAAAGTAGATGTATATTTGAAACAATTTTATCGTAAGAATTTTTTATATTATTAGAAAATCTTGTCTTGTTGTGTAATTCTTTACCACCATCTAACGTTATTTGAAATTGCGACAATCCTATTTCATTAATTTTCACTACGTTGTCTTCATTAATAAGGCTTCCGTTAGTTGTCGTCATACTATACAACGTTATATTATTTTTTTTGCACCAAGATATAAGATGTTTTGAAAATGGATAAATAATATTGTTAAAACACAACATCGGCTCTCCACCAAACCAATCAAGGATAATTGCCTTTTTTGATTTTGAGATGGTTTCCTGTTTTATAAATTTCAATATTGAACTTATCCCATCTTTGCTAATTTTAGAGGGCTTGTGATTTTCATAACAATACCAACACTGGAAATTACAATTTAATGTAGGTAATATCGTAATACGTATAGAATCAGAATTATATCTACAATGTAAATTTGCAGCTTTAATCGCATCACTTTCCTCTATCGATTCATCTATTAATACGAAAGCATTTTCAAGATATTGCTTCGTTTCAGAAGGAATAATATCTAAATTTGATGTTGTTAATGCATTATACATCTCTTCGTCAATTTCCAATAATGCTTTGCTAAGTTGATGATATAAATATAATTTCCCATTTTGTCTATGAAAAATTGTATATCTACTTACCTTTATAGCCATATAATTTTAAGTTTTGAGAGAACGAGTGAAAATTGGATTTTTCACTCGTTCCCGCTAGAGTGTTTTTACAAGTGTAATAAATTATGGTCTCTTGATGGGTTTACCATCACCAGTATCTTTATTAGGCTTTAACGGCTTGTCTTCATCACATGAGCAAATTAATCCTTTGTTAGTATTATCGCCATTTCCGTCACAACTGCAATAGACAATAGCTTTGTTGGTGTTGGCCATTAAATCAGTGCCTCCGCATAAATCTATCATCTGTTTTTCTGAAACCTGTTCTCCCTTTTCAAGAATTTTTATAATTTCCATTTCTTTTATTTTTTAGATTATCTATAAAGAATATTCTTATAGATTTTTTTGAAACCTTGGCTAAGTTACCCAAGCTACAATGGCATTTATCGCGATTTTTGTCAACGTAGATATTAAAAGGAACTCGTCCCTTAAAATTGCGAGCGTTTCTTACTCTATATTTATCTTAAGATATTTTTTGCTATTAGTTGGATTTGTTAATGTAGTTCTACTGCTTTTATGATACCATAATAGGCATTTGCATGTCTAATTATATCAGCTATTTATGGAAATATTACCCATATATGAGCTGCTTTCAGAACTCAACTTCAGCATATAGTCCCCTTTAAGATTTGCGGGTAAAACATAATCTGAGACATTCGGGACAATATACATTGTATATACAAGCGTTCCATTCTCATCCCAAAGCGTTAAAATATACTCTTCTTTTAAATCTTTGAAAGTCAGAATAGCATTATTTAAAGTTGCAACAATAGGACGAGTTGGCGATCTATATATTGGTCCGTTATGTCCAGGTTTGACAATTTCAACAGTAAGATATATTTCCTGAATATTATCCGCAGATACATTAATCGGAATAAATAAAAACAATGCAATTACTATAATAAGTTTATTCATAGTTGTTTGATTTTGATTATTTGAAAGCAAAATTAATTATTTCGTAAAGATATAACAAAAAAAATGATTACACATTTTACACTTTCTTAAAGAAAAAGTGTAAAATATAGATTATCAAAGATTTGTATCTTGATAGAAAATGGTTTATTGGTCACATTTCCCTAATATTTTTATCAATTCCCTTAGCTCCATCTATGCCGACTAATGAAACAAAGGTGTTATCCAATACCATTTGCTGGTTGTAAGTCGAGTTCTTGAGGAACGACTAAGTATTATCAAAGTATTTACATATCATTTGCAAGCAGGATATACCACATTGCATGGCATCATGTTGTTTTATCAAAGGAAAGTTTCTCATAATTAAGTTTAGAAATGGAAAAACACAGATGCCAAAATGTTTCTTGGGCGTAGTTCATATTCCTGACGTATCTGCATCAGATCGGTATAACTGGTGTAGGCATAGGTCTTTTGATTAAATAAGTTACGCACGTTAAGGCTCAGTTCCACACCATGTACAAAGGTATAGGAGGTGGAGAAATCGGTAAGCAAGAGTTGTTTATGCGTGTTATCGGACAACTGATTGCTGTAATGTTCTCCTGATAGTTTCAGCAGCCAAGCCTTTGTAATGTTTAGATTGCAAGAAAAACGCTGTGAAAGGTTATTGGACGAGGAACGTATATCAATATCTTTAAACGTCATTGATTCGTTGCTGTATGTTATCTCATAGTTCATCTCAAGCCATTTAAGAGGATGAATATTGACTTTAGTCGTAATACTCCATAAGTTTGATTGATAATGAGAGAGATTGTCGTTTTGGACTAATGCACCATTGAAACTCATATAATCCGTAGAAACACTTATCATTCCTCGAAGAAGGTTGAGTCCCTTGCTCATTCTTGCGCCTGTCATCCAAGTATTTGAGTGGGTTTTTCGAGCAAAATACGAGTTCAGAATATAGTCATCTATAAATCGACGAGAGGTGGTCAGTGTGCTTTCGTTCCATGAACGAGTGATGTAGACATTGGCAAAAAGCGTATTCAAGGGTTGTTTGTAATCGAAAGACAATGATAGAGATTTACCTTGTTCGCTATCATAATTCACAAAACCTGTGTTCAGATTTCTATAATCACTAAGTATCAGTCCATTGTAAAAATTCTGTTCTCTAATTTCGTTTTGAGATATACTTCCCGAAAGCGACATCTTAAACTTGGAAGAGAATAGGTATTGCAGATAAACATAGGGCGAAACGATTACCTTATGGTGGTTGTTGGAAGCCTGAACAAGTTTGTCTTTAAAGAAATAGGGAGTATAACTTACGGGCAATGCCAATCTAACTTGCCATCCGCCACTTTTAAATTCGGCTTCAGGAGAAACGTAGGTACGAAGGTAGGTCATACCGACATGATTGTGTACCAAACCTAATGAGTCGGGTATGCCATCTGCTGTACTTCTCATACTTCGGCTCAGAACAACCAGCCCTAACTTCATTGATACCATAAAGGGTTTTAGATAATAGCCCAACGAGGTGCTACTATTGCTAAAGAAAGCCTGAGAGCGCACATTCTGTTGTTGCGTTCCATTAGGTCGCTGCACCAATAATGTGTGTGGATTTGACATATAAGCATTGTAGAAATTGAATGTGAACGCTTGGTTACCTGTACGTCTGAGCAGTTCAAACTTGTCGTGAACCTTATACGATGGCTGTCGAGCTGTCTGACGATTTGGATAAGTTCCTTCAATATCTATGTCGGTGTCGTTCCATTGTAAATCGGTTGAGAGGGTGTTGGTAAAATACAATCTGCTGGTATTCGTGTTCAGTGCAATGCTTGCCGAGAGTTTGTTCTGTCGGGTCTTTGCCTTTTGGTTTTCGTTGGTCAAAATTGTGCTGTCATTGAGAAAATAAGAGGTTTGCGAGCATGAAGCCGATACTAATCGATCGTGCGAATAAAGTAGCTGTGTGGATAGGTCGGTGTTTTTTCCAACACCCCAAAGATTATTCATCAAAATAGTGTGTGTCTGGTTCTTGCGTACTCTATTCTCACTGATGTCCATCAATCGGTCGGGGATTACATTTATATAGTTCTTCAAAGCATAGTTGCGACTCAGAAAACTACTGCCTATATCATCTATCAGCACCATATTGTCCTTTGTAACATCTGTTCCGACGTTATTGCTCTTCAATGTATTGAGTAGTTGTGCTTTCTTAGCAAAGCGCATCAGTGTTGCCTCGCTCTCCCACATATTAGGACTGATACCGCCACCCGCCTTGATTGTTCCAACAAGCCTGCTCTTTGCAGCCTCTTTCAGTCGGATATTGATGGCTGGACTCTCCGAAAACGACATATCGTCAAGGGCTTTGATAGGCTGATGGTTTTGCAGCACTTCCACTGATGCAACGTCTGCCTGATGAATATTGGTCGTAGCCAAATTGTAGCGACCACCCAACATATCTCGTCCCTCAATATAGAATTTATTTAGAGGCTTGCCATTGTGTTTTATCTCTCCACTTTCCGACACCTCTATCCCTGGCATTTTCTTCAAAACGTCTGCCAACGACTTGTCGTTGATGTCGGCAAAACTTGCCACGTTGTAGGCAAGTGTGTCGCCACGCTGACGAATGCTTGGGGCTTTCACAATGACTTCTCTCAGTTCGGTAGACTTTTCTGTCATCATCATGTCGTATTGTGTCTGTCCTTCCGAAAGTGAGAGTATCTCTGTGGCGTAGCCAATCAAGGAGAATTGCAGTTCGTTGCCTGCAAGTGGTGTAGAAGTCTGCAACTTGTAACTGCCATCAGCTTGAGTTCGTATGAATTTCAGGATACGTTTACTGCCTTTTTGTTTCAGATTGACCATCACACCTGACAGAGGCTGTCTCGTCCGTTGTAGGCGTACAACTCCAGTCAGCGTTATTTGTGCATGGAGTTGCAATGCCAATATACACAATAAGGTCAATGTAATGTATCGCTGATGTGTTCTCATAATACTATGTTGTGTTTTATATTCTTAACGGCTCTATTCTGTTTCCAAGGGCTGAAAACCTAATTGCTTCCGCGAAGAATTTGGATCAATGTCAATTCCTGTTTCCATTTTGATTATTCCGCTCATATTTTCGAGATACTGTCTTTGCAACTTGAGAAAATCTTTCCGTTTTACTTTTTCAAATTTATTGGTACCAACATAAGTCTTACTCATGACAATTGGCATATCAGTAAGCTTTCGAATTCCCACAATCGTGAAATGATGATAAGCATTGGTATCGTATGCCTCCATAATTAGTCCTGGCAAGCCATGTAATTTCCATGGACCATCGCTGACAGGCACGTCAGGAGCAAACCATGCTGTCCAGTGGTGTCCTCTATAATCGCATGTTGCCATCTGAACTGTGTAATTCAAAATTGTTTTTGTGGAGTCTACCATCGTCCAGTTGATATTATTCAGAGAATCAACATAAATATAATCCTGTAGCGATAGTCCATCTGTAACGGTCATTTTGCCTTCTGGATAATTCTTGTAGACGTATGCCTTCATACGTCTATGAGGTGGGTCAATATTACTTGTAAATGCTTGATTTAACTGCTTTCTATAGATTTCATACCAATCAGGTTTAGACATTAAACTGTCTATCTGAAGGCTATAGAAGCTACAGCACTTTGAAACTTTCGAGCCTATCAACAATACTAATCTGTCGTCTTTTGTAGTTCCTTTTACTGTATCATTCTGATAGATATATTTGTATTGGTACTCAAAATTAGCATTATCAAGCATCTTCTGTGCTGATATTTTGCAGCACATACATACGAATAACAACGTTAATATCGCTTTCATAGGCATTTATATTCTCGTTTTTACAACTATTCTGTTTCTAAGGGCTGAAAGGTTAATTGTGTAGGCGAAGAATTGGGGTCAAGATCAATTCCTGTTTCCATTTTGATTATTCCGCTCATATTTTCGAGATACTGTCTTTGCAACTTGAGAAAATCTTTCCGTTTTACTTTTTCAAATTTATTGGTACCAACATAAGTCTTACTCATGACAATTGGCATATCAGTAAGCTTTCGAATTCCCACAATCGTGAAATGATGATAAGCATTGGTATCGTATGCCTCCATGATTAGTCCTGGCAAGCCATGTAGCTTCCATGGACCATCGCTGACAGGCACGTCAGGAGCAAACCATGCAGTCCAGTGGTGTCCTCTATAATCGCATGTTGCCATCTGAACTGTGTAATTCAAAATTGTTTTTGTGGAGTCTGCCATCGTCCAGTTGATATTATTCAGAGAATCAACATAAATATAATCCTGTAGCGATAGTCCATCTGTAACGGTCATTTTGCCTTCGGGATAATTCTTGTAGACATATGCCTTCATACGCTTGTGTAATGGTTGTTTCTTAGTTTTAAGAAACTCCATGATTTCCGCATCTATAATTTTACGCCTATTGGGATTTTCGTATCTTTCATCAACCTGCATACTATAAGAACTATAACACTTAGAAACTTTATTACCTAATAACAGCACAAGTCTATCATCCTCATCCAGTATTTTTTTCAGGGTATCTTGCATATGTACATATTGATATTGACACTCGAGATTGGTAACATCAAGTTTCTTCTGTGCAGTTACGACAGATGATATTAATATAAAAAATATTATCCAACTATATTTCATAACATAATTATGCTTTGCTAATAATGAAAAGATTTCAATATAATGAAATTTTTTTTAGGTGGATGTTTTAAACATCCACCTAAAATAATAGCTTAATGCTCCACGCAGTGAGTACTATATCCAATAGTCCACCCTGCAAGTGCCTTCTCCGAAAGTTTATTGTTAGCTATAATTTTGCGAAGATTTTCACAATACTCTTCTCTAGAAATACCACCAAAGATGTTTTCTAACTCTTTTAATTCTAATTTTTTCATAATTTTCTAAATTAATTTAATAGTAATATTTTTTTTGCCTTTCAAAAATGCTCTTAACTAGTATTTGAGTATCTTGAATTTAAATAAGAGGTTAGGCAGTGCCTCTATATAGACTTCAAATTAAAAGATTAGCAACTTCTTCGCTTTTTAAGTCTATATTTTATTTTTATTCAGTATATCTTGAGATATATGGAATGTCGGTTATCTTATATCCTTTGGGCAGTCTATAACTGTTTATGAGTACAAAGGGATAATGTTGGATATTCATACTTTGTATAGAGTTCAACAAACTCTTATATGTAACTATTGCCTCATCGTAGAAGCTGATTTGCTCTCTATAAGAGTTTGCAAATAAAGCTTTTAGGCAGTCTATATGGCTATGTAAGTAAAGCATGTAGAGGTTTAATTGCCTTTTATTATATTTTATAAATGTTTCCTTATTATTTTCCTCCACTCCTATACCATCAATTATAAGTTGCCAATGATATCTTTGAGGGAACTTTTGCATTAAAGAATAGATATCCTTTGCTACAGTCTTACAATGTTTACAATCAATACTTATGATGGTCGTAATTGTAACAGGAGCATTTATATTACCAAAGTTAAGCGATAAGTTCTTTGGTATATCCAATTCCTGTATTTTTTCAAAATAGCACGACAGAACTCTTTTGTCCCTTTTTAAATTCAAAAGCGTAATCTCCTTATCAAATAACGCCTGTGTATTTCTGCCGTTTATATAAAGGAGGTGGCAAATTATATAGACAACTATAGATAGAGACACCATACCAACAACTGTTTGGACTTCAACAGGCTGTAATGGTGATGTAATAATTAGTAGTTTTATGATAACCATAAACGTTATCCCCATGCAATACAGGCAATACTTCTTTATTTTTGCAAACTGATAAATTGTAAGTCCAATCATCAATACAACTGAGCAAACATAAGCTATCAAAGTTAGATGATCTTGAACTCGTAGGATTACCAAGGATGCCGAATCAAGAAGAAAGAAGTAAATTCCGATAACTGGTAGACCTATTGGAATCCATCTACCTAAAGGATTTTTTTGTGAAACATAATTACAGTCAATTTTTCGTCCTATTTTACAGAATGAATTGTACTCATAAATATTTACCTGTTGATTAAACAATATGAATGCACAAGCAAGCCCAAAGATATTTGCAATGAAAGTTATTATCAAGTCATCTGGTATTTTAAATAATGAATAGACTAAAAGAAGTATGAAACTTGCGTATAAAAATAACTTCTCATTTTGTACTTTTTCTCTATATTCAAACTCTTTTTTATCAACTACCAAGATAACACCGTCCCAAATACTTTTAAATTGGGTAATAGAAAGTCGCTTGCATCTTCCATCATACAACTCAACTCCTCTATCCTCAATTTTGTTCATAATATAGAAATGTCCTTCTTCTTCATTTGTATGTAGCAGAACGTTATTCATGTCTTTTAAATCCTCGATATGAGCAAGGTATGCATTTGAAGTTAACCCAAAATAAGATAATGTTGTAGAAACTGCAGCTAAACTTGGAAAGTGAGAATCTGAGAAAAGAACTTTATAGATCTCTTTTCTACTTGCAAAAATAGCCCTTTGTTCTAGAATAATAATTATAATATCTATTAAATAAATATTTGGCGACATACTATCTAAAAAAAATAAGATTCTTAACTTATTCTTATTAACACTATCTTTGATAAATGGGGATTAAACTAACTACAAGCTGATTTCACCAATATATGAACTTGAAGTAGATTTCATTGTTACTTTATAATTCCCTTTAAGATTTGTAGGTAAAACATAATTTGAGATATTCGGAACAATATACATAGTATATACAAGCGTGTCATTCTCATCCCAAAGCGTTAAAATATACTCTTCTTTTAAATCTTTGAAAGTCAGAATAGCATTATTTAAAGTTGCAACAATAGGACGAGTTGGCGATCTATATATTGGTCCGTTATGTCCAGGTTTGACAATTTCAACAGTGAGATATATTTCCTGAATATTATCCGCAGATACATTAATCGGAATAACTAAAAACAATGCAATTACTATAATAAGTTTATTCATAGTTGTTTGATTTTGATTATTTGAAAGCAAAATTAATTATTTCATAAAGATATAACAAAAAAAATGATTACACATTTTACACTTTCTTAAAGAAAAAGTGTAAAATACAGATTATCAAAGACTTGTATCTTGACAAAAATGGTTTATTGATCACATTTCCCTAATATTTTTATCAATTCCCGTAGCTCCATCTATGCCAAATAGCTTCTTATTAATAGCGGATCGGATGTTTGTTATACGCTGATTTTTCAAATTTAATAAGGTTGCGATTTCCGAAGGACTAAAGTAAAGTCGGACAAGGATGCTGGTTTTAATTTCCTGACTGGTAAGTGCGTAACTTGCATTACTAATCTTGGTATAGAAATCTGATAGACGTTGTGAAATTATTTCAATGAGATGACGCCACTCTTTTTCCGTTGGCATATTGGCATGGACTGCCAAATCATGAAATCTTATCACTATTTGATGAGAAAGCAAAGCCTGCTCAATATCCCATTCCTTTTCCTTTGCCGTATCTTCCTGATAGAACGACAGTTGTTCTTGCAGGTGCATAATCTCTTGCTCTTTCTGCTTTTTGAATCTTTCCATATCATGTCTTAACGCCTGCACATCGCTGGTGGCTTTGCTAAATCTAAATAGCAATGAGGAATATTCTTTGTTGGCAGCCATCTGCTGTGCCTTTCTTTTATCAGACATCTTTTTTCTATGTAAATATCCGATTACCGATATAGCTGATACAAGGAAAAGTATTCCGTAGATGACACGTATAAGGTTGTTGTTTTCTTCTTCTTTTTCAGTAGCCTTTCTTTTACTTTCGTTGTAGTTGTACAAAGCTTGCGCCCGTGTTATTTCTGTTGCCGACTCCTGAAAATTTGCTGAATCGTTGGCATCGGCAAATAATCGGGCATATTTGGCAATGGAGTCTTTCTCGCCACTTTTCTCGAATACGGACAACAAGCCTTTATATGCAGCTTCTTGATATTCAATTTCATCAAAACCATTCCATAATTTACGATAGAAATATTCCGCAGAATCATTTTTTTCTATCGCTTCGTAATATTTGCCTATATAGAAAAAGGAAGATATTCTTTCTTCTGTTAGTTCTTGTTGCCCATTCAGCACACCCGTGTATTTAATGTATTCGTCTATATGCTTCTTGGCTTCTTTTAATTGATTGTTTTCTATTTCTGCTTCTATCGTTGTAAGCAACGACCCCGCAGCATCGGAAGCCCTGCCACAGGCAATGTAACGTTTGTAAACATCATGGTTGATTTCCAAGGCTTTTTTCTTGTCATTAAGCAAATAATAAGCTCCACCCATGTGGTCTAGAAAATTAATAACTGCCAGTGTGTCTTTTACTTTCTCGGCACAGGCAATCGCTTTGCCCCACATCTTCAGTTCCATCTTGGGAGTACGTTGTTCGTCGAACAGTCCCGCCATCTGTGCGTAAACTCTGCTGAGTTGCTTAAAATCACAATCTGCTTGTGTTGTATCCGCTTGCTCCACAGCCTTGTTGTAATATTCAATCGCCATTGGCGCATCTCCCTTGTCGCGATAAACGCACCCCAACAGGTAGAGGGCCTTTATACGTTGTTTGTCGTTTCCGTACCTGTTATAGTAATCGGCAACATCGGTCATAAAGGTATCGGCTTTCATAGAGATGAAAAACTGATTATGGGCATCTGCCAAAAGAAAACGATAAAGCAGATAATCTTTCTTCGTAAAATTCCGCTGATTTTTAGAAAGGCTGTCCAAGATCGTTAATGCACGTTTGTCTTGATGAGCTATGAGACTGTCAATAGTGGCTAATTCTCCATGATATGTGGAATCGTTACATCCCACCAATACAAAGATAAGTAGTGTGAATATAGTAAGTGTATATTTCATTGTATTTGCATTTATAATGCAAAGATAGTACTTCTTAGTAAATAATTATAGTTCAAGTATATTAAAATGATTTATAAACAGACTCTTTTTAAAATAGGAATAACATAAAGTTATGCTTCCGCTCTGATTACTTGTTGAGTTTATCAATTATACTAATCATCTTATCCTACTTAGTCGTCCCTTGAAAAGTAAATAACCTATTGATTATCAATAAAATAGCCTTTCTATTATTTGTATATATCTACAAGTTTTTGTATCTTTGCATGGTAAAATCTTGCAAATCAACAATGTATAAATCTCCATCCAACACCCATCAGGTATCAATGTTTTGGGACTTGGCATCCATGCTCAATCCCACCCATCCAATGTACAAACTTGCCAATCTGATAAATTGGGAAACCTTTGAGCGTTCCTTTG
>NZ_SDIK01000033.1 GCF_008016795.1 Prevotella brunnea
ATTCAAAAGAATATCCAAGGGAATGAAAAAACATATAATAGAGAAATTAAACAACAAAACAAGAAAAAAGAATCAATTTCAAAAGACAAAATATATGATTAAACAAAGAATTGTGTAATTTTGCACTTGCTTATGGAATCCGCCAAACCCTTTAAAGACGTTAAAGAAAACTAAACCCACTTGTTCCGTGAATTATTTTTGAAGAATTATGCCGTTAATCCATTTAAATTAAATACTTTTGCAGCCACATATAAAGGAAAGGTGCTCGAGTGGCTGAAGAGGCACGCCTGGAAAGCGTGTAACCGTCTAAAGCGGTTCGGGGGTTCGAATCCCCCTCTTTCCGCTATTTTTAAGAAACCAAATAGGTTACTGATATGAAAAAATGGATTGCATATTTTGCAATGATAATTTTCCTCTTCTTGTCTTCTTCCGTTTCTGCAATAGCCCAAAAGGGGGTGAGCGGTGGTGTAAAAGGAAATGTGGTATTGACAAATGACACGTCGCTTGATGAGGCTTTGGAGGAAAATGATGTTCCGTTGAATGATGCGGCACAGTCTGTGGGAAATGATTCTGATGGTGGACTTCATCAATCCTTGAAGAAGAAGTTTATAGAGGGCAATGCGGGCTTTATGTCTTTGGTTGCTTTGGCATTGATATTGGGACTCGCATTCTGTATTGAGCGTATTATTTATCTGAGTCTTTCGGAGATAGATGCAAAGTCATTCATGTCAAAACTTGAGGATAAAATCATACAGCGTGATATCGAGGGCGCGAAGGATTTAAGCAGAAACACTCGCGGTCCGGTAGCGTCCATTTGTTATCAGGGGTTGTTGCGGATTGATAGTTCCATAGAGGAAATAGAGCGGAGCATTACTTCCTATGGAAATGTTCAGAGTGCGAACCTCGAGAAGGGTTGTTCGTGGATAACCTTATTCATAGCCATTGCTCCATCGTTGGGTTTCCTCGGTACTGTAATCGGCATGGTGATGACTTTCGATCAAATTCAGTTGGCAGGCGACATCAGTCCCACAATTGTAGCTTCCGGAATGAAAGTGGCATTGATAACTACCATCTTTGGAATTATCGTGGCTTTGGTATTGCAAGTGTTTTATAATTATATCCTTTCAAAGATAGAGCATTTAACGGCACAGATGGAAGAGTCGGCAATAGCTTTGCTTGATTCCATCGTGAAATATAAACTGACAAAATAGAGATGGCTAAATCCGGAGTAAATAAGAAATGGGATGCCGAGCGTGTTTCACAATCCGTACTCTATGTTACAATTACTTCAGTAGTAATTGTATTTGTGGCGTTTTACCTCATTGGATTTAATACTCCATCAATCGAAGACCCTGCTTTTAATGCTCCTCTCTTAACGGATGTGCTTATTTATTGTGGTTGGTTGATATTTGTCTTTGCCGTTGCAACAATTGCGCTTTCAGTTGTCAAGACCATAAAGATGACTTCCAAATCAGAAGTAGTTGTAAATAAAATTCCAACGCGCAAGCTCTCATTTTCGGTGTTTGGACTGACAATTACCAGTTTGATACTATCGCTTCTATTAGGATCCTCAAACGACATGTTGATTAATGGAATAGCGTTTACTGATAAACTTTGGTTGAAAGTGGCGGATATGTTCGTTTATTCCTCACTTGTGCTGTTGTTGGCAGCCATTGCTTCTGTAGTTTTCGGTGCCACACGTTATTATAGAAAAAAAAATAAGAATACTTGATTTTTCATCGCAAAATAAGAAAAGTTCCCGGTTTGAATGCCTCTTCAACAGCAGATATTTCTTTTATGTTGTTGATATTTTTCCTTGTTACCACTTCCATGGATATTGACAAAGGGATAACCCGACAACTTCCCCCAATTCAAAAAGAAAAGGAGCAGCTGCCAACATCCGTTAGTTCGAATTTGGTGATGAAACTTTATGTTACGGCTGATGACAAACTGTTGCTGAACGATGAGCCTATAAAAGTTACCAAGTTGCGAAGTGTCGTTGAAAAATTCATCGCGAACAGAGGGAAAAATCATATTATACAGTTACAAACTAGTAGGGAAGCATCGTACGACGCTTATTTCCGTGTTCAAAGCGAAATCATAGCGGCTTATCATGTTCTGCGCGACAAAAGCTCCGAAGATATTTACGGCAAGCCATATTCCTTATGCGATGAAGAGCAGCAGAAACTTGTTAATGATAAGGTACCGCAGCGAATTTCCGAAGTATATGAATTTGATAAGAAAGGAAAAAGAGAATGAGCTTTTACAGGCAACGCAGTCATGACATTCCGGCATTGAATACAGCCTCTTTACCGGATCTTATTTTTACAATTCTTTTCTTTTTTATGCTGGTTACCCAAATGCGCAAAATAACCGTTAAGGTGAAGTATCGTGTCCCTCAAGGAACTGAATTGACGCGTCTGACGAAGAAAACAACCACATCTTACATTTATGTAGGGAAGCAAATGAACAATTTGGGAGAGGTTGAGTCGGATAGCACAAGCATACAACTTAACGATAAAATAGTGCAAATAGCTGAAATAAAGAACTATTTGCTGAAAGAACGCCAAGATATGGATGCGATAGACAAAAAGCAAATGATGGTAAGCATTCGTGGCGATAAAGATACTCGGATGGGAATAATGATTGACATCAAGCAAACTCTTCGCGAATCGAATGTACTCAATGTCAATTATATAGGCACTTTGAAAGACAAGGAGGGAATAAAATTGTAATATTGCCTTATAATTTAAAACAAAATACAGAAAAATGTTGGCGTTTTGAAACCATTGTTGTATCTTTGCAGCAAATAATCATTAGAAATGGCACATAGAAGTTTAGATCAACTTGATAAGAAGATTTTGCGTCTGATAGCTGATGACGCACGTATTCCATTCTTGGAAGTAGCTCGCGAGTGTAATGTAAGTGGAGCGGCAATCCATCAAAGAATTCAGAAACTGACCAATCTCGGAATCCTAAAAGGCTCACAGTTTATTATTGATCCCGAAAAAATAGGGTATGAAACTTGTGCTTACATAGGATTGAATTTGAAAAATCCAGAATCGTTCGATGATGTGGTGGAAAGGTTGAAAAAGATTCCTGAGATAGTGGAATGTCATTACACAACCGGTGAATATGACTTGTTTATAAAGCTTTATGCTTATAACAACCATCATCTTTTGGATATCATCCACGACAAGCTCCAAGCATTGGGATTGTCCAGAAGTGTCAGCCTGATTTCGTATAATGCCGTCATCGATCGTCCTCTTCCAATTGGGGATTTTCCGACTGAACACGCGGCAAACAATGAGGAAGCATAACAAATACATATATAAGCCCGGCGGTCTTTTTCTAACAAAGCGGGGCTTATGTATTGTAAAACGAGAATCATGCTTTTGGAACTTATTCTTTGATAAAGAAAAGATGTTTTCTTGTGGGTAAAAATCCACATACCTTAAAAACAAATAATAAGGGTCTTCTTGAACTAAATTGTTCAAAAACCGAATACCCTTTCCACGTTTGCATTTGTTTTTTGTTCTACTACCTCCGGTGAAACTCCTTTTGCTTCCGCCAATTTCTCCATGATGTATACAAGAAAAGAACTCTCATTGCGCTGTCCGCGTAAAGGAACGGGTGCCATATACGGGCCATCGGTTTCCAAAACGATACGATCTAAAGGAACAGTCTGCAATGTTTCAGGCAGCTTCGACTTCTTAAAGGTAAGCACCCCACCTATTCCGAGTACAAAGTTGTCAAAAGAAAGCAGTTCTGCCGCTTCTTTTTCGTTGCCCGTAAAGCAATGAAACACGCCTCCCGGCAAATAGTTCCGGTATTTCCGTAGAATATGCACCATCTCGTTTTGCGCCTTTCTGCAATGTATCATCAGTGGTAGTCGCGTCTCTATTGACCATTTTACTTGTTCTTCAAAAGCACTTAGTTGTTCCTGCTCAAACTCTCTGCTCCAATAGAAATCCAATCCTACTTCGCCAATCGCTATATATTCTTTGTTTTTAGTTAATATGCTTTGCATCTCCTTTAGAACCTGTTTCCAATCGGTTTTAACCTCCTCCGGATGAAGTCCTATCATGGGAAAAGCAAAGCCCGGGAACTTAAAGCAAACATCGGCAATCGTACCTACCGATTTCAGATCTATGCCGGGAATGAAAACCTTCGACACGTTCGCTGCCTTTGCTCTTTCAACGACAGCCGATAAATCGTCCTTATATTCCTCTCCGTCCAAATGTATGTGTGTATCAATCATTTTTTCATTTATATCTTTTTCCTCTGTTCAATGGCGGCAACAGCACGTTACTTCTCTCTTTCCTTTGATATCCCCCCCTTGCTTATTCTTAGTTAATAAATCCGTTCTTCGTGTCGTCGATAATAGTAAATCACGCCAAACTTTCTACATTCGTGAAACCTGCGTTCGGGTGGCAGCTCTGCGAAATGAGCTTCAATGGCGTTCCACAGCTCCACGATAAGCGTGTCTATCTCCGGGCGCAACTTGGATATTTCCCGATTGGCATTCAAAGTCTTCTGTTGCAACTTCTTCTGTGCGTCATAGGCTTCTTGATAAATATCGAAATGAGTGGAAACAATGCCGATTGACGGATTGTAAATGGGACGTCCACCTTTCTGTTGTCGCACTTTTTCCCCCTCAATCATTTTGGTTCCCCATTCCAACAATCCTTCCGTAGTTTTCAGGTTGGGTAGTGATGTGGCGTTTTCATCCAATCCATACAATTCCAACATTTTTCTTTTGATTTCCCCACGCTCTACCGACATCAACAGCACTTGTATGAAATGACTTAAATACATGGAAGCCTTGTGCTGCAAACTGCTCATCTTCTTCGCATTGCGCACTTGAGACGACATGGATATCTTGTATTGCTCCGATGCGGTAAGCAGCCTGTCGTGAAGTGGCTGCGCACGGTTTAAGAGTTGCCAGTCAATGAACCGGTTGCGAACCGTGTAGATGTCATTGTTTTCCAACAACGTCTTCAATGCTTTCAGTCTTGCTGCATCTGTTTTAGGTAATCTTCTGTATGGCATTCAGGCTAAGAAAAAACGGTTGAAGAATGTTTTGTTATAATAGTGAAGCTGATGTGTGAACCCACATTTTGTTTCATACGATTTATTTTTGTCGTTCCATCATTTGCTCTGCATATGCTCTCAATTCAGTTTTTTTCTCTTCCGGTATGCTGACGGCATCCAAATATTTCTTGCTTTGTTCGTAAAATTCATCCATTTTTTCCTTTGCGAGTTTGTCAATGCCCATCTCATTATAGAGTCTTGTAACGGCGGTTATCTTCTCATCCTTTTCGAATGTTGTTTTTCTCATCCATACTTCCAATTCCTCACGTTGCCTTTGGTTGGCATGATTGAAAGCCGTTATCAGCATATAAGTTTTTTTATTGGAAACGATATCACCGCCGATTTCTTTCCCAAAGACTTTCGGATCGCCATAGACGTCCAAATAATCGTCCTGTAACTGAAATGCCAGACCTATCTGCTCGCCGAATTTATACAAATTCTCCGCGTCTTCTTTCGGCGCATCGGCTAAGATGGCACCCATTTTTATGGCACAAGCGAGAAGAACGCTGGTCTTCAATCGTATCATTTCAATGTATTCCTCCACGCTTACATCATCGCGTTTCTCAAATTCCATGTCATATTGTTGTCCTTCGCCTATCTGTAAAGCTGTTTCTGTGAATAAGCTAAGGACTGCGGGAAGGTGTCGCGCGTCGCACTTTGCCAACCGCTCATAAGCTAAAACGAGCATGGAGTCGCCGGAGAGAATGGCTTGATTGGCATTCCATTTCCGGTGTACGGTTGGCTGCCCTCGTCGAATGGACGCTTCGTCCATTAGGTCGTCATGAAGGAGTGTATAGTTGTGGTAAGTCTCAAGTGCACAAGCCGATGAAAGAACACTTTCCGGACTTTCCTTATATAAATTATAGCCGAGTAGCAAAAGAATGGGACGAATCCGCTTTCCACCTAAATCCAACACATATTTGATAGGCTCATACAGGCTTTCCGGCTTGCGGTTATAAGCAAGGACTTTCAAATAATTGTTTACTTTCTTCAGTAGTTCGTCTGATGTGTACATATTATTTATTTCTTTTTTTATTTATTCTATCTGATAGGCGAACAATGGTTCTAATCGCCTTTCGTAAAAGGAGGTAGTCTGTCATGGTTACACAATAGGGGGAATCGTGCCGTTTTCGTCTAAATTTGGAATACCACCGGTATCTCTATCAAGGACCTGCAAGGCTTGTTCTTCTCTATTCCGGGCTTCCATTTGCCCATGGTGCGTACAACCCGCAGTACTTCAAGCGAAAACTCTGAGTTGTTACTGTTCTTTACTTTCACGTTGCTCACCATTCCATCTTTGTTGATGATGAATGTGATGTTCACTACGCCCGTTCTGCTTGCGTTTATTGCCGAAGCAGGATATTGAATGTTGGTTGTTAGCCATTGCATGAAACTGCTCCATCCGCCCGGTGGTGTTGGTGTCTCGGAGAGGATACGTTTGCTCACTTTGTCATCGTATCGTTCTATTTGCACGTCCGAATCGTCGTCTGTTTGTTTGTTCATCTCCTTTTTGGCTTCTTCTATCACCTTTGTCGGGTCAGGCACCTCCTCAGTCTTACTTGTGAGCACCGGTGTATCGCTAAGTTGAGGCGCGGCGGTCTTTTTGTCCTCCGAATCTATTTTTCCGGCATCGTGTGGCGTTACTTTGCGAGGCGTTTCACTTCGCTTTATGTTGAGCATATCCTCCAAAGTGGGCTTCTTTTCTGTCTTTTGTTTTGCCACATCCTCTTGGTCAATCGCAGGCAATAAATCCTTGTCTTGCAATACCAAGTCTTTTGTTAAATCCAACTTATCTTTTGAGTCGGAGGAGTTTTCATCGGAGTATTCCATGGCGACAAAAAATATTGACAACGCAACAATGATTCCAAGCAGGAAACCTATCCAACGCTTGTTCTCTAAATCTGCTTTATTTGACTTCTTTATTTCCACCTCAAACACTAAATTCCTCTTATTCACGTTGTAAACAATATGAAAAGAAGAATGGTAAATCCGTGAGTTTCTGAACTCGGTTTATATTCAACAGACAAAATTAACAAGATATTCGGAAAAAGATGTATCTTTGCCGATAAATTAAAGTTCATTAAATGAAAAATATTGTTTTCACCCTCTTTCTGTTGCTTTTCTCATCATTATCTTGGAGTCAAGAGAGCCAAACAGAATATAATTTCCTTCGACTTCCGCTTAGTGCCCACGCGGCGGCATTGGGAGGAGAAAACATCAGCATTATTGAGGATGACCCGGCTCTGACTTTTTCCAATCCGGCATTGGCAGCATCGGTTAGCGACATGACAATTGGGTTAAGCTATATGAATTATATGCAAGGGGCAAATTATATGGGAGCTTCGTTCACAAAAGCCATAAAAGAAAAATCCACGATAGTGGGCGGAATACAATACATGAATTATGGAAAGATAAAAGAAGTGGACGAGAATAATGTCCAATCTGGTGAGTTCAACGCGGGAGAAATAGCCATCAGCGCGGTTTTTGCTTATGAATTGGCGCGAAATCTTGTTGGAGGCATCACTGCCAAATTCATCACTTCCTACATCGGAGATTACAGCAGCATGGCAGTGGGGGTGGATTTAGGATTGAACTGGTATGTTCCGGAAAGTGAATGGTCGGTTTCTGTCGCTGCCAAAAATTTAGGTGGACAGGTGAAAGCCTATGAGGAAGATTTTGGGAAAATGCCTTTCGACCTCCGATTGGGTGTCAGCAAAACGTTTGAAGGCTTGCCCATCCGCCTTTCTTTCACTCTCGTTGATCTCACCCATTACGACTATCGCTTTATCAACCACCTTAACTTGGGAGCTGAAATCCTCCTGTCGCAAAACATTTGGATAGGAGGTGGTTACAATTTCCGAAAAGCTGATGAAATGAAAATCGGAACTGGAGATGACGAAAGTGCTCATGGAGCCGGATTCTGTTTGGGAGGAGGTGTAAACCTTGAACGCTTCAAAATCAATGCCGCCTATGGGAAATACCATGCTTCGAGCAATTCCATCTTGCTCAATTTGGCATATACGCTGTAGGCAGACATTCTGCCTGAATGAAATCGCGATAGAAACTTAATAAATACATACGAACCGAACAATATCAAGCAATATGAAGAAAATCATCATAGCCATCGATGGCTATTCATCCTGTGGAAAAAGCACTATGGCGAAGGACTTGGCAAAAAAACTTGGATATGTCTATGTGGATACCGGAGCCATGTATCGTGCCGTTACCCTCTACGCGCTTCGCAATCATCTCTTTAATGATGACGGAACTGTCAGAATTGACGAGTTGCGAAAACAGATGCCCAACATTGGTATTGCTTTTAAGTTGAACTCTTCCACCGGACGTCCCGACACATACTTGAATGCAGAGAATGTGGAGCGGGAAATTCGCGACATGGAAGTGTCTTCTCATGTAAGTCCCATAGCGGCCGTACCCTTCGTTCGAGCTGCTTTGGTGAAACAACAGCAAAAAATGGGAACAGAAAAAGGCGTTGTAATGGACGGTCGCGATATTGGTACGGCAGTATTTCCACAAGCCGAATTAAAGATTTTTGTAACGGCTTCTGCGGAAGTTCGCGCTCAACGCCGTTATGATGAGTTGAAAGCGAAGGGATTGGAAGCCGATTATCTTGATATATTAAAGAATGTTCGCGACCGCGATTACATCGATTCCCATCGGGAAACATCCCCTTTGCGAAAGGCGGAAGATGCCATTGAACTGGACAACAGCACCATTTCTATCGAGGAACAAAACCATTGGCTCATGGAGCAATACAAGAGAGTTTGTGGCGATCACCACGAAATTATATTACAAAAACTGCGCCCGAAACACACTCCTTAATCCATTGATAATCAAGAAGATATTAATTGTGATTTAAAAGATAAGCTTTTGCACTCCAATTCATGACCTTTTGCAATGCAAAAGCTTACCTTTTACGGAGCAAAAGCTAAGCTTTGGACAGATGAATGAAGAAAATTTAGGACATTATTGAACATTTCCCATATCGCCGGGAAAGATTTCCTTATCCCGAACTCGCGTAGGGAATAGACCGTAAATTGTTTGTTTCTTTTAAAAAAATACAAAATGCGGGGGTAACTATTCAGCAATAAAGATTTATAGAGAATTGTTGCTAATCAGCGAGTTATAAGAATGAATATATGATGATTTTGAAAAATAATATCATTTTTGAACATTCTACTATAATAGTAAGCCTGCAAGTTTCTGATATTCAAAGTCTATGATTGCTGAATAGTTACAATGCGGGGAAATATATTATAAAAAGTTGCAAAATACGAAAAGATACCTTACCTTTGCCAACAACTGGGTTTTACGACTGACCCCATATTGCACCAATAGCAACGGCAAATCCATTAAATTCTATTTAATTGCACGTTGCCAAGCAGTCTGTTCGTGTGCCATATTAAGTGCCGGCAGCGTAGAGCGCGGTATATATGTTGATAAGCCTGAATGGCGCATAATCGGCAGTTGGACTATTCTACCTGTCGTCTTGCTTAGAATTACGGTGCGTGAGAAAATGTCGTTCAGCTGTTGTCGCTCCGCTTCTGTATGCACGCAGCTGCCGAGCACATCGTAGAGGTCGTGGAAGAGGTGTACTGGCAGACGGTCATAAGTCTGAGTGGCTTTCAGCAGACTATCTGAGCTTGCCGCAATCTTTTCCGCTGCGTGTTGCTGCTTTGCCCATGTTGCCAACTCTTCGAGCCCGTTGGATTTCACTACGCTTACGGTAGCGGAACGGTAGATGCCTTCTTGGCTGTTCCAATAGTTGAAGAAATCCTGTGCGAACCCCACAAGGTCGGGGTGAGGTGTGTAAAGGCGAGAGAGGCTTGTGCGATAGGCGGGTGTGAATCCGGGGCTGAGAACCTCTGCCGTTGACACAGCAAAGGCATGCGTCTTGTTGCGCAGCGCATAGAGTGCTTCCGTGTTTGCCATGAAGCACATGTCGAAAACGATGAAGCAGAATCCGCGGTCGGGAAGTGCTGCGGCGAAATCATCTATACTCATCTCTTTGCTTCCGGCGGTGATGAGCGTGCGGCTCCCGATAGCGGGGGCATAGCTGTCAGGATGTGCAAAAGCCCCTTTTGGCAGCCAGCCTGTGGCATGGCTGAACACAATCAGGCCATAGCACTTTGCCGGAGCAATGGTCGGCATCTCTTCTACAACGCGCCGCAGCAGTGCCGCGTCTGCCATGTCGGTATGCTCATACACCCGCAGTGTGTCCCATTGTTTCTTGCCGTTGTTGCCGGCAGCTTTCATCAGCACGGGCTGCGAGCCATTGTCGGCGACAGCGAGCAGTCCTCCGTCGTGCGGATGCCACCCTTCAAGGAGTGCGTCACATTTGTCGCGTGCTTCTTTGTTCAAGTCATTATCGGCTGCTATGTAAGCGAGCACCGTGCGATAATCGCTTTGCTGATTGTCTTGCCATTCTCGGCTGCAGCTTGTCAGCACACAGAGTGCAATCACCAATTTTGTGATCTGTTTCATTTCTTCTTGTTGTATTTATAAACATTAGGGCGTATCCAGCCCTCTCCTCCAATCGGACGGAAAGAAACTGATACGCCCTCTATGTTCTTTTTTAGATTATTATACCCTTAAGGCTTTACTATATTAATTACGGAATGGGCGGATTTGGGTTGCACTTTCTAGATAGAGATATCTTACAAAATAAATCAGAGCTTCTCTAATCTGATAATGGTAACTAATCCTACCGGAGGGTTTTTCTCCTAAAGCATATAGGGTTAGAGTGCCAGGTCCTACCAATGCAATGTTATGATTATACCTACATGCAAGTGGTAAGTAGCGTACTATATCACTTCCTGCATTAGAATTCCAATAAGCTTCATTGGCAATATCTTTTACGTTAATATCAGCACCTTTTGCTCCAAGATGTCGTGCAGTAATTTTTAAGCCACCAAAGTTGAACTTTTCATATCTGAATGCTGTGATATATTTATCATCTCCCCCTTTGTGGCGCATTGCATACAATACTCCTTTCTTGTTTGAATAGAAATATGATGTCAATTTCTGCGAATTTTTTTCGCCATGAAATTTAACATCCAGAGTTTCTGAATTTTTGTAATTTCCGGAAAATATGGGAATATCAGCACTTAAAGATGGAAGAGTTGAAAGAAACTCCTTATAAAGTGGTACATGAAATCCTTTAGGAGAAGGATCTCCTCCATTGTTTCCGATATATGAACTCGGTGCCTTAGAATTGGACTTTCCAACAAATTGCGCCCAAGTTTGTGCTTCTTCTAATCCTGTACAATAGTATTCAGAGCCTGCGCTCCTTAAGAATTTATTTTTATCCCATAAAAGAGGATTGTTAGGGGTAATGGTACCTTTTTCAATTTTTATACCATTTATAAGATGTGTAAAATCAAATGCTACATTACGACCCCATTGATAATACTTACCGCAGGCTTCTTCTGTTGTCCAGTTTGTTGCATTACATACAGATGCAAAAGTATTTAATTCTCCTATATTTGCATTTGCCATCCATGCCAATGGGTTAAGAGATGAAGTGGCAGCTGATTGTGTTATGGTAATCAGTTTGGGTGTCTTTTTATTTGGAGCGTATGCATTCTGTACCTCCAATTGTATTGTACGAGGGTACAAATCTACATTCTTACCTATCTTCACAAGGAAATCCTGATGGAGTTTGCCACCAGCTATCTTGCTTTCTCCAATCTGATTAACCTCAATCCAGGGATATTCTGCATTATTCAACAAGATACGGCTTTCCATGCTTGGACTCTCCACCGATATCTTCATGGAGTAAGCAGCAGTTGTATTCACGCTAATGCCCGTCACTTTGTTGGCTTCCGTGTTGTTTGCGATGTGCTGTGCAGCACCGCTTGCTGCGCTAATGGCTGTTACTGTCGGCATGGTTTTGTCCACATCCAAGTCTAAGCTGCCGTTGCCACCCTCTGTCCAATCTTTCACTTCCACGATGTTGAAGTCCATCTTTTTCGTTTCAGCATTGTTCTTCATCTGCACAATGTAGCGGGTGTTGCGTTTTACGCTGCGGTTTGTGAACGGAATAGTAAACTGAGCCTTTTCGCCCTTGTAGGTTCCTTTTACAATAACATTCAGTTGGTCCTGCTTGTTTTCGTAAGTATATAATTGCATGTACATCTTCCTCATGTCACCATTTACGCCTTTGTTCTCTGCCCATACTGCGGAGATGTTTGAATGTGTGCCAAGATTGTCATTCGGGAATAGTGCCGGTGTTTGTCCTCTTACCAAATAGGATCTTGCTATGTCGCCTTCCATTCTTGCTCCTTCCAGCACGAACTCTCCATCGGTAGCTGTTGTGAGGTTTTCGATGTCGATGCGTGCGGAAAGACGCTCGAGAGTAAAGTTGAGGTTCGGCATAGGCGTTGTCAGGTCTGTCAATTCCGGTATTGTAACCTTCAGCGGTGCTACGGCACACATCGGGAAGAAGTTTGCTTTGCCTGACGGCTGTGTTACAAATGTCTTAGACACATCTGCAAAAGTCTTGCCTTCTAAAGCCTTGTATTGGTCGAGCGTGAAATCCAAGTTGGCGATAGCCAATAGATGTCGCACTCCAGATTCTCGTATGAATACCTTTCCGGTTACTCCTGCTTCGGTGTCTCCGCCGGCAGTGAGTTCTATTGACTCCGAGTTCAGCAATATACCAGGTTGACCGTTATTATCGTCGAATACTAATATGCGGGCATTGCTTATGGCTTTCTCTGTAATGTCGGCAGGATAGGTGCCGGCGTATGTCTTTGGTGCCAAGGTGTAGCCAGGGAAGTTGATTGTGATTGCATTGCGGTCGCCGACAGAAATGCGGTCGGGACTCTCATTGCTGCATGCAGACATCAGACCTAAAACGACAGGCAACAAGCCTGCCCATATTTTCGATAGTTTCATATATTTATCCCTCCTGTGTAATGGTTATGATACTTTGTTTATTGTGATCAACTTTGTTACGTAAAATCAATCGTACGGTACGTGGCTGCCCTGTTAAATTATCCGCTGTTGCTCTAAAACGCAACTCATTTTTTATAAACACTCCATTGGCTATAGACATGTCACGTAGTCGCGTATATACAGTTAACCAATTATTAACTTGCTTTTCTGAGTCATAGGCTTGCGCATCTCCCTCAACTAAATATTCCCAATCAACATTGCATGAAATGTATAATGAAGCTTCATTAATTCCATAGCCACTAGTAGATTCTTTATCTTTAATAATTTTCGTTAGTTTTAAGGTTTGTTCGTCAGCATCCCAACTAAAATTAGTGTAATATACATGACTATCTGAAAGCTCATATGCTACTGGTGCAACCGGTTTGATAACCCCTTCTACTGTTTCTTCATTCCATTTATCCACAACAATAGATGCGTCAACTTCGCCGCGGAACGCCTTCTTTATTAGCAGTGTGTAGCGAGTGTTACGCTTAAAGCCGAGGAATTTGGATTGTCCGTCAATCTTCAGTCGCTTCTTGTAGATCACTTTTGATTCACGGTTAGGGTCGCCCTTGAACAGGATGCCCTCAATCACGATGAGTGGTGCTTGGGTTTCTTCAGTGATGTCGTCGCTGACATACGGATAGAACACATGCTTGTAGTCTGTGTGAGCTATGTCGGTTGACGTGGCAGCAACTTTTTCCATTTCCACTGGATCGGAACTTCCTACAGTTGTAGCTTGTGTCGGTAGCTTTACCTCCGGCAGAGTTATCCACTTCATGCCTGTAGGATGTTGTGTGGTGGCAGCCTGATTGAAGAGGAAGCTGCGGTCGGGCACTTGCTCCAAGCGTACACGAGTGATAGTGAGCTTTGGCTCGTAGTTCTTTATATCTATACGCGACATGATGCGCTCCAGTTCAGCTTTCTTACCTACTGTTCCAGTCTTCACCTCAACATCTTCGAGGTGAGCTGTCATCAGCAACGGTGCTCCGTTGAGCTGCTTGTCGCCGAGTTCCTTCGTGATTTTCTTCATGAACTCGCCGGCAGTGATGGTGCCATTTGCCAAGTTCTCTATTGATGGTGCGCTGCCGTTGTTGCTGCCTTGGTTGTTGGCAACAAACATGAACTGCTTTTTGCCAGAGCCTTCCGTGTCGAGGCTCACGCTGTAGCCTGTAGCGGCAGATGTGAGCTGTACGTTGTTAAACACAGCTTCCAAACGTCCGTCGGTACCCTCTCCGAATTGATAGATGTCAAGACGCTCCACTTTCTTTTCTATTGCCGTCTGTATCTCGGCATAAGTGATGGGGTCTCCTCCCGGAAGTGTAACGTTGAACGACATACGAGCGGAACGTGTTTTCGTTACGCCGTTATCGTTCGTGTTGTCCGGAAGTAAACTTTCGTTGGTACAGGCGCCAAGGGTCAAGAGCATGACACCTGCTACAATAAAAATTTTTTTCATAAAACAATTTAATAATAAAATTAAAAATAAATTAAGAGTGTTTTCAAAAACACATAGTATTCTTATTAACCTACGGTACCGCCGTCAACCCAATCGAGTACATCGGCATTGGCAGCTGGGTGAACAATCATACGATCATCATAAAGATAGATTTCTATTTCATATTCTTGTTCGATGTTGTCGCTTACTTTCCAGCCCCACAGCGCAAAGGGCTCGGAGAGATGAATCTCTTTAGTCACCGCCGTTCCGTCGGCTTTCAGTAATACGAAGTAAGGAATACGCCCATCGGTGTAGCGCAGTGTGCGGAATGTTCCTTTTACTCGTCCTGCCAAACGTGGCACCTCTTTGCGGTGTACTCCCAAGGTGGCGGGTTCCTCATAGACATAAGGGAAATGATGCACAACACGGTCGGGAGTAGTTTCCGGTTTGGTCTTGTCGCCTGCCACGTATTGATAGGTGGACTCTTGAGGATTCAGTCTATAGCGAGACGGCACCTCACGTATCTGCAATATGAAGTCGTCGGTTTCTGGCTGTGTTTCCATCCATGTAACGGTCACCGTTAGACGGCAATGTATATTGCTCATGTCGCACAGGTAACGTAGATCCTTGTTCCTTTCCGCTCTGAAAGAAAGAATTCCCCAGTAGATCGGATCGCTGTCGTCTTGCACTACATTGGCTTGAGGATTCTGCGTCCTTAGCAGAAAGTCGGAAAGTCGTGTTTGTCCAGGGATGAGGTCGGTAATGACTGTGGCTTTATCCGCATTGCCGAGTGTTACCAACTGATAGGCTCCCTCTTCTATTTGCGGTATGTACAGATGCTGCAGATGAGATGTTGCAGCCGGTATCTCTCTAATGAAACGCCCATCGTCTGTGAACAGGAAGTGACGCATGTTTTTAATGTATTTAGGAAAAACATCGGCAGCTCCTTTGGAATACCTGAAATCAATCCGAATACGTTCACAACATTCGTCGCGGTCGTCATCGGTAGAACACGAGGCAAGTCCTACTATCACAATAGCAAGCGCCAACCACAGGAAGACTCTCGAACTACACCATAGGTTTAAGCGATTGTATAAAGTCATGCTATAGGTCTTGGATTCCAATATATATGATAACGATTTTTCGTTCATCTGTTAGTTTTACTGCTGAATGGAAACATTTTGCTTGCGCAGCTCCAAAACTTTCAAGTTACGTTTTGCTGTCTCTTTTGTTTGCATAACAGTCAAAGCGCGCCGCAGGTATTGTTCGGCACGAGCATTGTCGCCGTGCAGCATATAGTAAACTCCCAAATTGTTGGCTGCTTCTGGCAGACTTTTAATTTTATTCAGATACTCCCACGCGATGTCCTCGTCGCCTCTTATTAAGGCTGCGGAAGAAGCATTAAGCAATACAATTTCGTTTTTAGGGTAGAGCTGTACTGCCATATCGTACTCGCGACCGTATTTAGCCCTTTCCTCATCGGTTACAGGAGGAGCATTGCGACGTCGTGCCAGAAGAAATAATTCTTCGGGTGAAAGGTCTTGCGGACGTGTCTCAAACACCTTGTCGGTTTCCTTTTCTTCAAAGGGCCTAACTGTGTAACTTACTTCCATCTCCATGCGACGTAAGGGAGGGAATAGATTTGCTAACATAAATTTATATGGAACGCCTCCTCCCAAATCCATGAGCTGTTTCTCACGTCCTTTATTAAGATCCACAAAATCGATAATGTCCAGCACTTTTTCGCGATATGGCATAATGCTCTCTTCTACCAACTTACGCAGTCCGTCCCAGTCTTCACCCATACCTTGTGATGGGAACGAAGAGAGTCCGGTTAGCCCATAACGTGAGATGATGTAGCTTTTGAAGTTATCGGCTCTATGTTGCGATAGCTTCAGGTTGTGCTCGTAGGTATCCTCCGGTGAGGCATAACCACGGATGATAGCCGAGTTGATGGTATATGTCTCCCTTCGAGTGGATAGCGGTCGCAACAAAGCATCGGCTTTGCGCAACTCATCTGCATTGTTCTTGTAGGTGGGTAGGATATCAGATCTGTTTACAATGAAATTGATTCTTAACGATAATAACTCGTTACGCAGCTTCTTTGTTTCGTGAGCAGGTCTAACAAACACAACATTACTTTCGTCGAACACAAGGTTTTGCATAGGAATAGCAGCTGGCGAGATTTCGGAAACCACTGTCGGCTTCAGTAGGTCCGAACCTACAAAACGCCAATCACAGCAGTCCTCAACGAATCGCTCTATATAAACGTGTCCTGTCGGCTGATTGCGAAATTCTGCCGGCAATACTACTCTTTTATCATATCTTATCTTCTGAGGTATTCTCTTGTTTAATGTGAGTTCGGCGTATGGCTTTGTACTCCAATACTGCTCATGACTGAGCAGTGCACGGTCGCGTCGATAGTATTTGGAATTTCTTTTTCCGTTAATAAGTATTTCCGGCAATCGCACCTCATCGTTACCAATTCTGTAGACAGGCACCAGATGTAAGGCTTCTCCTGACCGTATTACGTTTCCCTGCAAGTTTATGACAAATCCTATATGCAAAGAATCGCCGTTGATATTGCAGGAGGTTTCTGTAATTCGTAATGGCGATGGTTCGGTGACCGCATATTGTACCTGCTGCGCGATTGAAACGGTGCAACAGGCTACCTGTATTAGAATAAATAATATACACTTTTTCATTGCAAATTATTTAAGATAGTAGATAAATGAGAGTGCAAGTTTCGTCGGACCAAAGTAATTGCGGTGAAACTCTCCGAGATAGTCGCCACACTCTGTACATTCGTATTTCTTGTATTTTAGATAAAGATAGCCCACGCCCACAGAAGCCTCCATGCCCCATCTGTCACCGATAGCCCATTGGTAGCCGTAGCTAAGTCCTCCGCCATAAGCTTGTCCCTTGTATCTGGTGTCATCAAAAACGCGGGGTTTAGGGAAACCACCTATGTTATAGTCGGCATATATACCGTGCAATCCTAAATAACCTCGTTGGAATGATTTGCAAAACCAATATTTGACTTCGGGCATTATAAGCCAGTGTTTCAGCTTAGGATGAATCTTGCGACCGTCCGTATTCTCCCTCGATGGGAACGAGAAAGGATTATAACCGGCTGTCAGGCTCAGTGTGAAACTATTAGATGTTGCCACCTCAATGCCTAAGTTGGGAGTTGTAGTTGCCAAATAAAGTGTATTCGTTTTTATTCCAACTTTCTGCGCATGCAGGAAGCTGGTGGGAAGAAAAGCAATCAACAATAATAATTGTTTATTTTTCAAAAAGTCACGTATGGTATTCATGCCTATCTTATAGTAGATTATATTTTTTGTATAGATGTTTAGACTCACCGACAGCATGGTAAGGAAAGTCTTAACTCTTTTATGCAAGAGTTCAAAAACTTTTGCAAAGTTATGAAGTATAGTATTATTATTGTAAAAAAAATGTGTTGCAAACTATCATTTTTGTGTTATATTCTGAAAATGCAAATTTAAGGAGAGTTTTTATTTGCTTAGCAGTTTCTTACTTTTGCTTATTAAATTGGGATTCCGAGAATTGTCCATCCCGAATTTCTGAAGAGGTCTTGCCGAAGAATTTTTTGCAAAAGGTGTTCAGATGACTTACAGAAGAAAAACCCATTTCAGATGCTATATTCTTTATTGGTATATCTGATTCGCGAAGTATCGTTAGCAACTTCTCCGCTTTCAAATTTTGCAACCAACAGTAAGGAGAGGTATTGAAATGTGCCTTAAAAACTTTTTGAAAATATGCACGCTCCATTCCTATTTCGTCTGCCAACTGCTGTGCTGTTTTCACATTATCAGCATATTTGTGTACGGAAGCCATAAAGTCGGTACTTTTGTCGAACAATGGGCGGAATAGCGTGCGCAATTCTTCCTCTGGGAGACTTGCTCTAAGCAACAAGAAAATCTCTCTTTCTTTAAGATGATGAATTTCTTTGCAAGAGAATCCAACTTCTAAATAATCCTCTATGGAATCCCAGCACCGTATCAACGAATCGTTAGCATGGAACACGCGTGTATTGAAAGGGGCTTTGCATGCGTCGGTTTCGGTTGTTTCAATCTTTTCGAGTTTCGCAGCCGATAATTTTAGGCAGAGCGTACTGATGTGAAGAGTTGTCATTACAATTAAGCGCGAATCCGCGACAGCTCTTAAGGAGAAAGTTTTCCCCAGCGGAATGAAGATAAAGTCCTGCGCTTCCAATAAGTGTTGACATCCCCCCTTCTCAAGAACTTCCGTCTTTCCATGTCGCAAATAGATTAATTGGTTGCAACACCGTTCGTCGTCTTCTAAAGTTTCTTTTTCAGCAAGGTCTATCATTCGGAATCCTATATTCGGATTTAAGCGATAGCAATCGGTACTGTCCTATAAAAGTGTGTAAGCTCCTTTTTTCTTATCTTTGTATTTGAACACCATTAAAAAGCAAAACATTAATCTTACACATTCGCACATTTCGGAAATTATTTCGAATTACACAAGCAGCAGCGAGGGTTTTGTTACCCTTCAGTCATTATTCATGAACTCCCTGATGTATCATG
>NZ_SDIK01000034.1 GCF_008016795.1 Prevotella brunnea
TGTTTAGCGGACAGTAATATAAAATATATGGGGACGATGTGCAAGGAAAATCTCTTCTTTTTCGATGGCGATACCGCTCGGTAAGAATACGGCTCAATGTCATTTGAAATCACAAAAAAACAGGAAGCAATTGCAATACATCAGCAAATGGTTTGCAAAAGCTAAGCTTTTACCGGGCAAAAGCTAAGGTATTGGAGTGCAAAAGCTAAGCTTTTAAAACACGCTTTGTAAACATCTGATTATCAGCATAATACAAAGGCAATAAAAAGAGCATTATAAAAGGCTGGGAAAACATACTTCTCACAAGGATAATGCCGGGAAAAAACAACCCCGGGAATTCCCCAAAAAGGTATGTTTCATCATTGAAAATTAGCTCTCGCACCAACTTTCAACCTTCGCAATATCAATGAATGGAATCGACTATCGTCATACAGAGTAAGCAAGTGGTTATCCACGGGATGAATAAAAAAGAGAATTGCAAAAAATCCCACCACTCAAGGCGAGCAGTGGGATTTCAATGCAAATATAAAAATTTAATCGTTATCTTTGTGTAGGTACACGAGTTAATCGGCAAGTTTTGCCTTTATAAACTCGCGATTAAGACGAGCGATATTAGCTATGGACTCATTCTTGGGACATTCTGCCTCGCAAGCGCGAGTGTTGGTACAGTTGCCAAAGCCCAACTCCTCCATCTTCATCACCATACGCTTGGCACGCTTTGCAGCCTCGGGACGACCCTGTGGCAAAAGTGCCAGCTGGCTCACCTTGGAAGAGACAAACAACATGGCAGAACCATTCTTGCAAGCTGCAACGCAAGCCGCGCAACCTATACAAGTGGCACAGTCCATTGCTTCATCGGCAGCTTCCTTCGGGATAAGGATAGCGTTGGCATCCTGTGGCTGACCGGTGCGAACGCTGGTGTAACCACCTGCCTGAATAATCTTATCGAACGCACCACGATCCACCATGCAATCCTTGATAACCGGAAATGCTGCCGAGCGCCACGGCTCCACGGTAATCACATCGCCCTCGTTGAAACGACGCATGTAGAGCTGACAAGTAGTAGCTCCTTCGGCAGGTCCATGTGGATGCCCATTGATATAAAGTGAACACATACCACAGATACCTTCACGACAGTCGTGGTCGAAGACAAAAGGTTCCTTACCGGCTTCGATAAGCTGCTCGTTGAGGATATCCAGCATCTCAAGGAAGGAAGTATCACCACTGATATCCTTCATTTCGAATGTATCAAAATGACCTTCAGCAGTAGGTCCGTTCTGACGCCAAACTTTAAGTGTGAAACTTATGATTTTTTCCATTGTTGATTTTTTCTTTTAATGTTTGTTGCAAGCAACTTTGACCTGATTAGTTCTTGTAGTTACGTGTCTGAACCTTGATAGCCTCGTATTCGAGCGGTTCCTTTATGAGTTCCGGAGCAACCTTGTCGTTGCCTTGATACTCCCAGCAACCTACATAGAAATAGTTCTCATCATCGCGTTTAGCTTCGCCATCCTCTGTCTGATATTCTTCGCGGAAGTGTCCACCACAACTCTCATTTCTCGAAATGGCATCGAAGGCTATCAACTCGCCCATAAGGATGAAATCGCGAAGGTGAATGGCTTTATCCAACTCCACGTTCAGCCCTTCTTTGCTTCCCGGGATGAAGAGGTTTGTATTGAATTCGTCGCGAAGGGCTTTCATCTTCTCAAGACCTTCCTTCAAACCTTCCAATGTTCGACCCATTCCAACGTGATCCCAAAGAATGTGTCCAAGCTCTTTATGGAAAGAATCAACCGAACGCTTGCCCTGAATGCCCATCAGACGATCGATTTCTGCTTGAACGCCTTTCTCTGCCTCGTCAAACTCGGGAGCATCGGTAGAAACTTTTGCCCAAATGCTTTGGTCCGCCAAATAGTTCTGTATGGTATAAGGCAATACGAAGTAACCGTCTGCCAAACCTTGCATCAGCGCGGAAGCACCCAAACGGTTGGCTCCGTGGTCAGAGAAGTTACACTCTCCGATTGCAAATAGACCCTTAATGGTGGTCTGTAATTCATAATCTACCCAGATACCACCCATCGTATAGTGGATGGCGGGATAAATCATCATCGGGTTATAATATTTCACGCCGTTGATTTCATTTGCCATTTCACCGGGATAAACATCGGTTATCTCCTCATACATATCAAAGAGGTTGCCGTAACGCTGAAGAATAACATCCAAACCAAGACGTTCGATGCTCTCGGAGAAATCGAGGAACACTGCCAAACCTGTATTGTTCACACCAAAGCCGTGATCGCAACGTTCCTTTGCGGCACGTGAAGCCACATCGCGGGGCACCAAGTTGCCAAATGCGGGATAGCGACGCTCCAAATAGTAGTCGCGATCTTCTTCCGGAATGTCGGAACCTTTCTTTGTTCCAGCCTGAAGTGCCTTGGCATCTTCTAACTTCTTGGGCACCCAGATGCGTCCGTCGTTACGCAACGACTCGGACATCAGCGTCAGTTTCGACTGCTTGTCGCCGTGAACCGGAATACATGTTGGGTGAATCTGTACGTATGAGGGGTTTGCGAAATAAGCACCTTTACGGAAGCACTGAACAGCTGCCGTACAGTTGCACCCCATGGCGTTGGTGGAAAGGAAGTAAGCATTGCCATAACCACCTGTGGCAATGACTACTGCGTTGGCGGAGAAACGTTCGAGCTTACCGGTTACCAAGTTCTTGGCAATGATACCGCGAGCGTGCCCGTCAACAATTACCACATCTTCCATCTCGTAGCGAGTATAGAGTTTTACACGACCATCGTTCACTTGTTTACTGAGTGCAGAGTAGGCACCGAGCAATAGCTGCTGACCGGTCTGACCTTTTGCGTAGAAAGTACGCGATACCTGTGCACCACCAAACGAACGGTTGGCCAACATGCCACCATATTCGCGAGCAAAAGGAACTCCTTGAGCCACACATTGGTCGATAATGCTGTTGGATACTTCAGCCAAACGATAAACATTGGCCTCGCGAGCACGATAGTCTCCACCTTTCACGGTATCGTAAAACAAACGATAAACCGAGTCGCCATCGTTCTGATAATTCTTAGCTGCATTGATACCACCCTGTGCGGCGATAGAGTGTGCACGACGAGGGGAGTCCTGAATGCAGAAATTATATACGGAAAAGCCCATCTCACCAAGCGAAGCAGCGGCACTGGCACCCGCCAATCCCGTTCCAACGACAATGACATCGAGCTTCAATTTATTTTTCGGGTTAACCAAACGCTGATGAGCCTTGTAGTTGGTCCACTTCTCTGCTACCGGGCCTTCAGGAATTTTCGAATCTAATATTTTAGCCATAATCTTAATATCTTTACTGTGTCATGAATTAAACAAGACTTGGTGCGCAACCAAATGCGAATGCCAAAACAACTACCAAGAAGCCCAACATGAGAAGGGTGGTATAAACCATACCGATTTTTCTCCACCGGTTGAACCAAATCTTTCCATTGATTCCCAGAGTTTGCATAGCACTCCAAAAACCGTGCGAGAGGTGGAACCAAATGGCACAAAGCCAAATCACATAGAGAACAACATAGATGGTATTGGAGAAGGTCTCCTTGATGTAACCAAAACCATTGGCGGGATCACCCAATGGATCCGCAATATGGAAGATTTCGGCAAACATCATGTTATACCAAAAGTTGAACAAGTGGAGCAACAATCCCAAAAGGATAATGAGTCCCAACACTAACATGTTCTTAGATGCCCATTCCACTTTCGGTGTCGCCCCCGCTATGTCATAACGTTCATGACCACGAGCCCGGCGATTCTGCGCCGTAAGAATGAATGCATAAACGATGTGGAGCACCGTCAGCGCAGCAAGCGCGATGGTAGCAACCACCGCATACCAATTGGCACCCAGGAATTCACAAATCATGTTGTAAGCATCGCCTGAGAACAAAGCCACAACATTCATCGACATGTGGAATGTCAGGAATAGAATAAGCGCAATACCGGTAACCGACATCACGACCTTTCTACCGATAGATGAGTTGATTAACCACATAAATGTTTGATTTTAAATATTTAAACTATTAGAATTAAGTATTTTCACAACGTGAAAAAATTTCGGGTTAAAGCAGTTTTTCTACCTCTTGCGAAGAATAATCACGCCATATATTATAACATAATGTCTTTCTGTGCTGCAAAAATAATACATTAATTATGATTAAACAAAGTTTTTTGGCAAAAAGCAGGGCATTTTCATTAGCGATCTAACTATATTGACAGTTTCTAAACAGCAACCTCCATGACCGGTTAAAACTCTTCGGCGAACAAAGATAAACAAAAGAATGAGAAAAGTATGAACGCCTGTCGCAAATTCAACTTAAAAAAGAATGGAAAGGGGTAGCGAAAAATATGCTTCCGATGAAGAAAAAATATGTAAAAACAAACGAAAGCACGATGAATAGAGAAGTAAAGATGATTATTTCGTCGAGTGTGAAAAGGTAAAAAAACACGACACAAAAGAGATTTATAATGAAATTGTAAATGGCTGTGTAACTGCAAGTTATATTTTATAATTCAAAAGCTTACCAATTGCGGTGTAAAAGCTTAGCTTTTGCCTTTCAAAAGCTAAGCTTTTAGAATGCAAAAGCTTAGCAATTGAAATGGAATATTTGAAAAAACATGACAAAACCGACCAATATGGGAGGATAAGGAGGAAAAACGGACGAACAAAGACGCACGCACGACATCCGCCTATGATGAGTATGTAAAATAACTGATTATACTTTCTCTTTCAATTAAAATTCTTACATTTGCAGAAAAATAAGGAAAAGAGAATGAATTTCAAATATGACATCCTTATAATAGGTGGCGGACATGCCGGATGCGAAGCCGCAACCGCAGCCGCGAACATGGGAGCAAATACTTGTTTGCTGACAATGGACATGAACAAAATTGCGCAAATGAGTTGCAACCCTGCCATCGGAGGAATTGCCAAAGGACAAATCGTAAGGGAAATTGACGCATTGGGCGGACAAATGGGACTGGTTACCGACGCGACGGCAATACAATTTCGCATGCTCAACCGCTCGAAAGGACCGGCGGTATGGAGCCCACGCGCACAATGCGACCGAGAAAAATTCATATTGGAATGGAAAAGAAAGCTCGACCATACGGATAAACTCGATATTTTCCAAGACCAAGCGGAAGAATTGCTCGTAAAGAACAACAGAGTGCTGGGCATCAGAACGATATGGGGAGTGGAGATATATGCCGGTGCGGTCATCGTGGCAGCAGGAACATTTCTAAACGGATTGATGCACATCGGGCACAGACAGGTGGAAGGCGGAAGATGCGCAGAACCCGCAGTACACAAATTTACGGAAAGTATAACAAAGCACGGAATTGTCGTGGCAAGAATGAAGACCGGAACACCTGTCAGAATAGATAAAAGATCGGTGGACTTCGATAAAATGGAAGAGCAACCGGGAGAAAAAGATTTTCATCAGTTTTCATTTATTGGCAAGCACAGACCACTTCCGCAACTACCCTGCTGGACATGCAACACCAACGAGAAAGCGCACGAAGTCTTGAGAAAAGGAATACCTGACTCGCCACTATTCAACGGACAAATACAAAGCACCGGACCGCGCTACTGTCCGTCCATAGAAACAAAGCTCGAAATCTTCCCCGATAAAACAAGTCATCCGCTTTTCCTTGAACCGGAAGGGATAGATACCAACGAAATGTATCTGAATGGCTTTTCATCGAGTATGCCATGGGAAATTCAATTGGAAGCCATTCATAAGATTCCGGCACTTAGAAATGCCAAAATCTATCGTCCGGGCTATGCAATTGAATACGATTATTTCGACCCGACACTCTTAAAACCTTCGTTGGAATCGAAGATTATCAAAGGTTTGTTCTTCGCCGGACAGGTGAATGGCACCACAGGTTACGAAGAAGCGGGCGGCCAAGGCTTGGTAGCCGGCATCAATGCGGTGGCTTTTTGCGGTAACAAGGAACCACTAATCATGAAAAGAGATGAAAGCTATATAGGCGTACTCATCGATGATTTGACAACAAAAGGCGTGGACGAACCTTACAGAATGTTCACATCTCGAGCCGAATACCGTATCCTATTAAGACAAGATGATGCGGATGCCAGACTTACAGAGAAAGCATATAGACTCGGAATAGCTACACGGGAACGATACGACAACTGGCAAAAGAAAAAGCAAAGAATGAACGATATCATCGGATTTTGCGAGACAACAGCAGTAAAACCAACCGAAATCAACGGCTATTTGGAAAGTATCGGAAACTCGCCACTCCACGCTTCTGCCAAGATAATCGACCTTATTGCACGTCCGGGAATTAACTTCAACGGATTATCCGAACAACTTCCAACTTTGAAAGAAACATTGGAAGCATCGCAGGATCGCAAAGAAGAAATTGCAGAAGCTGCAGAAATAAAAATCAAATACAAAGGTTATATCCAAAGGGAAAGAAACTTTGCCGAGAAAATGCATCGGCTGGAAGATATTAAAATAAAAGGTCATTTCAACTATGAAAAGATACACGACCTATCCACAGAATGCAGACAGAAACTGCAACGCATACAACCGGAAACATTAGCACAAGCAAGTCGCATCCCCGGAGTTAGCCCAAGCGATATAAACGTACTCCTTGTATTAATGGGGAGATAAACAATAAAACGTTTCACGTGAAACATATAAAGTGTAATCATCAAATTATCAATAATATATGAATAATAAAATTTTGCTCGACAACTTAAGATGTATTCCTGATTGGCCCATCAAAGGCGTAAATTTTAGAGATGTTACTACCCTATTCAAATCTCCTGAGGCGCTTCATGAAATCACAGAAGAAATGTATGAGCTTTACAAAGACAAGGGAATTACGAAGATTGTGGGAATTGAAAGCCGAGGCTTCGTAATGTCTTCTGCATTAGCATTGCGCTTAGGGGCAGGAATCATTTTGTGTAGAAAGCCCGGAAAATTGCCATGCGAGACAGTTCAGGAGAGCTATGCCAAAGAATATGGAATGGATACCATAGAAATCCACAAAGACGCAATTAGCGAAAACGATATAATTCTACTCCATGACGACCTGCTTGCAACCGGTGGCACAATGAAAGCTGCATGCAATCTGGTCAAGAAGTTCCATCCCAAAAAGGTATATTGCAACTTTATCATCGAATTGCATGAGGAATTTCCGAACAGCAGGAAAAGTTTCGATGACGATGTGGAGATTTCTTCATTGCTAAAATTTTAAGGATGTTTATCCAATCTGTCCCTTTTTCATAAAAAATATGTTATCGATTGATATAAAAAAATTCATCGATAACATATTTCTCATAAACTAAAGCGAACAGAGAGAAAAGTCTCAATCACACGTAAGTGGAAAGAATATACCATAGGCTTTCCCTTAATGGGATGGAAAAGCGAGCTTTTTCCACAACAAGTGAAGCAACAGGTGAAAGATAAAGAATGATTACCTGTATTTAATGTTTCACGTGAAACGAAGCAAAGTTTAAGCTCTCACAGTAAAGAGGTTATAAGATGGCAAAAGAGAAAAACATTAATCGATTGGAAAAACTCAAGCAAATAGTATCTACTCTACCGGATAAACCCGGTACGTATCAGTTTTACGACCATCAAGACAATATCATTTACGTTGGAAAGGCAAAGAGCTTAAAGAACAGGGTTTCATCTTACTTCCATAAAGAAGTGGACAGATTCAAGACAAAAGTGCTCGTTTCAAAGATTAACAATATATCTTACACGGTTGTAAAGACTGAAGAAGACGCTTTGCTGATAGAAAATCAGCTTATAAAACAATACCAACCTCGCTACAATGTATTATTGAAAGACGGCAAGACTTATCCAAGCATTTGCATAACGAATGAGTTTTTCCCACGAATCTTCAATACTCGCAACATCAACAAGCGTTTCGGGAGTTTCTATGGTCCTTACAGCCACATCAGCAGCATGTATGCCGTATTGGATATCATCAAGAAATTATACAAGCCTCGTACCTGCAAGTTCCCCATTACCGAAGCAGGTATCATGCAGAAGAAGTACAGACCTTGTCTTGATTATCATTTAGGGAACTGCAAGGCACCCTGCGTAGGAAAGCAAAATCGGGAAGAATATCTGCAAAACATTGAGCAAGCTCGTCAAATATTGAAAGGAAACACACGTGAAGTGCAAAGGTTTCTACAAGCAAAGATGCAGGAAAGTGCGGACAATCTGAGATTTGAAGAAGCAGAAAACTACAAGCAACAGTACCTTGCATTAGAGAACTTTGCTGCCAAAAGCGAAATAGTGAGTTACACAATTACCGATGTTGATGTCTTCACACTTGTGAACGATGAATTGAAAAAAAATGCTTTCATCAACTATATTCACGTGAAAAATGGAGCAATCAATCAGAGTTTTACATTCGAGTACAAACGAAAATTGGACGAAAACGATGCCGAATTGCTCAACGAGGCTATACCGGAAATACGCAACCGCTTCAACAGCACAGCAAAGGAGATTATCGTTCCATTTGAATTAGATTTCAAGATAAAAAACGCCGAGTTCTTCATTCCTCAAAGAGGCGACAAGAAACATCTGTTGGAGCTCTCCGAGATGAACGCAAAACAATATAAGTTCGACCGTTTGAAGCGTGCGGAGAAGTTAAATCCAGAGCAGAAACAGACTCGATTGATGAAGGAATTGCAAGAGAAACTCAAACTCCCTAAACTACCCTATCACATAGAATGTTTCGATAATTCCAACATTTCGGGAACAGATGCTGTAGCCGGTTGCGTGGTATATAAAGGCTTAAAGCCCTCGAAAAAAGATTATCGGAAATACAACATCAAAACAGTTGTGGGTCCGGACGATTATGCCTCCATGCAAGAAGTTGTGAGAAGGCGATACAGAAGGATGTCAGAGGCGAACGAGCCACTTCCCGACCTCATCATTACCGATGGTGGAAAAGGACAGATGGAGGTGGTCAGAGAGGTCGTTGAGGACGAGTTGCAACTACAAATCCCCATCGCCGGCCTTGCCAAGGACAACCGACACCGCACAAACGAACTGCTCTTTGGCTTTCCACCACAGACAATAGGACTGCCAACAAACTCCGAACTCTTCAAAATTCTGACACAAATACAAGACGAAGTTCACAGATTTGCCATTTCATTTCATAGGGATAAACGTTCCAAACATCAGTTACACAGCGAGTTGGATGACATCAAGGGAATCGGAATGAAATCAAAAGAACAGCTTCTGAAGAGATTAAGAACGGTAAAAAATATAAAAGAGGCTGATATTCTGACACTTACGGAGATTGTGGGGGCAGCGAAAGGTAAATTGATTTACAACTATTTTCACGCAAAAACAAAGGAAGACGAAGGAAAGTAGCAATAATTAAAATAAAAGCATTAAATTTGCGATATGAGAATCGTAATTCAAAGGGTGAAACATGCTTCCGTAACGATAGACGGTAAAGTAAAATCTGCCATTAATGAAGGGTATCTCATCCTTTTAGGGATAGGCAATGCCGACACGAACGAAGACATAGAATGGCTGGTCAGGAAAGTCATTGGCTTGAGGGTGTTCGACGATGAAGAAGGAGTCATGAACAAAAGCGTCATGGACATTGGCGGTGAAATATTGGTTGTTTCACAATTCACGCTCATGGCAAGCTATAAAAAAGGCAATCGCCCAAGCTATATCCGCGCTGCCGGTCATGAAACGTCCATACCACTTTACCACGCATTCTGCAAAAGCCTCAGTGCGGCATTGGGCAAACCAGTGGGTGAGGGTGAGTTCGGAGCCGATATGAAGGTAGAACTGCTGAACGATGGCCCCGTAACCATCTGCATGGACACAAAAAACAAGGAATAAAGTAACAAAACCAAAGATAAAAGAAGAGGAACAAAAGGGAAACCAACCTCGGAAGATAAGCACATAACAAAGTAACAACAGGTTGTGAATAACGAAGATACAGGCATGAGAAAAGAGCCTCAAAAGCATCATGAACATAAAGAACATCAAACGTGCACAAAACATCTGCGCTTTCATCTACCTGCTGTCAGTTTTCATCAATCAGCTCAAACCTTCTCACGATGAAATCTTCATGATTGCCTACGGATTGGCACTCATCGGTTTCGTTATCGCCACAATTATTGCGCTGTGTTTTTGGAAGGAACTCGCAAAATACGATAACATCTCGAACATGGCATTTGGATTATCTTCATCGTGGTGGGATTTATAATTTGGTTTGGCTAAAAAACAGATTACAGATGACAATAGAAGAAGCGCAAAAGATGGTGGACAACTGGATACACGAATATGGTGTGCGATACTTCAGCGAACTCACCAACATGGCGTGCCTCACGGAAGAAGTGGGTGAACTGGCGAGAGTTATTGCACGCACGTATGGAGACCAAAGCTTTAAGGCAGGAGAGAAACAAAATATCGGAGAGGAGATGGCAGATGTACTGTGGGTTCTACTCTGCCTTGCCAACCAAACCGGCACGAATCTTACGGAAGAGTTGCTCAAAAGCTTTGAAAAGAAAACACAAAGAGATAAGAACAGACACAAAGAAAACAAGAAACTAACGATGAAACCGAAAGTTTCAACGAAAAAATAAGAACATAAACAATAAAATAGAAAAAGAGATGGAAAAAGACAATGGAAAAATCGTAAACATCAGTAAATACGATGAAATGCTGAAGCAGTACAATCTGAAAATCAGCGATGAGGAAGTTAAATCAGCGGTGAAGAAAATCATCACCGAGAAAGTAGCCGAGAACGACAACCTCGAAGTGAAGAAATTTCTCTTAGGCAGCGTAGAGCTTACCTCGCTGAGAACAACCGACACGGAAGAAGAGATATTGGCGATGGTGGAGAAGGTAAACCGTTTTGCACACGCATACCCCACCCTGCCTCATGTTGCCGCCGTTTGTGCTTATCCTTGCTTTACCAAACTCATTGCCGAGAGTTTGGAAGTGGATGGCGTGGATATCACCAATGTAACGGGCAATTTCCCATCCTCACAAACGTTCTTAGAAGTAAAAACAGTGGAAACCGCTCTTGCCATTAAAGATGGTGCCACACACATCGACATCGTGCTCCCCGTAGGTAAATTCCTCTCCGGGGATTACGAAAGTGTTTGCGATACCATCAACGAACTGAAGCAAACCTGTGGCGACATCCCCATGAAAGTAATTCTTGAGACCGGCGACCTGAAGAACGCGCAGAACATCAAGAAAGCCGCTCTGCTCTCAATGTATGCCGGTGCCGATTACATCAAGACCAGCACGGGCAAAGAGAAAATAAGTGCCACACCGGAAGCTGTTTACGTGATGTGCCAAGCCATAAAAGAGTATTACGACAAGACTGGTATTCAGGTTGGTTTGAAGCCTGCAGGTGGCATCAACACCGTAATGGACGCTGTTATTTTCTACACCATCTACAAGGAGATTTTAGGCGAGAAATGGCTCGACAACTACTGGTTCCGCCTCGGTACAAGCCGTCTCACCAACCTCTTGTTGAGCGAAATCGAAGGCAAGGAAATCAATTTCTTCTAACCTGATAGGAAATACTCCTCCTCCTTTCCGGCGGAGGGGTATTTATTTTCCATCTGAATTTTAACATTCCAAACACAAAATATGGTCATAGCCACAATGAAAAGACACTTACTGCTACTCGCTTTATTAATACCTACCGTGTCGAACCACCTTTTCGCACAATACGGAAAGCCTGAATACTGTATTGGTGTCCACGAATATAATATAACCAAGGCACCAAACGGAAAATATATTCTATGGAAATATCCGAATAAAAAGGTTATCAGCAATGCCGACAGTATCAAACTAAGGAAAAACAGATGGTATTATGTATGGAAGAAGGGCAAACAAGGCTTGTACAACGAACGCAAGGAGCGTTGCATTCCCATAAAATACGATGCCATTGTACAAATCACCGATAACTTGTTCCGTGTAGAAAAGAACGGTAAAAAAGGTGTTTACAACAGCAATGGTACCAAGGTTCTCAGTCCTATATACGATGAAATCATAGAAAAAGGCTTCTGGTTTGGCAACAATGGGTGTCTGAAAGTTGGCAAAGATGGGAAATATGGTATCTGCAACGAGCATGGAATACCCATTACCAAGCTTATATACAGCAAGATAAAAGGAGACTCCTATAAATTAGAACTTGTAAAAGGAAATACATCCGACTTCCTTTTGAACTATAAATACTTGGTTTACGACTGCAAGACTATCAAAGATGCATTCTCAGTGCCTGTCAATGGAATACAAACTAAGGACTATTTCGTATTTAAGAAAGACTCCTTATTCGGCTTACTCAACGAAAAGGGCGAAATGGTCATTACCCCCCAATACACAAAACTTATAAACAGATACTTAGGCTATCGATATGGTAAAACTTCTTGGCTTATTGCCTGCAATGGAAAAAAGTACGGAATTATCGATATAAACAACCATATTATCCTCCCATTTGAGTATAAAGACATCCGCTCAACAAAAATTGAGGATTACTTCAGCGTAGAAACGGAATCGGGAAAACATTTCTACGACTACGTTGAAAAGAAGTTTATCACCGATTATACCTACGATTATTTCTTCGGTAACGGCACATACACCTCCATTAAGAAGGACGGTAAGGTAACAGTGATTAACAATGACACTAAGAAAATGATGTTCCCATATAAATATCAGGACATTATCAGTATATGGTCCAAACCGTATTTCTGCGTGCAACAAAACGATTTATACGGTATTATTGATGACAACGACAATCTAATCGTTCCCATTATATACCAAAGACCACTCTGGATCGTCTGCAAGGACAAAGTGGTTGTTTACAAAGATGGCAAGTATGGTATCATCAACCTAAAGAATGAGCTACTGTATGGTATGACGGAGAAACGCATTGTGGGCTACACAAACTTTTTCTCCATCATAGATTCCAAAGGAGAAGAGACAAAGTTGGATGCCAACTTAAAGGTTATCGAGACAGCAAAGTAAAGCAAAAATATTTACAAACAGAACCATCTCAGTATCATTTGTAAATCACTGATTACCAAACAGATATAGATTGCATTATAAAAGGTCATCTTTTGCATGCCAAAAGATGACCTTTTACATTGCGAAAGCTGACCTTTTGAACAACAAAACATCACCTTTAAGTCTGTGCTTCTAAATTTTTTTTACAACAATCGCTTACATTTAGCTCTTACGTTGGATGACAAAATCAAGATAGGCAATAAGCGACTGGCGTATTGCATCGCACTTAACATATTGACGAACGAACGAAAAGGCTGCGTCGTGAAACTCCAACATCTTCTTTTCAGCATACTCAATACCGCCGTTTTCTTTCGTAAAAGCGACTAAATGGGCGATTTCATCTGCAGAAACGGTTCCCTCTTTCACCTTCATTGCCAACTTCATCATCGGCCGGTTGCCAGTCGATTGCAAAGCATGAATCACCGGTAGCGTCAGCTTTCCTTCCGCCATATCGTTGCCCGTTGGCTTACCAATTTCCTTTGAGTCGTAATAATCGAATATATCATCGCGGATTTGGAAGATAATTCCTATGTTCTGACCAAACAAACGGGCTGCCTCCACCGCCTCCGAAGTGGCATTTCCGGCTTTCGCCCCTATCACCGCACAGGCCTCAAAGAGTGCTGCGGTCTTTTGTTTAATCACCTGATAGTAAACATCTTCTGATATTTCCTGATTCGATATGTTCGTCAATTGCAGTATTTCGCCATTGGAGAGTGTGCGACCGAGATTGGCCAGGTCGCGAACGATGGATTCCGATTTTGTGAGCGATACGTTCAAGAGTGCGGTTGACAAGATATAGTCGCCCACGAGCACCGCCACCTTGTTGTTATAGGTGGCATTCACCGATGCCTGCCCTCGTCGTTCGCCACTCTCATCCACCACGTCGTCATGGACAAGGCTGGCTGTGTGGAGCAGTTCCAATCCCACCGCAGCCCGTTGAGCCACATAAGTAACATCACCGAAGTTCTTGGCAATGAGTAATATCAGCATGGGACGCATGCGCTTCCCTCCCCTACTCTTGATGTGCTCCAAAACGGAAGCAAGCAATCCTTCATCGTGCGAAAGGGATTCATTGAACAAGGAGATAAACTCCTCCAACTCATTGGAAATAGGACGCTTTATGATTGACAAATAATCCATTCGATATTATTTTGTTACAAAAATACTGAATATTATCGGTATATATGGCATTTTTTTAGTAATTTTACCCTAAAATTGGAATTACTATGGATAAATTAATTCTCATTGATGCTTATGCACTCATCTATCGCTCCTACTACGCACTCATCAGGAGTCCCAGAATCAACTCCAAAGGACAGAACACGTCGGCGGTTTTTGGGTTTTGCAACACGCTAAATGAGGTTTTGGCAAAAGAAAATCCCACGCATGTGGCAGTGGCTTTCGACCATGGGAAAACTTTCCGCCATGATAAATTTCCCGAATACAAAGCGCAAAGAGAGGAAACTCCGGAAGACATAAAATTAGCGGTGCCCATCATCAAATCCATTCTCGAGGCTATGAAAATTACCATTCTGCAAAAGGATGGCTACGAAGCTGATGATGTCATTGGGACAATTGCGAAACGCGCGGAAAAAGAAGGCATGAAAACGCTCATGCTGACACCCGACAAAGACTATGGGCAGCTCATTGGCAAAAATGTATTCATGTATCGACCCCGACACGGAGGCGGATACGAGAAAGTAGGTGTGGAAGGAATACGAGAGAAATATGGCATCGACAAACCGGAACAGGTCATCGACCTGCTGGCACTCATGGGCGATGCAGCAGATAACTTCCCGGGCTGTCCGGGTGTGGGAGAGAAAACCGCCGCGAAACTCATCAATCAGTTTGGCTCCATCGACAACATGTTGGAACATACCGAAGAGATAAAAGGCAAACTCAGAGAAAAGGTGGAAGCTGCGGTGAACGATATCAGGCTGTCGAGATTCCTTGCCACCATCTGCACCAAGGTTCCCATTGACACTTCATGGGAGGAAATGAAACTTGAGACCCCCGATACAGAAAAACTAATCGGGATATTCAATGAATTGGAGTTCAAATCATTTTTAAAACGATTTGTTAATAATAATCAAGAAACACAAAAAAAAGAAGATTTACAACTCGATTTGTTTGCCACAAATCCGACCAACGATAAAGAAACTTCAGAAAACACGAATTTTGAGAGCCTAAAAACAGTACAATACGAATATAAACTCATTGAAAATGAGGAAGAAGCACAATCCATTTGTGATTTTTTATTGACAAAAGAAATTCTCAGTTTAGACACAGAGACGACTTCCACCGACGCAATCGATGCCGAATTGGTGGGTTTGAGCTTCTCAGTGGAAGAACGAAAGGCATTCTACGTCGCTATTCCTGCCGAACGCGAAGAAGCCTTAAAATTCGTGAATATTTTTAAACCGCTCTATGAAAACGAGAAAATCCTGAAAGTAGGACAAAACATCAAGTATGACTACGAGGTGCTGAACAAGTACGGAGTGAATGTGAAAGGTAAGATGTTCGACACGATGATTGCCCATTACCTCATACAACCCGAACTTCGGCACAACATGGACTACATGGCGGAAACACTGCTGAACTATAAAACCATCCACATTGATGAACTGATAGGACCGAAAGGTAAGCACCAGAAAAACATGCGTGACCTCTCCCCCACCGATATTTATGAATATGCGTGCGAGGATGCCGACATCACGTTGCAACTGAAAAACACTCTCGAGCCTAAACTCAAAGAGGCAAATGCCGAACAACTTTTCCATGAAATAGAAATGCCCCTTGTTCGCGTTCTCGCCGATATGGAGTTGCATGGAGTCAGAATCGATACGGAAGCTCTGAAGGATACGTCAAGAATATTTACCGATAGGATGACGCAACTTGAACAAGAGATTTACAAGCTTTCCGGTGAACAATTCAACATCTCAAGCCCTAAACAAGTAGGCGAAGTCATCTTCGGAAAACTACAAATCATGGAGAAACCGAAGAAAACAAAGACAGGACAATATGTTACAAGCGAAGAGGTTTTGGTGAGTTTGAAAACAAAACATCCTATCATATCTAAAATATTGGAATACAGGGGAATAAAGAAGCTACTTGGAACCTATATAGACGCGCTCCCCAAACTTATAAAGAAGCAAACAGGACATATCCACACCTCGTTCAATCAAGCACTCACGGCAACCGGCAGACTATCATCCAGTGACCCAAACTTGCAAAACATACCGGTGAGAACCGATGATGGCAAAGAAATCAGAAAGTGTTTCATCCCCGAACCGGGATGTAAATTCTTTTCAGCGGATTACAGTCAGATAGAATTACGCATCATGGCGCACCTCTCTGAGGATGAGAACATGATGGAAGCCTTCAGGGAAGGATTCGATATCCACCGCGCTACAGCCGCGAAGATATGGCATGAAAACATCGACGACGTAACCGATGCACAGCGAAAGAAAGCAAAACAAGCCAACTTCGGCATCATTTACGGCATCACCACCTACGGATTGGCACAGCGCATGGACATCTCAAACGGAGAAGCAAAAGAAATCATTGACGGATACTTCAACACCTTCCCGAAAGTGAAAGCCTATATGGAGAAAGCAAAAGAGGAAGCACGAAAGAAAGGATATGCCGAAACCATATTTCATCGTCGCCGTTATCTTCCCGATATCAACAGTCGAAACGCCACGGTCAGAGGTTTTGCAGAGCGTAACGCCATCAATGCCCCTATCCAAGGGTCGGAAGCCGACATCATCAAAGTGGCAATGATTCGCATTTGGAAACGTTTCAAAGCCGAAAACATCCGTTCGCAAATGATTTTACAGGTACACGATGAACTCAACTTCTCCGTTTATCCGGAAGAAAAAGAACAAGTGGAACGCATTGTATTGGAGGAGATGCAAAACGCCTACCCACTCCGCGTACCGCTTACCGCCGATGCCGGTTGGGGCGAAAACTGGTTGGAAGCACATTAACCCCCTTCGCGGAACCAATTGTCCATCAGTTGGTTCCGTTTTTATTGACAGCCGCAGAACGAAAGAACTTCGCCCTACCGAAAATACGCGACACATGGGTCTTATCCAGCAAATAAGCAATGGCAAGCGAACCGGAAATACTCAGCAACAGCGTAACGAAAACATGCAACCAGCCCGTTTCCTCCCATGCGAAAAACCGAAGATAGAACTTCCCTGCCATCGTAAATATCGGATGGAAGAGATAGATGGGCAGCGTGTTCATTCCCAACCAATCGGCAAAGCGAAGAACCTTAGGTGGCAATTGCCCACAAACCCATCCCGAAGAACTGATGAACGAGAACACGGCAAGGATGATGAGCGGATGAGACCAACCTCTTATCTCAGGCTGACAGATGATGAACAGAAAAATAAAAAAGAAGTAGAACTTTGGGCGAAACGCCTTATTGAAATCCACATCGAACTGTCGAAGAACGGAACCCAAGAAGTAATACATCACGCTTTTTATCGTCATGACAGGCAAGAACAGGGAAGCCACACACAGCAGTCCGGCAAACGCCAGCAGTTTTATCGCCAAATGCCATTGTACCGGCAAGAATCTGAAACTCAGATAATAACAAATGCCACATCCCATCATCGTGTAAAGAAACCAATACGGACCGATGGAAGTAAGGAAAACCTTCTCGAACAGGGCAGACAGCGTAGCTTCTTTCAATCCTCCGTTCACCGGAAGATAGAGCGACACCAGCGAAAAGCTCACCACCATGATGAGATAAGGAACGAAGATTCTGAGAAGGTAGAACGAAAACTCTTTCGCCGACTTTCTTACATTCACCAAATAGCCCGTAATCACCAAGAAAGAAGGCATCATAAAAGCCAGTATTGCCTCTTTCAATGCCGGATAATGAGTGCCAAAATTCACAATATGCACCAAAATAACCATACAGATAAGCACGGCGCGGGCAAAGTTTATTTCGTGATATTGCTTCATTTCGCGTTACAAACAACTTGATTTCGCGACAAATTTACGAAAATAAAACTATTTCAACCACATCCAATCCGCTGATAATTGCATTTCTCCGAAAATTCTTCACTCACCGCCCTCCCACATCCTTCCCCATTATTCTGTGCCATCTTCTCCCCTATTTCAATTTTATTATGTACTTTTGCAGACAAAGAAAATAAACGTTTATTTAAGATATGGCATTAAAATGTGGTATAGTGGGTCTGCCAAACGTTGGCAAATCTACCCTTTTCAACTGCCTGAGCAGTGCCAAAGCACAGGCAGCCAATTTCCCTTTCTGTACAATAGAACCCAATCTCGGCGTCATCACCGTGCCCGATGAGCGACTTGGAAAACTGGCAGAAATTGTCCATCCGGGACGTATCGTGCCTGCCACCTGCGAAATCGTGGATATTGCGGGGCTTGTCAAGGGTGCAAGCAAGGGCGAAGGCTTGGGCAATAAGTTTCTCGGCAACATTCGAGAGTGCGACGCCATCATTCACGTGGTGCGTTGCTTTGAAGACGACAACATCGTGCGCGAGGGTGGAAACGCCGTCAATCCCGTTGAGGACAAGGAGATTATCGACACGGAATTGCAACTGAAAGATCTTGAGACAATAGAAGCTCAACTCACAAAAAACCAAAAAATAGCCGCTTCAGGAAACAAAGACGCTAAGATATTGGTAAATGTGTTGGAAACATTCAAAGAGGTTTTGGAACAAGGAAAGAATGCTCGCAGCGTTACTTTCGAGAACAAAGAGGAGCAGCAAGCCGCACACAACCTGTTCCTTCTGACCACCAAACCGGTGCTTTACGTCTGCAACGTGGACGAAAACAGCGCGAAAGAAGGCAACAAATACAGTCGGCAAATAGAGCAAATCGCTGCAAATGAGGGCGCGGAAGCCATGATTATCGCGGCGAAGACCGAAGAGGACATCGCATCGTTGGAGAGCTACGAAGACAAAAAGCTCTTCCTCGACGAACTCGGATTGGAGGAAAGCGGCGTCAACCGACTCATCAAGAAGGCTTACCACCTGCTCAACCTCCAGACATTCATCACTGCCGGCGAGATGGAAGTGAAGGCATGGACATTCCAAAAGGGATGGAAAGCACCACAATGTGCCGGTGTTATCCACACCGACTTTGAGAAAGGCTTCATTCGTGCCGAAGTTATCAAGTACGAAGACTACCTGAAATACGGTTCGGAAGCTGCCATCCGAGAAGCCGGAAAACTCGGTATCGAAGGCAAAGACTATGTCGTGCAGGACGGCGACATCATGCACTTCCGATTCAACGTATAGAATAAAACAAAAGAAATTTTATGAATAATTTATTACTTTACATCCCATGGCAACCCGACGAATACCTGATGCGTATCGGTTCCACAGGCATTCGCTGGTATGGGCTGTGCTGGGTCATGGGGTTGGCACTCGGATATTTCATGATGCAATGGCTTTACAAACGCCACAAGTACGCCAACGAGAAGTTCGAACCCCTCTTCTTCTATGTGTTTATCGGTGTGTTGGTGGGCGCGCGATTAGGGCATTGCCTCTTCTATGAGCCGGATTACTTTCTCAGTGCGCCCGATCACATCATCGAAATCTTCGTGCCCATGCGACATCTTCCCGATGGCTCGTGGAAGTACGTGGGCTTTCAGGGACTCGCTTCGCATGGTGGCGTAATCGGATTGCTCATCGGACTCTATCTCTATATCAAGCGAACGAAGATGAATACATGGGTGGTGCTCGACTTCTTCGGACTTTGTTCGGGTATCACCTCCGCATTCATCCGATTGGGAAACCTCATGAACTCCGAGATTATCGGAAAAGTAACCGATGTGCCATGGGCATTCATCTTCTACAACGTGGATACCAGTCCGCGCCATCCCGGACAGCTCTACGAAGCCTTGGCTTACCTCTGCTTCTTCTTCTTGTTGCTTGCCATCTATCGCAAACACCCCAAGAAAGTGGGCACGGGACTTTATTTCGGACTTTGTCTGGCACTTATCTTCACTTTCCGCTTCTTCATCGAATACACAAAGGAAATGCAAGTGGATTTCGAAGCCGGTCTGCCGTTCAACATGGGACAGATGCTCAGCGTGCCGTTCATCGTTTTGGGCGCATGGGCTGCCTTACGATCAAGAGGCAAAGAATACACGGAAGAGAAATAAACAACAAGATGATATAAAATTACCAAGTAGTGGTAAAGGGATTACCAAGTAGTGGTAAAGAGATTACCAAGTAGCGGTAAAAAAATTACCAAGTAGTGGTAAACAGTTTACCACTGCATGGTAATTTTTTTATTTCATAGAGAATAAAGAGTCACGATAAGTAGGTATTCTAATTAATTGCCACAATATTTTCGTTTGTTTTTCAGTCAGTCGTTTGGATTGAAAAGGGAGTGTCGAGGGCTACTCGACCGATGGAAGACGGAAAAATGACGAAAAAAAGACAGAAAGATTGTAGGAAGTAAAATAAAAAAAACGAAGAAAAAATGTGTACGTTTAATTCTGAACACCTACTTCACTAAAAAAACTTTTTATCGCGTGTAAGTTCTGAGCCATTTTCGAAAACTACCCATTCGGACTTACGATTTTCTTGATATCGTTGAGCTTGTTCAAGGCTTCCATCGGGGTGAGATTATTGATGTCCAAGCCCAATATCTCATCACGGATTTGTGTCAGCACGGGGTCATCCAATTGGAAGAAACTCAGCTGCATCCCTTCCCTACTCTGCTCCAATTTCTCTGCCGAGAGCTTTCCTTTTCCACCCACTTGCGCATTGTCGGTCTCCAACTGCTTCAGGATAATTCCGGCACGCTTCACGATGGAGCGTGGCATCCCGGCAATGTCTGCCACATGAATACCAAACGAGTGTTCGCTGCCACCTCGTTTCAACTTGCGCAGGAAGATAACCCGCCCATCGGTCTCCTGCACCGATACGTTGTAATTCTTGATGCGCTTGAAGTTCTTTTCCATCTCGTTCAACTCGTGATAGTGCGTGGCAAAGAGTGTGCGAGCTGCTGCTTTCGGGTGTTCGTGCAGATACTCCACGATTGCCCACGCGATGCTGATGCCATCGTAGGTGCTCGTTCCGCGTCCCAACTCATCGAAGAGTACCAACGAACGTGGCGTAACGTTGTTGAGGATGTTCGCCGCCTCCGTCATCTCCACCATAAACGTGGATTCGCCGAGCGAGATATTGTCGGAAGCTCCCACACGAGTGAATATCTTGTCCACCAGACCTATTCTCGCACCTTCCGCAGGCACGAAACAGCCCACCTGTGCCAGCAATACGATTAGGGCAGTTTGGCGCAAGAGAGCCGATTTACCTGCCATATTCGGACCGGTTATCATCATGATTTGCTGTCGCTCGTTGTCGAGTAGTACATCGTTGGGCACGTATTCCTCACCGATGGGCAGTTGCGTTTCAATCACCGGATGCCGCCCCTGCTTGATGTCGATTACCTGCGAATCGTCCACCATCGGGCGCACGTACTTTTGTTGCTCGGAGACTTCTGCCAAAGCGTGCAAACAATCCAAATGCGCCACGAGGTTGGCATCAATCTGTATTTGCGGAATATACTCCTGCATGTCCTGCACCAGCTCGGAAAATAGTTTCGTTTCGAGCATGATGATTTTCTCGTCGGCTCCCAAAATCTTTGCTTCATATTCCTTCAGCTCGGGCGTGATGTAACGTTCTGCCTGCGCCAGCGTCTGCTTTCTTATCCAATCTTCTGGCACTCTGTCCTTGAATGTGTTGCGAACCTCAAGATAATAGCCGAAAACATTGTTGAAACCAATCTTCAATGAGTTAATTCCCGTCTGTTCAGCCTCCTTCTCCTGAATTTCAAGAAGATACTGTTTTCCGTTGTCCCGTATGGAGCGCAACTCGTCCAGCTCGGCATGAAAGCCCGAAACGATTACCCCACCCTTGTTCAACAGCTGCGGAGGGTCGTTCTTTATCTCGCGTTCTATCCTGTCGCGAATCGACTCACACAAGTTCAATTGGTCGCCGATGCGTTTCAGTCCCTCATCATCGGCAGTGGAACAAGCCGTTTTCAGGGGTTTGATGGCATTAAGCGCGTTTTTCAGCTGCACCACCTCGCGTGGCGACACGCGTCCCACAGCCACCTTTGAGATGATACGTTCCAAGTCGCCTATGCGATGCATCTGGTCGTCCGCACATTGACGGAAATCAGGATGACGGAAGTAATATTCCACCACGTCCAATCGCTCGTTGATGGGCTTCACCTCCTTGAGTGGAAAAACGAGCCAGCGACGCAACATTCGTCCGCCCATCGGCGTGATGGTACGGTCGATGACGTTGAGCAACGATGAGCCGTCTTCCTGCATCGGCGATATCAACTCGAGCGAGCGAATGGTGAAACGGTCGAGGCGCACATATTTCTCTTCCTCGATACGAGCCAACGATGTGATGTGATTGATGTTCGTGTGCTGCGTAAGTTCCAAGTACTGCATGATGGAACCGGCAGCCACCACGCCATCGCGAAGATGCTCCACACCGAAGCCCTTGAGATTTTTCGTTCCGAAATGTTTCAGTAGTTTTTGTCGAGCGGTAGATTCCGTAAACACCCAGTCGTCCATTGCAAAGGTACAGAGGCGCGTTCCGAAGTGCTTTTCAAAGTCATTCTTCCGTGTCCGGTCATAAAGAACCTCCTTTGAGGAAAAGTTTCCCAACAGTTTCTCCACGTAATCGTATGTCCCTTCGCCGGTGAGGAATTCTCCGGTGGAGATGTCAAGGAAACTGACACCACACGAACTCTTACCGAAATGCACGGCGGCGAGGAAGTTGTTCTCCTTGTAATTCAGCACATTGTCGCCCATTGCCACACCGGGTGTAACAAGTTCGGTAATGCCTCGTTTCACCATTTTGTCCTCTGCACTGAGTCCTTTCTTGCCTTTCAGTTGCTCACGTTTTTTCTTCGGGTCTTCCAATTGGTCGCAGATGGCAACACGCTTCCCGGCACGAATGAGTTTCGGAAGAAAAGTATCGAGGGCATGATGCGGAAAACCGGCCATCTCGTCGCCCACCGATGCTCCATTGTTGCGTCTTGTGAGCGTAATGCCGAGTATCTTCGCGGCTTCGATGGCATCATCGCAGTAAGTCTCGTAGAAGTCTCCACAGCGAAAGAGCATCAGCGCGTCCGGATGTTTTGCTTTCATGGAGAAGAACTGTCGCATCATCGGAGTAAGTCCCTTGTCGTTTTTAGCCATAAACCGGTATCCTTTTTCTTTTATCATTCGTATTGTGTGAGTTGCAAAAATACAAAAAAATAGTCGGATTTCCCAAACGATGGTCGAAACTTTAGCTTTGCAGCAGACTTTCTGCCACGTTTTCATTGTCGTTCCCAATAAAAGTAAGAATTACTGAATGTCAAACAAAATGGTTTTCCACCTTTTTTACCGAAATTTTATCTGAGATTTATAAATAATTCCGAAAAAAATCACAATGAAGCCAATGGTGTCCTAAATAATTTTATTACTGTCCGCTAAA
>NZ_SDIK01000035.1 GCF_008016795.1 Prevotella brunnea
GGATGCCGACATGAAACTCATGCTTGAAGCAGCGGCTGAATCGCCACCCGAGGTAACAGAAAATGAATAAGGGGGCTTGTCACTAACATGCTGTCATCCGAACTATTGTGTCTCAATGAGTTGGAATGAGGATTTCTATGTTTAGCGGACAGTAATAAAAAGGATTACCAATGGTTGGTAAAGGGATTACCAATGGTTGGTAAAGGGATTACCAATAGTTGGTAAAAGGACTTGGCATATAGATACACTTGTCAGTATTCGTTTATAATTTGAAATCTGACTGCAAATAGTTGGAAGTATAAAGTCAAACTATAATTTTACTTTTTTCTTTTTCCCTGCACTTTCATTGCTCATTCTGTCAAGAGCAGTAATAACATAAGTATATTTTGTGCTACCTTTCTCATAATCGAGTTTGATTCGATTATCACAAGTTATTGCTAAAATATGCGAAGCATCCTCCGTGTCTATGGTTTCATCTGGGGCAAACCTGTATATAACGTATTTGTAAGCTTCATCATTCCATTGTTTTGCCTTTGGTGCTTTCCATGTCAGGTAATACCCATCTTTTGACCATTTTGTTTTCACCGACCGTGGTTTTTTAGGTGCCTTATCATCGATGAACGGCATGAGTGGTTGTAAAGCAGGATATTTCCAATAGTTGGTGCGTAATAAAGTTGCATAGTTTCCGGGATTTTTAACAACTGATGTGGAATACCATAAAACAGTACCTTGCACGTTTTCCGACTGTTGATGCAAGCGATGTTTCGCGGGTAATTGGTGCAATCTTGGGTTTTGAGGATCTGCATGCCTAACTGTTCTAAGCACATCTTCACCTATATACAATGGACGATTTCCTGCATACCGATTCCACCATTGGATTAATTCTTTGTAGTCGGCTGCCTTATGTCCGATTTCCCAATAAAGTTGTGGGACACAATAATCTACCCAACCATTATTTATCCATTTTAATACATCGGCATACAGTTCGTCATAATTTTGTAGTCCATTTGTTTTGCTTCCGATATTGGGGGCATTCTTAATATTTCTGTAAATCCCAAAAGGGGATACACCAAACTTTACCCAAGGCTTAATTTTATGTATCGTCTCGGACAAATCCTTGATAAATCTATCAACATTATCTCGTCGCCAGTCTTTAATATTTCCAAATCCGCCACCATAAATACTAAATTCTCTTATGTCAGGAATACTTAATCCAGAAACCGGATAGGGATAAAAATAATCATCGATGTGCAATCCATCAATGTCATATCTCTGCAAAATATCTTCTACGATTTTACAGATGTAATTTCTATTTTCAGGTATTCCCGGATTAAGGATGGATAGCCCGTCATATGAGAAAATGCGTTCTGGATGTTGCAGAACAATGTGATTGGCAGCTAACTCCATCGTTGATTTTGTTTTCGCCCGATAGGGATTAATCCAAGCGTGTAGCTCCATGCCTCGTTTGTGGCATTCTTCTATCATCCATTGCAAGGGGTCCCAATAAGGAAATGGTGCCTTACCTTGTTTGCCGGTGAGAAATTTGCTCCAAGGCTCGTATTTGCTTGGATAAAGTGCATCACATTCGGCACGGACTTGAAAAATAATGGCATTGACACCTATTTTTTGAAGTTCATCTAATTGTGAAATAAGAGTAGCTTGCATTTTTGCCGTACCTATCCCCTCAAATTGTCCGTTCACGCATTGAATCCACGCTCCTCTAAATTGTCGTTTGGGATGTGAAGTCTGAAAAGCAAAAGTGCTTGCACACAACATGACGGTTATGGCAAGCATTGCAACTCTGAGTAAATGAATTTTTCTCATTGTCTCGTTTTTCTGATTTATAGAGTTTATTTCTTATTTGGCAACTTTGCGAAAATATTGTCTATAGAACTTTCGCTCAGCCTTTAAAGCTGTGTTTAGCTTCATGGCTGGTAGTTTTTTTAGCATTCGGTCATGGTATTCTTTTTCAATACGTTTAATTCTAAAATTCAAATCATCAATTTTTAGAATAACATTTCTTGCCGCAGCATTGCTCGTTGGAGTGCTTCTTTGATAATTGCGCAGCTGTTTATGTAATTTTTGCTGTTTAGCTTTCATCTCATCATATAAAGGGAAAAAGTTATCAGCTTCTTTTCCGGTAAGATTGGCAGACGATATGATGAACTGATGTATTTCTGCCCTAAACTTTTCCGGGTCAAACTTGCAATGCGCACTGATGTTCAGCGTGCACAAGAAAAAAATAATTAATGCGGACAATATCTTTTTCATTTCTTTAATTCTTGGTTTTGCGAGAATATTAATTATCAATCAAACTTGCGTACATATCTGTTTCATCCATCATCATATAATCGACAGCTTCATCCAAATCATCTGACGAGGGCTTAGATATTATCATTCTATCCTGTGTGGAGGTAATTTCCTCGTGGTGTGTTTCGTTACCGGTTAAGAATGCTCTAAATGAAAGAAAGATAATGAATACAAAGCAAATGACCGTAGCTGCAATAAAGAACGGTTTGAGCCTGATTAAAAAGTCAGAATGTTTGGGACGTTCACATCCAATTGAACCCACATCATTTTTAAGCTGTTCCATTATTCTGCCTGACAGAGTATCAAAATATCTTGCAGGAGCTTTGAATGGTCTGTTATTCCCATATTTGGATAGTAATTGTTTTTCTAAGTCCATCACATATTGTTTTCAAGTATATTCCTTTTTAATGGGACTATATATCATTCTGAAAGTTTAAAAAGGAAAACTTTATTTATTGGCACTTTTTTATATAATCTGTAATCTTTTGTACGGCGATGTGATAAGAAGCTTTAAGCGCACCCTCACTTGTGCCTAATAGCTCATGGATTTCCGAGTATTTCAGTTCATCATAGTAACGTAGTAAAAAGACAGTTTTTTGGACTTCCGGAAGTGTGGAGATAGCCTCTTGAAGCAATGCTTGACTCTTATCACCATCAAAATAGTTGTCCGCCACCAGTTTGTTCATTATATTGCCCATATCGTCTTTTCCAACCGAAGCAGTATGTTTTTTATGCCTTAGAAAATCTAAGGATTCATTAATGGCAATCCGGTAAAGCCAGGTAGATAACTTTGATTTGTTCTTAAAATCCCCAATACTTTTCCAAGCTTTTAAAAAGGTGTTCTGAAGAATATCATCGGCATCTTCATGAGATAATACAAAGCTACGAATTTTCCAATATAATGGATTACTATATTGTTCTACCAATAAAGAAAAAGCTTTTTCTCGTGTTTGAGGAGCAGCGATTAGCTTAAGGAGTTCGGTATCTTCGATATGAGGCACAACGTAAGATTATGTCTTATTAAATATCGCTTTATCTGATAATGATTTTGCGAGTTACGTTGCCAACCTTTACTATATAACATCCTTTGGGCAAATTGAGATTGTATCGTTTGTCTTGCCCATCTACCTTAACGCTCATTACCCGAACACCTGTAACATTATAGATATAGAGCATCTCGTCGTTTGCTCCCTCTACTCGAAGCACAGAGCCTGATATTGAAATAGTAATATTTCTAAAATCTTGACTAATGATCTCAAGAGCATTTTCCGCTTTCACAGTATTTGGAAAAACGAAATTCAGTGATATAAAAGCGAGAATTAAATAAAGTATTTTTTTTGCCATACACTATAACAACTTATTTATGCAAAGATAGGAATTTTATTTCGCAACCTTATATTTTACATAGCTATTACTTGTAAATTTAATATAAATTAAGAGAACAAAACTATCAATGCCTCTATCCGGCAGTGTCTTATATATCTATCACCATCCCCTCGTTGGTAAGTGAGCTGTTTGGAAAAATACTTTGTGCCTGACTTAATAATATTTCTTCATTAGTATATCTTGCGGAATAATGACCTAAAAGCAATTTTCCGGCTTTGGCTTTTTTTGCGACCATTGCGGCTTCTCTTGCAGTACTGTGGAAATAAAGCTTTGCACGTTCTTGGAAGTCATCGGCATAAGTACTTTCATGGTAAAGGACAGTAACTCTTTCCACTTTTTTGTACAAAGTGTCAATAAAGCGTGTATCCGAGCAGTAAGCATAACTCCTTGGCGGTTCTGCTGGGAATGTTAATTTATCGTTGGATATTTTTTTTCCATCTTCAGTTACCCATGACGCGCCCATCTTGATATTGTTAATTTGACTAACGGGTATATTGTAAAAATCTATCATTTCCCGTCGGATATGTGGCATATATTGCTTCTCTCTGAAAAGAAACCCACAACAAGGTATTCTATGTTCGAGAGGGATTGTCTCAACAGTGAGGCTTCTATCTTCATAGATAATCTCGCTTCTATCAGCATCTATGGAATGAAAAGCCACGTCATATTCTAAACTGTCGCAGAAAAGTTTTAGGGATTGAAGAAAATACTCTTTGAAAGCCGAAGGAGCATAAACATGAAGAGGAGCTGTCCGTCCTGTCATGCCAAACGTAGATATCATTCCAAGCAATCCAAAACAATGGTCGCCATGTAAATGTGAGATGAAGACCCCTTGTATCTTAGAAAAGTGTACTTTAGAACGCCTTACTTGTATTTGCGTTCCTTCTCCACAATCTATCATGAACATCTTGCCTCGTATCTCCACTATTTGACACGAAGCGTTATGTCGTAATGTGGGTAAAGCACTCCCACACCCTAAAATGTGTATTCTGAACGGTTCCAATGATTACTTCTTACGAGTGAATATGAAAATGCCATCTTTATTTTCCAACGATAGGGTATCGGCACCCAATTGAAGAATGTCGAATGTGTCTTTTGACAGAACAAGCTGACCATTATACATCTTCCATGAACTCCAAGGGTTTCGTTCAGACTCTATTTTTGAAACAATGGCTCCACCTTCTTTCAATTCAAAATCTTTATCCAAACTATTCCAACTTCCAAGCAAAGAGGTTAAATTGACAGCACTGCGCAATATCAAATCACCATATTGTTTATATCCGATGACTGCAAATCTGTCCCCAACGAGTTTTCCGCCTTTTACCACTTCCAATGTATCGTCCGGGTTTTCAAGAAATTCAATAGTATCACCTGCGTCTGTAAGCAACAGTATTGAGTTCATTCCACCGTCCAGCATAACACCATAAATTGTACTGTCTCCTGCATTAAGTGAGTCGGAGTTTGAAGTGTTTTGCACCAAAACTTGTTTGGATTTATTGTTTTTGCAACCAATAACGGTTATTGCTAAAATAGCGATTACAAATAAGAAAGGTAGTTTTCTCATAATATTTGTTGTTTTATAATTCATGTCTCTCAAGTGATTTTGCTTCATTCCATAATTTATCCATTTCAAATAACGTCATATCTTTCAGATATTTGCCCATTTTCTTTGATTGTTTTTCCACATAGGAAAAGCGTGAAATGAATTTTTGACAAGTCTGTTCAAGCGCATTGTCAGGGTTAAGTTTATAAAGTCTCGCGGCATTGATAACCGAAAAAAGGAAATCTCCCAATTCTTTTGTTGAGTTTTTCTTGTCATCTTTTGATAGTTCCTGCTTTAACTCTTGCAATTCTTCTTCTACTTTTTCCCATACATCTTCCTTTTGTTTCCAATCAAAGCCTACATTCCGAGCTTTGTCTTGGATGCGATATGCCTTTATGATGGATGGTAGTGCATCAGGAACACCTGACAAAACTGTTTTATTTCCATTGCGTTCCATTTGCTTCCGTTGCTCCCAAGTTGATTCTACCTGGTTGGCAGTAGTTGGTGCTTTATTCGGAATAGATCCATTGTGCTTTTGTATTAATTCATCTTTATAAACAACACGTCCTTCAGTGTTGATAGTCATATCTTTATCTGTCAGATACCAACCTCTCCAATCTATAAAGTCATGTCTGAACATCAATTTGTCGGATTGGGCATTGCAGACATCCGCTACATCAAACTTTTCTATTTCGCTACCAAGCAACGAATAGAATATGATATGCTCCATTAAGTCTCCAAGTTCTTTGCAGATGTTTTTATAGTCTTGGTTTATTAATGCTTCCGCCAACTCGAAAGTTTCTTCAATCGTGTTGGGACGCAGGCTTTCAAAAGTTTGTTTTCTGTCCCAGGGGCACTCTTTTCTCAATCGCTCCTGTATGTCGAGCAATCGTTCGAAAGCCTTTATTTTTTCTTCTTTTGTATGCAATTTTTGGAAATCTAAAGTTAAAAGTAATACTATTTATTTGTATTTGTTATGCAAAGATACAAGTTTCATCCGATTTTTTCGTAATTTTGCATCGATTTTAATTTTAATAAAGAAATTATAATACAAGTATAATGGAATTAGCAAGCAAGTACGATCCGCTGAACGTGGAATCTAAATGGTATGATTATTGGCTTAAAAACGATCTTTTCAGTTCTAAGCCTGATGGACGTCAACCTTATACAGTAGTAATTCCTCCTCCAAACGTTACAGGTGTATTACACATGGGACACATGCTTAATAATACCATCCAAGACATACTCGTTCGCCATGCAAGAATGGAAGGTAAAAATGCTTGCTGGGTGCCTGGAACTGACCATGCCAGCATTGCAACTGAAGCCAAAGTGGTAAATAAACTCGCCAAAGATGGCATCAACAAATCAGATCTTTCTCGTGAAGACTTTTTGAAACATGCTTGGGCGTGGACAGATGAACATGGTGGAATAATATTAAAGCAATTACGCAAGTTGGGATGTTCGTGCGATTGGAAGCGAACGGCTTTCACCATGGATAAGGAACGCAGTGAAAGTGTGATAAAAGTGTTCTGCGACCTTTATGATAAAGGGTTGATTTATCGTGGTGTCAGGATGGTGAATTGGGATCCGAGTGCGCAAACAGCCCTTTCTGATGAAGAGGTCATCTACAAAGACGAACATTCAAAACTTTATTATCTAAAATATTACATTGCGCCGGAAGATCAAAATAAGGTTCAACGTAAATCGGACGAAAATGTAATGCATAAAGATAATAAAGGATACTACGCAGTGGTGGCAACAACTCGTCCGGAAACCATTATGGGCGATTCAGCAATGTGTGTTAATCCGGAAGATGAGAAAACTACTTGGCTGAAAAATCTACATGTGATAGTTCCTTTGGTAAATCGCTGCATTCCGGTCATTAATGATTCATACGTGGATATCAATTTTGGTACCGGCTGTTTGAAAGTAACCCCGGCTCATGACATAAACGATCATGCGCTTGGGTTAAAGCATAATTTGGAAACTATCGATATATTCAATGATGATGGCACCATGTCCAATGCGGCAGGTCTTTATGTAGGTCAAGATCGCATGGATGTTCGCAAACAGATCTCTATTGATTTAGAAAAAGCCGGGCTCATGGAGTCAATTGAAGACTACAACAACAAAGTTGGCTATTCAGAGCGCACTAATGTTCCCATAGAGCCAAAGCTTTCTACCCAATGGTTCCTTAAAATGCAACACTTCGCTGATATTGCTCTCGAACCAGTCATGAAAGATGACATAGAATTCTATCCCAAGAAATATAAAAATACCTATCGCCATTGGTTGGAGAACATAAAAGATTGGTGCATTAGTCGTCAGTTATGGTGGGGACACCGTATTCCTGCTTATTATTTCAAAGATATTCAAGGCAAAAATGCTATCGTGGTTGCCGAGAATAAAGAAAAGGCATTGGCATTGGCTACAGCCATCAACCCAAATGTAACTCTTGCCGATCTTCAGCAGGAAAGCGATTGTTTGGATACATGGTTTTCGAGCTGGCTATGGCCAATCTCTGTCTTTAATGGTATTAATGAACCTGATAATGAAGAAATAAAATACTATTATCCGACAAGTGATTTAGTAACAGGTCCTGACATTATTTTCTTTTGGGTAGCAAGAATGATAATGGCAGGTTACGAATATCGAAAGAATTTCCCATTCAAACATGTTTATTTTACAGGAATAGTACGCGACAACCTTGGGCGCAAGATGAGCAAGAGCTTAGGGAATTCACCCGACCCCTTGGAACTTATCAACAAATATGGTGCGGATGGCGTTCGTATGGGTATGATGCTCTGCGCACCTGCCGGAAACGACATTTTGTTTGATGAGAGTCTCTGTGAACAAGGTAGAAACTTTAATAATAAAATATGGAATGCATTTCGTCTCGTAAAAGGATGGAGTGTTGCCGATATTGATCAGCCGAAAGCCAATAAGATAGCAACCAGTTGGTTCGATGCAAAATTAAAAGCAGTCAATATAGAGTTGGAAGAGCAATTCAAAGGCTATCGTATTTCCGAGGCTTTAATGACGGTTTACCGACTTTTCTGGGATGAATTCTCAAGTTGGTATTTGGAGATGATTAAACCACAATATGGATGCCCCATTGATAAGAAGACATACGATGCAACGCTTCGTTTCTTTGAGACTTTGCTAAAGATGCTCCATCCATTCATGCCTTTTATCACGGAAGAATTATGGCAGCATATCTTCGAACGTGGCGATGGTCAAAGTATTATGCTGGAAAGGCTCACGCTTCAATCTCCTTCAGAGAAAGAACAGAAATTAGTTGAGCAGATTGAGAGCATGAAGCAAATCGTGAGTGGTATTCGAACGATTAGAAATCAGAAGAACATCGCACCGAAAGTTGAGCTGAACTTTGAAATCGTTGGAACAAACAATTTTGAGCAATATAACAGTGTAATTACCAAGATGGCTAACCTCAAGTCAATCAATGTCGTAAAGGAGAAAAGCTCTGATGCCTCCGCCTTTATGGTTGAAACGGATAGCTTTGCCGTGCCTCTTGGTGATTTAATTGATGTTGATGCAGAAATCAAGAAACTCGAAAAAGAGTTATTACACTTAGAAGGTTTCTTAAAAGGTGTTACCGCCAAACTTTCCAACGCTAATTTTGTTGCTCATGCGCCGGAGGCTATAATTGCTAAGGAACGCAAAAAGCAAAGCGATTCAGAAGAGAAGATAGCAGCTATCAAAGCAGATATTGAAGAACTTAAAGCAAAATAAACCAGCAATACCAAGTAGCGAATACATAAGGTTTTTCTTTATGTGTTCGCTTGTTTCCATTGTGAGAATATGCGAATTACATAAATAAAGTATAGAGATGGTAAAAAAAATCTTATTCTTGTTTTGTTCGTTGGTAATGTTTTCATGTACCCAAAACGATGAGCCGGAACCGCTAAAAATAGAGGCGGATAAAACCATCTTTATGTATCTGCCATGGACGGGAGGAAGCGATCTTAACAGTAAAGGCAAACCTATTTATATGGGACTTTACGACTTGTTTAACGAGAATATTAAAAGTGTAGAGAGGGCGATAGAGACGTTAGGTTCCACGCAAAAAACTCGCACACTCGTTCTTATATCCGACAAGCCTTCTTCTGCTTATCTTTTTGAGATACTTTATCAAAATGGGAAATGTACAAGAGACACACTTCATCACTATGTTAATTTGCAAACCAATCGTGATGGGTTGTCTAATGTGATTTCCAAAATCAAACAAATTTCACCCACACGCACTTATTCGATGATTATGGGTGCACATGGGTCAGGATGGATACCCAAGAACAAAACACGAAGAAGAACACGTAGCATTGGTGGACTTACAGCTTCCGAGCAGTTTGATATATCAGAGATTGCCGATGCCATTGCTATGAATGGGATAAAGCTCCAATTCTTGTGCTTCGATGATTGCTATATGTCGAACGTGGAAGTGGCATACGACTTGAAAGACGTAACGCGATACATCATAGCATCTACGAGTGAGGTTATGGATACTGGCATTCCTTACGAGACCGTGTACAGATATATGGCGTCCGGCGAACCTAATTATGAGGCCATCGTGAAAGGTTTTTTGAGTTATTATTCGGCACCAAATCCTTATCCGTATGGGAGTCTCTCGGTTATTGATTGTAATTATGTTGAGGATATGGCACGTGTCATTCGACAATTTAATCATTCCGGAACAGATGCTCCATCTGGCGCAGAAGTAGCACCTCAAGATCCATACGAAATGGAGAATCATAATTATTATGATCTTGGCGACTATCTCAGAAAATACAACCTGAAGTTGTTCTCACAAGGAAAGGATAGCATCAGATATAATGATGCGTTGATAAACCTTGTTCCGTACAAAATTAAAACGGAAAAACTCTATACCATGTATTTTGGAGGCAGTTCTTATACTGTGCGAGCATATTCCGGAATAACCATCAGCGACCCGGCAACAAGTCCGAGCACTTTCAAGAACAAATTGCAAACCCGTTGGTGGAAAGCCACACATTAATAATTAATGAAATAGGAGGAGGAAGGTAGCGCAATACCGAATATTGGTAAGCAGTACTATTGTTATTCGTAATCATCAATGACACTATTCATGAAGTCCATCATGGGTTTACCTAATTTGCAAATTTCAACAAATTCCTCTATCCATCCTTCTCCTTCAAAAAAGTTATCAGAAACTTTTTTCCAGCAACAATAATCTTTCATTCTCAAATATTGGGCAAATTCATAGTCTCTCGGAAAACCTTTAGGCATCGTCTTCAATGCCGCAAGACCAAATCCCCTTTCCGTAACCTTGTCATTTTCCCAATGACCACTGTTGGGGAGTCCAAAGGTCTTTACAAATTCTTCTGATTCCACTATACTACGCCAATTCTCAATATTTACCATCAGTTCGTTTCTACATGACGTAAGAATATTCGTGGGAAGCCAATAAGAGCCAACGGCTATCAGACAGTTACTTGGTTGGACATGAATGTAATAACCACCCCTTAGAGCTTTCCGACCTTTCGCGCAAATGTAGGCACCAAAATGGCGTTTGTACGGACTTTTATCCGGTGAGAATCTTATGTCGCGATAAAAACGATAAGTGCAGTCTTTAACATCCAAATGCGAGACTTCATCATCGAAACCTGCCAAAGCCCTAATGGCTTCGGCTATACCTAATTCAAAACTTTGTCTCGCAAGCTCGTAATCGTTTTTATGTTCCTGAAACCATTCGCGATTATTATTGATTGCAACGTCATTCAAGAAATTTAATATCAGAGTTGTATTCATGAGTAGATGCTTATGATAATTTACTGCCTTCAAAAATTTTGGGACAGAGGAATTCAAATTGACACTTGGCACATTGTGGAGACATGCTTTTACAAATATATCTGCCGTGTAATAGCAGCCAGTGATGCGCCGAAGATACTTCATTCAAAGGAATATTCTTCATGAGGTAATCTTCCACTTTTCTCGGATTGTTAGCTTTGCGAGGTACAAGTCCCATTCTGTGACTGACACGATATACATGTGTATCAACAGCTAAAGTGGGCTTACCAAACCATACAGCTTGAATTACATTCGCGGTCTTCCGACCAACGCCCGGTAGGGTTGTCAGCTCATCAGGATTGGAAGGCACCTCTCCATTAAAATCCGAAACTAATTTCCGAGACATTTCCACCAAATGTTTTGCTTTAGAATTGGGATAAGATACACTTTTTACATATTCAAACACGTCTTCCACTTCTGCTCGAGACATTGTTGTTGCGTCGGGATAACGTTCAAACAGTGCGGGAGTTACTTCGTTTATGCGTTTATCCGTACATTGTGCCGATAGCAGCGTGGCGCATAGAAGTTGAAACGCGGATCCAAACATAAGCTCTGTCGAAATCGGACCTACGTTTTTACGAAAATACTCCAATATGTAATCGTATCGTTCTTTTCTTGTCATGTTCGATTTACCAAACTTTAAATATTTCAATTGAAATAACTAACATAATATGTGCAAAGATAGTAAAAACTTGGAGAAAATTTGGTGTTTTGCCAAAGATAACGTAATTTTGCAAAGCATACAAATAATTAAAGTATTATGACAACAGCATTGATAGGATTGGCGGCTTTGTTTATAATTGCCTTGATAGGCTGGGCGATTGCTGAAGCTAAGAGTAAAATAATCCTCTTCTCACATTCGGATGAAGAAGCAGAAGGTGTAGCAGAAATGAAAGAGGCTTTTGAGACAAATGGCAATAAAGAACTAACACTGAAAGACTTGGTGAAGAAAAATTGCACCAAAGGTTATCAATCAATTTAAGCCTTAGTTTCGATCGAATAAAGAGCATTTCCCTGTTACGATATGATAGGCATGGAAATGCTTTTTTTTATCTCCTTCTCTTTGAAGACACCGTTTGCAAGTTTTAAGTAAAAGTTGATGTGAGAGGTCATTACATATTTACTACAGATTGTACCATCTCATCTCCGATATTTTTTATCATCAATATAATCGAGAATAGATTGATAATGGGGGCATTGTTTCCAACTCAAATCGTTATATTGGAGCTTCACTCGTAATTGCAAATACGTGCCACCATACCTGCAAAATGAAAAATTCAATGCTTTGTCAGCCATCAAATTAGCAATAGGTCAGCTTTTGCTTTTCAAAAGCTTAGCTTTTGGAGGGTAAAAGATAAGCTTTTGAGAGGCAAAAGATAAGCTTTTAAAACGGAACTCTAAATCGCTTATTATCAAAGCTTTATTACAACAATAATTAAGTGTACCACGCAAGTCGGTTTGTCATGATAAATAAAGCATGCCTTGGGCGTTGGTGGTTTGAGAATTCTGTTTGTTTACTGATTTTGAATTGCATGATTAAAATCATTGACTGCCCCTTAAATGAGATAGCGTTCTCAGGCAAACATTAAACGATTGAAAATGTGTCAAAGGCATATTCAGAAAACACAGATTGCAGCCATATCGAATGATTAAGTGCGCTATCTAAACCTATTACATTTTATTTTTTTGGTTGTTTCGACTATTATTTATATCTTTGCATACTCGTAGAATAATAGATTTAGAAGAATAATAATATGGCTAAAAAATTCGCCGAATACAATGGCCTGGATTTGGTTAAAACCAACAAAGATGTGTTGGAGCAATGGAAAGAAAACGATATTTTCCATAAGAGTATTGATGAACGTGAAGGAGCTCCAAAGTTCATTTTTTTTGAAGGACCTCCATCAGCGAATGGTCATCCGGGCATCCATCATGTTCTGGCGCGTACCATAAAAGATACGTTTAACCGCTATAAAACCATGCGAGGATTCCAAGTTCACCGTAAGGCCGGATGGGACACACATGGATTACCCGTTGAGCTGGGAGTTGAGAAAGAATTGGGTATTACAAAAAAAGATATCGACAACAAATCCTCTGAAAAATATATTTCAACTGAGGATTACAACAAGAAATGCCGGGAAAACGTCATGAAGTTTACGGAAGAATGGCGTAAACTTACGGAGGAAATGGGATATTTTATCGATTTGGATCACCCATATATTACTTATGACAATAAATATATAGAAACCCTATGGTGGCTGCTTAAGCAGCTGTACAATAAGGGGCTGCTGTATAAAGGCTATACCATTCAGCCCTATTCTCCGGCGGCAGGTACCGGCTTGTCGAGCCATGAACTCAATCAGCCCGGTTGTTACCGTGATGTAAAAGATACTACTGTTACCGCGCAATTTAAAATCGTTGCTTCCGATTGGGAGGCATTCGTTAAGAAACATGGCATTAAATGGAATAATTGGGGAGAGCCTTCGTTCTTGGCATGGACAACCACTCCTTGGACATTACCATCTAATACGGCATTGTGTGTGGGTCCAAAAATTGATTATGTCATTTTAGAAACTTATAACCCATACACGGCAGAGAGAGTTTCAGTTTTCATTGCCGAATCAAGGGTTTCTGCTTATTTCAAACCAGAAGGAGAAATTAAAGAAGGTGAAGAGTTGCCGGATTACGCTTCAGGTGACAAAATCTTACCATATCGCATTATAGCAAAGGTTAAAGGAAGTGAACTTGAAGGTGTTAGGTATCAGCAACTTATGCCATGGATTAAACCCGTAGAGAAAACTGGAGACTTTGCTGCAAAATTTGTTAATGACTACGCCCAAGCCCATCCGGAGAAAGTTTTTGATAGTGAAGACGGACGCGACAGCTTTGTCGAAATGTCGAGCGAGGCTTTCCGCATTATTCTTGGCGACTACGTTACAACAGAAGATGGTACGGGTATCGTGCACACCGCCCCTACATTTGGTGCCGATGATGCCAAAGTTTGTAAGGATGCTAATATCCCGGCTCTATACCTGATATCCAAAAAGGGTGAGACGCGCCCAATGGTGGATTTACAAGGTAAATATTATTCCATAACTGACTTAGATCACAATTTTATCCGATGCTGTGTAAATGAACAGGCTTATGGAACTCATGCGGGTGATTACGTGAAGAATGCTTACGATCCCAAGTTCAATCAAAATGGTGTATGGGATAAAGTCGCAAGTGAGAAATCTGAAGACTTAAATATCATTATGTCTTTGGAAATGAAAAAAGAGGGTACGGCATTTGCCATTAAGAAGCACGTACATAATTATCCGCATTGTTGGCGCACGGATAAACCCATTCTTTATTATCCACTTGATAGTTGGTTTATAAAGGATACGGCAAAAAAAGACCAAATGGTGGCTCTTAACAAGACCATCAATTGGCAACCGGAATCAACCGGTTCGGGAAGGTTTGGAAATTGGCTCGAGAATTTGAATGATTGGAATTTAAGTCGTTCGCGTTTTTGGGGAACTCCGCTTCCGATTTGGCGAGATGACAAACGTAATGAAAAATGTATTGGCTCAATAGAGGAACTGTACAATGAGATAGAAAAATCAGTCGCAGCGGGAATTATGAAGTCGAATCCCCTGAAAGAGGAAGGTTTCATAATTGGTGATTACAGTCGCGAAAATTATGATAAGATAGATTTACATCGTCCATATGTAGATAATATTATTTTGGTAAACGACAACGGAGAGCCAATGTACCGTGAAAACGATTTAATTGATGTGTGGTTTGACAGTGGCTCCATGCCGTATGCACAGTTACATTATCCGTTTGAAGGTGAATTGGATGAAACATCCATGAAGGAAGCCGGACTAACTGAAACAGAATGTCGTAGCCAATTGATAAATTCCGAATATAAGGGAATACCGGTACCTCCGGCATTTTATCCTGCCGATTTCATCAACGAGGGAGTTGATCAGACGCGAGGATGGTTCTTTACCTTACATGCGATAGCTACGATGGTGTTTAATTCCGTCGCATTTAAGAATGTTATTTCCACAGGGTTGGTTCTTGACGCTAAGGGGAATAAGATGAGTAAGCATGTGGGTAATGTAACCAATCCCTTTGAAATGTTAGAGAAATATGGTGCCGACCCTGTTCGTTTCTATATGCTGACGAATAGTGCTCCATGGGATAACTTGAAGTTTGACCCAAAAGGGGTTGATGAGTGCCGCCGAAAATTCTTTGGCACATTGTACAATTCCTATGGCTTCTTCGCTCTTTATGCGAATGTGGATAAATATGTAGCTCCCGATTTAGGAGACAATGAGTGCGTGCTGAATAGCGATGCGCCGGAGATTGATAGATGGATTATCTCCAAATTGAACTCCTTGATATTACATGTAACTGAAGAATTGGAACGCTTCGATCCAACACGTGCCGGTCGGCTCATTGATAATTTCGTTAATGATGATTTGAGTAATTGGTATGTTCGTCTAAATCGCAAACGTTTCTGGGGCAAAGAAATGAGTGCTGACAAGAAGAGTGCTTATGATTGTCTTTACATCTGTTTGATGACCATTTCCAAGTTGATGGCACCTTTAGCTCCTTTCTATTCAGATAAACTGTATCTCGATTTGGGAGGAACAAAGGAAAGTATACATTTGGAAGATTGGCCTAAAGTGAACGCTTCTTTCATCGACGCAGAATTGGAGACCAAAATGGATATGGCACAGCGTATCACTTCAATGGTTTTGGCTTTACGGCGTAAAGTGAATATTAAAGTACGTCAGCCATTGGCTCAAATAATGATACCGGCAATTGACGACACTCAGAAACGACATATTCAAGCTGTTTCAGAATTAGTTAAATCTGAAGTGAACGTGAAGGCACTTAACTTTATCGAAAGTCAAGGAATATTAGTTAAAAAAGTGAAGTGCAACTTTCGCGTAATGGGCAAAAAGTTTGGAAAGCGGATGAAAGCAGTAGCTTCTCAAATGGATAGCCTTACTCAAGATGATATCGCTGCTTTTGAAAAGACTGGATTCTATGAATTTGACTTATCAGACGAACACGTGATTGTGGATATAGCCGATGTTGAGATTATATCTGAGGATATTCCCGGTTGGCTGGTCAGCAATGAAGGAAACCTCACTGTGGCATTGGAAGTTGAGCTGACAGATGAACTTCGTAATGAGGGGATGGCGCGTGAGCTTATCAACAGAATTCAAAACCTACGGAAAGAAACCGGATTTGAGATTACCGACCGCATCATTGTTACTATCGAGTCTCATGAAAAAACCAATGCTGCATTGGACAGCTTCAGCGATTTAATTAAAAATCAGGTTCTTGCCAATGACATTGTTATTGCTGACAATAACGGAACAGAAGTTGATCTTGATGGATTCAAACTTAGAATAACTGTAAACAAGGCTTAGTGAGGAGTATAAAAAACAATGATTGGATATAAAATGCTCATCGTACGTAATATTTACAGCTCTCAAACAAATCTATTAATTCAATAAACATATAACCTTATGGACATAAAGAAACGCTATAGTGATGAGGAACTTGATGAGTTCAGAGTCATAGTAAATGAAAAACTGAAAATCGCGAAGTCGGATTATGAGGAAACAATGAAAGTACTCATGAACAAGAATACAAATGACATTGATGATACGTCACCGACTTACAAGGCATTGGAAGAAGGTAGCTCCAATCAGACGAAAGAAGAACTTGTGCAAATGGCACAACGACAACAGAAATTTATTCAAGGATTGCAGGCTGCCCTTGTTCGTATTGACAATAAAACATACGGAATTGACCGTATAACAGGAGAATTGATTCCAAAGGAAAGATTGCGCGTGGTGCCTCATGCTACTTTGAGCGTAGCTTCTAAACAGGCAAATAAAGATCACTAATTTGTCAATTATCCGGAAACTTATCTTCTCATGGAAAACAGTTTCTTTTAAGGAAATGATAAACAGAGGAAAGAAAACAATTATTGCTTGTTCACTCATTCTATTTTTGTTAGCAATAGATCAAGTAATAAAAATCGCTGTAAAGCTCAACATGAATCTTGGGGAATCAATTGAAATATTCGATTGGTTCCACATTGAATTCATAGAAAATAGTGGCATGGCTTTCGGTATGGAACTGGGAAGCAAACTCTTTCTGAGTTTGTTCAGAATTGTTGCCGTATGTGGATTAACATGGTATATTTGGAAGAAGATAAAAGATGGAGCAAGGCTCGGCTATGTCATAGTTCTTTGTATGATTTACGCGGGTGCCTTCGGAAATATTATTGACTCATTAATATATGGTGAGATATTTACGGAATCGCATCCTTATTATTTAAATCTCCCTCCTGCACATTTAGTGGAGTGGGGTAATGGATATGCTTCAATACTGCATGGAAAGGTAGTTGATATGTTTTCGTTTCCTCTTTTTCACGGCACGTTCCCGACTTGGATTCCATATGTTGGCGGACAGGAATTTTTGTTTTTTTCTGCCATCTTTAATTTTGCTGATGCATGTATTAGTGTAGCGGTTTTCATCCTCCTACTTTTCTATAGGAAAGATTTTAACGGATATATACCTAACTGCCAACAAGAAAATGAAGGGGTGAAGTCATACGAAGGATGATTATATTTGTTTGAATATGATAAGAAACGAAAAAGTATTGTATGTTTATTTAATGATATCATTTTTTTTATTGATATCATGTAAACCTACTGTTCCTTCCAATTATATTCAACCGGGCGATATGGAAAAAATCCTTTATGATTATCATTTGGCAATGTCTTTGGCAACACAAAAAGGAAACTCTTCGCAAATTCAAAAAACCTACAAGTTGATGGCTCTGAAAAAGCATGGCGTATCAGAGAGCCAGTTCGAATTATCCATGCGGTATTACATGAGACATACGGAAAAACTTCACAAAATCTATGAAAACTTATCATTGAGATTTGAAGAAGAAGCCAGAATACAAGGGATTTCTGAAAATGATTTGAATCAATATGGTTCATCGATGTTGCAAGGGGACACAGCCGATATATGGAACAAAGCTAAATCTATGATCTTAACACCATACGCTCCACGTAATTATGAGTATTTCACCATTAAAGCGGATACTTCTTTCCACAAGGGTGATAAGCTAATGCTCAACTTTGATTCAAAATTTATCATTCAAGATGGCACTCGCAATGCTATTGTTGTATTAAATGTTGTTTTCAAGAACGATAGCATCTCTTCACAAACGTTGCACATCAACTCTGATTCCCACCAATCATTGGTATTGGAAGATAATGACGGATTAGGCATAAAGTCGGTTTATGGCTATTTCTTAATGGCAAAACCTCAAGAATTGAGTTCTACATTTAAGTTGTTGATACTTACAAATATACGTCTAATCAAGATGCACGTCCGTGGTTCGGAAGGCAATCAGCCTGACTCCATGAAGGCAACTGGAGATATTCGAATGGTTGGTGATAATCCCGTCAATCCTCACTTACCTCTGAAACCTTATGACGAGGAGTTGAAAGAGCAACGAACTCCTCAAGAAGCCATGAGAGAGCGGAATATTCCAGAACGAGTGCCAAGATGAAACGTTTTGCAGCACATAGAGTTGTTTATGCCGGTACAGTTCACAAGCCGGGGGTTGTTGAAATTAACAATGGTAGAGTTACAGCTCATTATAAGCTAACTGAAGAAATTGCTATGACGATGTGGTTGAGAGGAACCATTGAGATTTTAGAAGACGACAATACCCTTAAGGCGTATTACGATAATGCCCTTTTGGGTTAATCAGAAATGAATAGTAAACAATCATACACATGAAATATATATTGGGCTTTCTGTTGGCAGCATTATCTTTCAGCTCTCCGGTTCACATTCCCGTTCAACTTGCGGGAAATTTTGGAGAACCGCGCCCCAATCATTTTCATGGGGGAATTGATATAAAAACTGACAGAGGTGTTAATTTTGGTGTTTATTCCGTTGCAGATGGATATGTAGCAAGAGTAATCGTGGAGAAATACGGCTTTGGCTATGCATTAGTTATTGCACATCCCAATGGACATTCCAGCATTTACGTTCACTTAAATCGTTTTGCCCCTCAGATAGAGGCAGCCGTAAAACAATGGCAATATAAGAATCATCAATTTTCCGGCGACATCTCTTTTACTCCGGGACAGATCGCAGTTCACAAAGGGCAATTTATTGGTTTAAGTGGTTCCACCGGTGCGTCCCAAGCGCCACATCTTCATTTGGAATATCATGAAACCAAGACCGGGGTAATGCTTGATCCGCTCATTCCATTAAGTCATATATTAACGGATAACACTCCCCCGACAGCTTATTCTTTCAAGAGTTTTCCTTTACCCGGCGAAGGCGTATTTCAACATACACAAGAATCTCGCGTCTTTGGATTTTCCAAACAAAAATTTGAAGCTTGGGGTAAAGTCGGATTTGCTATTTTTGCTCACGATAACATGGACTCAGTCTATAACAATCTTGGTGTACGCTATATCCAGTTGTATTGTGACGGAAAATTGGTTTTCTCCAGCAATGTGAACGAAATTCCGGCGAATAACAATCCGATGATAAATGTATGGGGTGATTTTGAGCATTATCAGCGCAGCCACATCTGGTTCTTAAAGTCATTTATAGAACCTTCAAATCGTTTGCCAATATTGTGGGCTGATAAGGATAAAGGAATCATCAATTTTAATCAATCGCGCGATTATCACTTAAAATATGTTCTGAAGGATTATTATGGTAATAAGAGTGAAAAGGAGTTTATAGTGCGTGGAAGACCGGAAAAAATTGTCCAGATGGTGAAAAACAATTCTCCTTATTTAATACAGCCAACACGCCATAACATTTTACGATTTGAGAGTGTAAAATTAGAAGTGGGTAAATACTTACTTTCAAAGAATTATCTGCTACATCCTCAAATTTTGCCTATTTCAGATGCAGTATCTTTCGGTTATCGCTTCCAACCTAATTCAACATTCCTGTTAGGAGAAGGGACGATTCACATAAAGATAAATAAAAATATACCAGACCCCTCAAAATTATTTATCGCTTCCTGTGGGTCCATGAATGAAATCTCTGCCAATCTTCGCTTTCTCTCTTCTACGTATAAAAACGGCTGGGTAAGTGGGAAAATACGAGATTTAGGCAAAATATATTATGCTGCGTATGACGATATTCCCCCTACCATCCAACTCAAGAATACCAATCCGAGAGATATAATTATAAAACTTGCAGATAATGCCAGTGGAATTAGAAGCTATGAATGTTATATCGACAATCAATTCGCTCTTTTTACATTCGGCAAAGACAGCAGAGTTATTCGATGTAATTTGTTCGATACTCCGATACTACCAGCTAAGAAAGAAAGAGAATTAAAAGTGATAGCCAAGGATAATGTGGGAAACACAAAGCAATTCAAGGCAATAATCAAATATTAGAGAATTATTAATTTTAAACTATAGATTATGAAGAAACTATTATTGACAGTACTTCTCGCAACATCCTTTATGGTGGCAGAAGCGTGTACAAACTTTATTGCGACCAAAGGCGCGACAAAAGATGGTTCTGTATTTGTTACTTACAGTGCCGATGATTATGGCTCGTTTATGAAACTGTGCCATTATCCGGCAGGAATACACGCGAAAGGAACAAAAAGAGAAATTATTGATTATGATTCCGGAGTGAGTCATGGATTTATTGATGAAGCCCCAGAGACTTATAATGTTATCGGAAATATTAATGAATACGCAGTAAGCATAGGTGAAACAACTTATGGTGGACGCGAGGAGATGATAGACAAGAGCGGTATCATTGACTATGGCTCATTGATGTATCTCGGGCTGCAAAGAAGCAAGACAGCTCGCGAAGCCATTAAGATAATGACGGATTTAGCCAACAAGTATGGCTATAATTCAAGTGGAGAAAGTTTTACCATCGCCGACCCTAATGAAGCATGGATTCTTGAGATGATGGGATGTGGAGGAGACCCAAAACAAAAGATCGTTTGGGTCGCAGTTCGCATTCCTGATGGAACTATTTCCGGACATGCAAATCAAGCACGTATCGGACAATTCTCAACTTATAATACTGAAGTAATGAGCTCTAAGAACTGCATAAAATTTGCACGTTCTAAAGGATGGTTTACAGGCAAAGACAAGGATTTTAACTGGAAAATGACTTATGCGGCTCCTGATTTTGGTGGAAGACGTTTTTGTGAAGCACGTGTATGGAGTTATTTCAATCATTTTAAAGATATGTCTCGTTGGTTGCCGTGGGCGCTTGGGAAAGATCCCAATGCCGAAGATATGCCATTATGGATAGTCCCGAATAAAAAGATTGAACTTAGCGATATGGAAAATTGCATGCGCGATCATTATGAGGGCACTCCATTAAGTTTGAATAATGACCTCGGACAAGGAAATTGGGATATGCCGTATCGTCCTACACCCTTAAATTACGAATATAACGGCAAGAAATATTTCACGGAGCGTCCTACTTCCACACAACAAAGCGCATTCTCGTATGTAGCCCAATTACGTTCATGGTTGCCTCGTGAAATAGGTGGTATTATCTGGTTTGCTAACGACGATGGCAACATGGCAGCTTATGTCCCCATTTATTGTTGCTCAACAGAACGCTCAGAATGTTTTAATACTCCCGGAGCAGATGCTGTACATTTCTCTGATAAGAATGCATATTGGGTCTGCAACTGGGTAAGCAATATGGTCTATCCGCGTTATTCCCAAATGTTCCCATCCTTGAAAGAGGTGCGCGACTCATTGGACAACTCTTATTTTGCAAATCAACAAAAGATAGAGGCTAAAGCACAAGAGCTGTACAGTAATGACAAGGCTGCTGCCATAAAATATCTTAACGACTATTCCGTAGAGAAAGGCAATGAAATGATTAGCAGATGGCGTCAGTTAGCTTATTACCTCATTGTTAAATACAACGACATGATTATTAAACCCGAAAAAGATGGTAAGTTTGAAATTACTTCTACAGGTTGGGGCGCAAAGCCTGAACGACCGGGAATGAGTCAAAATGCCAGAAAAGCTCTCATAGAACAAACCGGAGATAAGTTCTTGATGCCGGAGAACAAATAAACTCAAAGTTTGTTTCATCACTCTTTCTCCCTCAGAACATGGTTCTGAGGGATTTTTATTAATCACGCATTCTTAGCGTTCGTTATCGTATTCCGAATTGAGACTTAGTTTTTGGAAGAATCCAAAAAACTTTGAATCTACAAGAGCAAATCTCAATAAAAACCGCTATCTTTGCAATTTAAACGATAAAAAATCATGGTATGCTTGAAATAAAGGTAAAAGAATCGCTGCTCCGTAATGCCGCGGAAGAAGGCATGGATGCATTTGTGGGAGTTTTTATCGATTCTATTAATTCAGCAGTGAACGGTGTTTTAACACCTGAAAACATGGAGAAGCTATCTTCTGATCAGATTACATTGCTGGGATGGAGTTATCTTCACGACGAAGTAATGGAAGGAGGATATATACAACTTATTTATAACGGCTATGGTGCTTTCATCTTTGAGAATCCATTTGCAAGAGTCCTTCGAGAATGGGGGTTGAAGAAGTTGTATTCTCACATTCAACATGCTCGAAAAGCATACGAAAAGTATCACGAGAGAATCGAGGTGGAAATGACTGACGATGAGTTTATGGCTCTTTATGAGCAAATGCCGCAGTTCGATGAATCTGATGATGAATTTGTCTTAAATGAAGAAGAATGGACGCAAATGATAGCGGAATATATCGATGAGCATATCAGCAATTTTGTAATAGTTGAGAAGAATGAATAAGGACGAATTGGCATTGAGAAAAAAGTCGCCTATACAAATACGCAACAAGAAAGCTTCTTTTGAATATCATTTCATCGATACACTCACTGCGGGCATTGTGCTTACCGGAACGGAAATAAAATCCGTTCGGGCGGGGAAAGCCTCCTTGGTAGATTCTTATTGCTTAATTAATAAAGGTGAGATGTGGCTGTCAGGAATGAATATATCCCCCTATTTTTATGGTTCGTATTCCAACCACGAAGCAAAACGCACACGAAAACTCTTGTTGAGGAAGAGGGAGATAAAACGATTAGAAACCGAGATTAAGAATCCTGGTTATACGATTGTCCCAATCTTGGTCTTCATCGATGATCATGGAAGAGCAAAAGTGGATATAGCTCTTTGCCGAGGTAAAAAGGAATACGACAAGCGACAAACTCTTAAAGAGAAAGAAGATAGACGAGAAATGGAGCGAGCAATGAAGCACTATTAGAGGGGGCAGATTCAAAAACTAAGCTTTTACATGCCATTTGCTAAGCTTTTGCAATGCAATAGCTTAGCTTTTAAATTGTAAACGCTTAGCGATTGTGAAGTAAACATTTTCAACTATTATGAAGTGTCTAAAAATCAATTATTTACATGACACTTACATTCGTTTTTGGTTAATGATTTGAAATACCTAAACAATAGTGAACAAACGCAATAGTTAGTGTCGTATCTTGCTTTTTTCAATCTTTTCTCATCGAACTACCAGTACCCTTCCCCCGGAAATTGAATAGTTCTTGATGGCAATAAAAGCCGGAAAAGAGCGATTGGAAGTCTGTAACACTTCAATTAATTAGGGTTAATTCTTTTGCAAAGTTTGCAATTTATATTATTTTTGCAGAAAGTTTATACTAATCAGATGATAATAAAGAAAAAAAGATGGCATTGTCTCAAGGGACAAGAACCTACCGAAATGGATTTACGAATCATGGCTTACGAAAAAAAAGGTAAGCTCGTTCCCACACGTGAGTTGATAAAATCACCGGAGCAGATTGAAGGTATCAAAAGAGCCGGAGAGGTAAACACAGGTTGTCTCGATGCTGTTGCCGATGCCATTCACATAGGTATGTCTACACAGGAAATAGATGATATCTGTATGCAATATTGCAAAGACCACAATGCAACCCCTGCCTGTTTGAATTATGAAGGCTTTCCCAAAAGCGTATGTACAAGTATCAATGAAGTTGTATGTCATGGCATTCCAAAGGATGATGAGTTTTTACAAGAAGGTGATATCGTAAACGTCGATATGACCTGTATCATGGATGGCTTTTATGCCGATGCAAGCCGTATGTTTATTATAGGTAAGACAACTCCGGAAAAAGAAAAATTAGTCCGTGTCGCTAAAGAATGTCTTGAGATTGGTGCAGAAGCAGCAAAGCCTTACTCCTTTGTTGGCGATATAGGTCATGCCATTCAAATGCATGCTGAGAAGAATGGCTATGGGGTTGTTCGCGACCTGTGTGGACATGGTGTTGGTTTAGATTTTCACGAAGAACCCGAAGTACTTCATTTTGGACATGCCGGAACCGGAATGTTGCTTGTGCCCGGAATGGTCTTTACCATTGAGCCAATGATTAATATGGGAACATGGAAAGTCTTTCTCGACGCTGATGACCCTTATGGATGGGAAATAATAACAGGGGACGAACTTCCTTCCGCTCAGTGGGAACATACATTTGTAATGACAGAACATGGAGTCGAAATCTTGACACATTAAGTTGATGGGATGATAAAACAAGACATTTACATATTGGGTATTGAAAGTAGTTGCGACGATACGAGTGCAGCAGTTCTAAAAAATGGTATTATCCTTAGCAATGTAACTGCCTCTCAGGACGTTCATAAAGCATACGGAGGCGTAGTTCCGGAATTGGCATCACGTGCGCATCAGCAGAATGTGGTTCCTGTTGTTGACCAAGCCATCAAACGTGCCGGGATAACCAAAGAACAGCTTTCGGCAATCGCTTTTACGCGTGGACCCGGGCTTATGGGTAGTTTGCTGGTAGGAGTAAGCTTTGCAAAAGGCTTTGCACGTTCATTGGGCATCCCACTTATTGAGGTAAACCATTTGCAAGGACACGTTTTAGCACACTTCATCAAAGAGGATGAGGAAGACACGCATATGCCGCCATTCCCATTTATTTGTTTATTAGTATCCGGTGGAAATTCACAAATTGTAAAAGTGAATGCCTATGATGACATGGAAGTGCTTGGACAAACCATAGATGACGCAGCGGGCGAAGCCATTGATAAATGTTCTAAAGTGATGGGACTCGGCTATCCCGGGGGACCAATCATTGATAAACTTGCACGACAGGGCAATCCGAAAACTTTCAAGTTTTCAGAACCAAATGTTGGAGGTTATGATTATTCATTTTCCGGACTTAAAACCTCTTTTCTATATAATTTAAGAGAGTGGGTGAAGACCGATCCTGATTTTGTGGAGCATCATAAGAAAGATTTGTCCGCCAGTCTTGAATTTACGATAGTAGATATTTTAATGAAGAAACTTCGTAAAGCTGTCAAAGATACGGGTATAAAGCATGTCGCCGTAGCCGGTGGAGTTTCTGCCAACAACGGTCTAAGAAATTCGTTCTACGAACATGCAAAAAAATATGGGTGGACCATTTATATTCCTAAGTTCAGCTATACCACTGATAACGCAGCAATGATTGCATGTGTAGGCACATTTAAATATGGAGAAAAGAAGTTTACCACGATAAATGTACCCGCATTTAGCAAGGTGACATTTGAATAAATAAGCAAATTACAGCAAAATAAAACAATAATGGAATTTGAAAGTAAGATTATCTCTCGCCAAATTGGCGATTTGTTATACGACTCAGGTTTAACACTTGGAACAGCTGAGAGTTGTACGGGGGGAAGAATAAGCGAAGCCATCGTGTCAATTCCCGGTGCATCCAATTATTTCAAAGGTGGGATTATTTCATATTCAGATGAAATTAAAACCAATATTTTAGGCGTGTCGCCCAATACGCTACAAGCGAAGACTGCCGTTTGCGAAGAGGTAGCTCAAGAAATGGTCAAAGGGGCTATTAAATGCCTTGATGTCGATTTCGCTATTTCAGCAACGGGAATAGCCGGTCCCGGTGGAGGAACACAAGAAATACCCGTGGGTACAATATGGCTGGGATATGGAAATGCTGAGGACGTCAGAACATTTCGACTAACCGAGAATTTCGGACGTGACATCAATTTGGCAATAGCAACGAATAAAGCGATGAGATTGATGCTTGACTTTCTGAATGAGAAACTTTCCAAAGAATTGTAATCTTAAAAAAAGCTTAATTCTATAGATTATCTAAGACTTTCCTTTGCATACTTGATTTTTTTTTGTAATTTTGCAACCTGTTTGGAATAGGTATCAATTAACGAATCACAAAACCAAAGATAGAAATGTCTAAGATTTGTCAAATCACCGGTAAGAAGGCACAATTGGGCAATAATGTGTCTCACTCAAAGCATCGCACAAAGCGCAGCTTTGACGTAAACCTCTTCAGCAAGAAATTCTACTATGTAGAAGAAGGTTGCTGGATTTCATTGAAGATTAGTGCAGCTGGTCTTCGTTTAATCAATAAAGTCGGTTTGGATAAAGCATTGAAGCAAGCTGTATCCAAAGGTTATGTTGACTGGAAGGATATTAAAGTAATAGGAGACTAAGAATCATGGCAAAAGCTAAAGGAAACAGAGTGCAAGTCATTCTTGAGTGCACGGAAATGAAAAATAGCGGTCTTCCCGGTACAAGTCGTTATATCACTACAAAAAATCGCAAGAATACTGCAGAGCGTCTTGAGCTGATGAAGTATAATCCGATTTTGAGGAAAATGACTCTCCATAAGGAAATCAAGTAAGATCGTATTGTTACGTTAATAGTCAAAACAAATAAACTATGGCAAAGAAAGCGGTCGCTACCCTCCACGAAGGCTCAACGGATGGTCGCGCATATACAAAAGTTATCAAAATGGTAAAAAGCCCAAAGACTGGTGCTTATATTTTTGACGAGCAAATGGTTCCTAACGAACAAGTTAAAGATTTCTTTAAGAACTAATAACTGAGAAATTTTATAATAAACTATAAGGATTGTAAACATTGCAATCCTTATTTTTTATTAAGGAAGCCCCCTTGAATTATAACTACAATATCTTTCTGCTCGACACCGGATGGTTGTTTCATTCTCAACAATTTATTTGTTTTTTTGACTCACTTGGAATTAAGTAAGTTTTCCATCGAATCAATACATACTCTTTTATTCGTTTTTTTGCGTGAATTGTGCTAACTTTGCATCAAATTAGCTAATTATGGGATTTTTCGGACTGTTCAATAAGAAAAAAAAAGAAGTTTTAGATAAAGGACTTGAAACGACAAAACAAAGCGTGTTTTCAAAATTGACGCGCGCAGTTGCCGGTAAGTCAAAAGTTGATGATGAGGTTTTAGATAATCTGGAAGAGATACTTATTACTTCTGATGTAGGAGTTGATACGACCTTGAAGATCATTGAGCGCATTGAATCACGAATAGCTCGAGATAAATATGTTTCCACAACAGAACTCAATGGCGTTTTACGTGAAGAAATAGCTAAACTTCTTACTGAAAATAATACAGAGAATACCGAGGACTGGGATTTTCCATCTGACCATAAACCTTATGTTATCCTTGTGGTAGGGGTGAATGGCGTAGGTAAGACCACAACCATTGGAAAATTAGCGTACCAATTTAAGAATGCGGGTAAGAAGGTCTATTTAGGGGCTGCCGACACCTTTAGAGCGGCGGCTGTAGAGCAAATTTCCATTTGGGGAGAACGTGTTGGCGTTCCAGTGATTAAACAGCAAATGGGATCCGATCCGGCAAGTGTTGCTTTTGATACGCTACAAAGCGCAAAAGCAAATAATGCAGATGTTGTGCTTATTGATACAGCAGGGCGATTGCATAACAAAGTTGGATTGATGAATGAGCTAAAGAAAATTAAGGATGTCATGAAAAAAGTTCTCCCATCAGCACCCGATGAAGTTATGTTGGTTTTGGATGGGAGTACGGGACAGAATGCTTTTGAACAAGCCAAACAATTTGCATCCGTAACCCAAATAACTTCTCTTGCCATCACAAAACTCGATGGAACGGCAAAGGGCGGTGTTGTTATCGGAATCAGCGATCAATTGAAAGTACCAGTTAAATATATCGGTCTTGGAGAAGGCATGGAAGACCTTCAACTCTTTAACAAAGAGCAGTTTGTGGATAGTCTGTTTAAACAAGATTAATACTACTAACTATTTTTCTCTCTTTGAATAAAATATCACATGAAGCAAAACCAAATAGATATTATCACATTAGGATGCTCAAAGAATTTAGTTGATTCTGAACTAATCATGAAACAATTTGAGGCCAATGGCTATCATTGTGTTCATGACCCCAACCATCCTCAAGGTGAAATAGCTGTAATCAATACTTGCGGATTTATAGCTTCTGCCAAAGAAGAGAGTATCAACACTATATTAGAGTTTGTAAGTAGGAAAAATAACGGTTGCCTTAACAAACTCTATGTGATGGGGTGTCTTTCTCAGCGATATAAAAACGAGCTTGAAAAGGAAATACCGGAAGTTGATAAATTTTATGGAAAGTTTAATTACAAAGAGCTTCTGACGGATTTAGGGAAAGCGGAAATTAAATCATGTAACAACCGACGCCACCTTACCACACCGCATCATTACGCATTTATTAAAATTGCTGAAGGGTGCGATCGTCATTGCGCTTATTGCGCTATTCCGCTCATCACCGGACGACATCGTTCTCGACAGATGAGCGAGATTTTAGCAGAAGTAAAAGAACTTGCAGCTGAAGGAACAAAGGAGTTTCAAATTATTGAGCAAGAACTGACCTATTATGGGGTGGATATTGACGGAAAACAACATATATCCGAACTGATTTCTCGCATGGCAGATTTACCCGGTGTCGAATGGATAAGGCTGCATTATGCCTATCCAAACCAATTCCCAACCAATCTTTTGGATGTGATACGTGAAAAGCCTCAAGTGTGCAAATACCTGGATGTCGCCCTACAGCATATCTCTGACAATGTTCTTTCTCGTATGCAACGTAACGTTACAAAACAAGAAACGATTGATTTTATTAAGAAAGTAAGAAGGAAAGTGCCCGGAATACATTTACGTACAACGCTAATGGTTGGCTTTCCGGGTGAGACAGAAGATGACTTCCGGGAACTGATGGAATTTGTAAGATGGGCACGTTTTGAGCGAATGGGAGCTTTCGCCTATTCACACGAAGAAGGAACTTACAGTGCAAAACATTATCAAGACGATGTACCTGAATCCGTTAAACAGCAACGTTTAAGCGACCTCATGGCACTTCAACAGCAAATCTCATCAGAGATTGAAGCTGAAAAAGTTGGCAAGGAAATGAAAGTGATTATTGATAGGAAAGAAGGGGAATATTATGTGGGAAGAAGCGAATTCTGTTCTCCTGAGGTTGATCCGGAAGTTTTGATCAAAGCAGATAATGATTTGAGAGTTGGAAAATTCTACAACATTCGAATAACCGATTCGGATGAATTTGACTTGTATGGAGAAATCACTTTTACGTAACATTCGTAAGATTATTATGCCCTCTGTTTATGAATAATAAAGAATTTATAGCAACATTATCAAATCAAACTGATTATTCTCAAGAAGAAACTCAGCAATTAGTGAAAACTGTTCTTGCTGGAATGGTGAACACCTTCGACACCGGTGACTCTTTACTCATCTCCGGCTTTGGTACCTTTGAGGTAAAAAAGAGGGTAGAACGAGTGATGGTTAATCCGGCAACAGGGCAAAAAATGCTTATCCCCCCAAAGTTAGTACTGGGCTTCAGACCGGCTGCTTCCATTAAGGAAAGATTAAGATATGGAGGGAATGAATAATGGGCAAAACATCACTTCAAATTGTTACTGAATTTGTAGCTAAAAAGCATAACCTTACCATAAAAGAAGCTGATAAATTTCTTTCTGCTTTTTTTGAGACGATTCAGCAAGGTCTAAAAGAAGATAAGATTGTAAAAATAAAGGGATTGGGAACTTTTAAAATACAATCTGTAAAAGCACGTGAGAGCATTAATGTCAATACAGGCGAGAGAGTCGTTATAGAAAGACATGAGAAGGTGAGCTTCACCCCTGATGCTTACATGAAGGCAATGGTAAATAAACCTTTTTCCGACTTTGAGACAGTAGTACTCAATGATGGGGTTCAGTTTGAGGAAGCGTCTTCTTTGGATGAAGAAGACAAAGAGTTCATACAGTATTCTGATGATTCAAACGGAAGCTTGTCAAAAATCGATGCACTCCATCAACAGAAAGCAACGAAACACAATGGCAATGAGACTATGCCACTCTCTGATGGCGAGATAGAGGTGTCATCCGACACGAAAGTAGATATTCCCATTCATCCATTTGAAGATAAAGAAAATGACAACTCAGATTTAATTCATATAACAGATAGCAATACAAAAGAAAACTCAGCGATTGGACAGCAAGAAGAAGTTCCTGATATAGCTAACACCACGTATGACAATGATACCAAAGAGGTGATCAATAACAAAAGTGATTCCCCTAAAAACAATTTACACCTAAAGGAATGTGATATTATTAAGGATGAGGTACAGGATGAAGCTCCAACGGTTTCATCAAATAACATGGGGGTATCAAACGTGAATTACAACGTTAATAGTGAGGAAACAGGGAGTGATGATGGTATCTTTGACACGTCTCATGATATATCACCAAAAAATAGGCACAAGGCGTGGATAACCATCTTGACAGCCATCTTCCTTGCGAGCGTGATTTTTGGAATTTACACTTTAGGAAAACATGCAGATGCCTCGAAAAAGCAACTGACTTCAACTTCCAAACATAAAGTTGTAGTAAAACCTAATATACCTAAAAGTGATATAGTTAAAGAGGATAATTCCATTGATACTCTAAAGGATAAAACAACTAAGAAATCGGATTACAAATTGTTAAGTTCAAACCCGAAAATCAGATATGGTGCGTATGACATCGTAGGAGTTGAAAAAGAAGTAGTACTTAAGAAAGGGGAAAATATGAGTTCGTATAGTAAAAAGACGTTAGGACCGGACATGGTAGGCTATTTCCAAGTACTCAATAATGCAGAGACTATGAAAGAAGGCGATACAATGAAAGTTCCAAAAGTTGAACTCCGCCCTGAATACAGAAAAAAGAGGTAAAAAGGGTGGGGTTGCAACGTTATGATGATATTTTTAAGCATAGCACGTTGCATTGTATATACATCAGGTGGGTTATCTCCAGAAAAAGAGTTGCCTATTTTGAAAATAACTAAAAAGTTTCTTAAAAGATACCTTTAAGAAACTTTTTTAATATTATTTAGTCTGTAAATTGTATCCATATTACTTTATTTGTATTACTTTTGCGTAACAATAAAATAATGAAGATATAAATTGATTTAGTTATGACAGAAGCTTTAGATATTCGTGAATTAAATACGCGGATTGAACAAAAAAGCGCATTCATCACCAATTTAATTACAGGTATGAGGCAAGTAATTATTGGTCAGCAACACTTAATTGATTCCTTACTTATCAGTTTGCTTAGTAATGGACATATCCTGTTAGAGGGCGTCCCCGGGTTGGCAAAAACTTTAGCTATCAAAACTCTTTCACAATTGATAGAATCGAAATATAGCCGCATTCAATTTACTCCGGATCTTTTGCCTGCTGATGTTATTGGAACTCAGATATACTCACAAAAAGATGAACGATTTCACGTCAAAAAAGGTCCTATTTTTGCAAATTTTGTTTTAGCTGACGAAATAAATCGCGCACCTGCTAAAGTTCAGAGTGCATTACTTGAAGCGATGCAAGAACATCAAGTAACGATAGGCGATCAAACCTTCACCTTTCCAACTCCTTTTATGGTGATGGCAACTCAAAATCCGATAGAACAAGAGGGAACGTATATGCTTCCTGAGGCGCAAGTAGATCGCTTCATGTTGAAAGTTGTCATTGACTACCCTACGTTGGAAGAAGAAAAGCTTGTTATTCGGAAAAACCTTGCAGAAACTGATTTCCGTGTTGATGCAGTTACAACCGCTGAGGAAATTCTGAATGCCAGAGCTATTGTAAAGGAAGTTTATATAGATGAAAAAATTGAGCAGTATATTGCTGATATAGTTTTCGCCACACGCTTTCCGGAAAGATATGCTTTGGGCGAATTAAAGCAAATGATTACTTTCGGAGGCAGTCCCCGCGCAAGTATAAATTTGGCAAAAGCAAGTAGGGCTTATGCCTTTATAAAACGTCGTGGATACGTTGTTCCTGAAGATATTCGAGCAGTTGCTTATGATGTTCTTCGCCATAGAATCGGTTTATCGTATGAAGCCGAGGCAAGCAATATCACAAGTGAAGAAATTGTCCGCCAAGTCATTAATAAAGTTGAAGTTCCCTAATTTGTTAGTTGTTTACTTCTGATGAAAAGCATTATTGTTTGACAAATTGAATGGACACCACGGATTTATTAAAAAAAGTACGAAAAATAGAAATTAAGACACGCAGCCTTAGTCAGAATATCTTTGCAGGTCAGTATCATTCTGCTTTCAAAGGTAGAGGTATGGTCTTTTCCGAAGTGCGCGAATATCAGTACGGAGATGATGTCAGGGATATTGACTGGAATGTAACGGCACGTTTCCACCATCCGTTTGTCAAGGTTTATGAAGAAGAACGTGAGCTTACCGTTATGTTGCTAATTGATGTAAGTGGTTCGCTGGATTTTGGAACAATTAAACAAACAAAAAAGGACTTGGTTGCCGAGATTTCTGCAACTTTAGCTTTTTCTGCAATACAGAATAATGATAAAATCGGTGTTATCTTTTTCTCAGATCGAATAGAGAAATTTATACCTCCACAGAAAGGTAGGAAGCATATTCTTTACATCATTAGAGAAATGCTCGACTTTCAACCTTCCGGGCAACGTACGAACTTAAAGATTCCATTGGAATTTTTGATAAAAGCCTTAAAAAGGCATTGTACTGCTTTCTTGCTTAGTGACTTTTATGTACGGTCGAGTTTTAAAGACGAACTAACAATAGCCAACCGTAAACATGATGTTATCGCACTGCAAATTTACGATCACCGCTCTAAAGAATTACCGAATGTGGGATTGATGAAAATAAAAGATGCAGAAACCGGACATGAAATGTTCATAGACACCGGAAGTAAAGTAGTTCGCCAAGAACATAAAGCATATTGGATTCGACACCAAGAAAATCTTCGCGACACTTTTTCCAAGTGTGAGGTAGATAATATTTCCATAGCAACGGGTGAAGATTTTGTTAAGAAACTTATGATATTGTTTGCAAAAAGAGGATAATGAAAAGATATATATTCATACAGATTTTGCTACTTCAAGCTCTCTTCTCTTGTGCTCAAGTGAAAATAGATGCTGTTTTGGATAGCACATCTATTATGATAGGATCTCAAACTCATTGGGCAATTACCGTAAAAGCGCCCAAAGGAGTGAATATATCTTTTCAAAAAGAAAAATTTGCGTCAGCTCTACCTGATAATATAGAGATTCTTGGTCATCAGATAGATACCATATCAAATACGAAAAATGTGATAGTTCGGCTTAATTACACCATTACATCATGGAAGGAAGGCAACTACAAACTTCCTGCCGTGCCGGTATATGTAAACAAAAAAAAGCAGAATTCTAATCCCGTAAAGTTAAAGGTAACAACTATAGAGATAGATACAACTACCATTGCGACAATACGTCCGTCGGATGACATTCAAAATAATCCTTTCGCCATCTCGGAATGGATGCCTTTATTTTGGCTGACGACATTGATGATATTGAATCTGTTCTTGGTTTATTTCCTTCGACTTCGATTAAACAATGCGAAACCTTTAATTTCCATGAAACGGAGAAGACAGACAATTTTACCACATGTCAAAGCACTTGCGAATATCAATACGTTGAAAATAGGAAGTTTCAAAAATGAAGACGAACAAAAATTATATTATACGCGCCTAATCAATGTCTTGCGTGAATACTTATACGAAAGGTTTGGTCTCAATGCGATGGAAATGACGTCCAAGGAAATCATAAACCATCTAAAAGCCCATGGCTACAACACGAAAGAGAACTACTTGCAGACAGCTTTTGAAATAGCCGACTTGGTGAAATTTGCTAAATTTTCTACCGCTACATCAGAATATGCATATTATCTTACCAATATTGCTAAATTTATTGAAGGAACCAAATCTGAACATGGAGTAATAGCAAATGAGAATGAAAAGACTAAAGTCAAAGTGGGGAATGATCGAAAACAACGAGTCATTCTTAAACTGCTTATATTGACCTTCCTTATAATTACCGCCGGACTTTTTTGTTTCGTGTCATGGAATATTTATAGTCTTTTAAGCAATTAAAACATTGTGAAGATGGAATTTGCAAATAAAGAATATTTGTTACTGCTGCTTCTGCTTGTTCCTTATGTATTGTGGTATTTTCTACGCAATAGAGGGAAAGAACCTACACTTAGAATGGCAGACACATATGCCTACGAGTACGGAAGGAAGAGTTTTAAAATGAAGATAATTCACCTTCCGATCTTTCTTCGTTCTCTTACATTTGCACTTGTAGTGATGGTATTGGCACGTCCACAGACTCATCAGCCATTGAGTAAAGATTATTCCAATGGAATCAATATTATGCTTGCGATGGATGTTTCAACAAGTATGCTCTCGCAAGATGTAGCTCCCAATAGAATGGAAGTGGCGAAAGATGTTGCTAATGAGTTTATTAGTAGCCGTCCTACTGATAATATAGGACTTACGATATTTGCCGGTGAAGCATTTACGCAATGTCCAATGACAACAGACCACGTGTCTTTGACAAATTTGCTTATGAACATTCGGCCGGATATCTCTGCCAATGGTTTGATTAAAGATGGAACGGCTATCGGAATGGGCTTGGCAAATGCCATAAGTCGCCTTAAAAATATTAAGGCTAAAAGCAAAGTAATTATTCTTTTGACGGACGGAAGCAATAACATGGGCGATATTTCTCCTAAAACGGCTGCAGAGATTGCAAAAAAGTTTGGCATAAGAATTTATACTATAGGCCTGGGAGGCGATCAACCAATGGATGCATCCTCAAAGACTGTCGGAGAAATTGACTACAACACACTGCAAGAAATCGCTGTTTTGACAAACGGAGAATTTTATCGAGCACAGAGTAGGCAAGAGCTTTCACAGATTTACAAGGATATTGATAAATTGGAAAAGACAAAGATAGAGAATAAAAATTATGGGAAACGCTATGAGGCATATATGCCATTCGCATTTTTTGCCCTGATAATTTTTCTCATGGAAATACTACTTAGGATAACCGTGCTCAAACGGATTCCATAGTAGAATGTAACAAAAAAAATAAAAGCATAATGTTTAGATTTGATAATCCGCTTTGCTTGTGGTTATTATTGCTAATACCTATATTGGCAACCATCTATTATGCCTCTATACGTAAACGAAGAAAGCGAATGTCGAAATTTGGTGATTTAACCTTATTAAGGCAACTCTCTCCTGATGTTTCCAAGTATCGTCCCACAGTAAAGTTCGTGTTACTTGAAATCTCGCTTTCCCTAATATGTGTTTTATTGGCTCGTCCACAAATTGGGGTTAAGAGCATAAGCAATAAACACAAAGGTATAGAAGCCATTATTGCAATGGACATTAGTAATTCCATGCTTTGTCAGGATGTTGCGCCATCAAGATTAGAAAGGTCTAAGATGATGGTTGAAAATCTTGTAGATAATCTGACAGAAGATAGAATTGGGCTCATTGTTTTTGCCGGTGATGCGTATGTTCAATTGCCCATTACCGCGGATTACGTATCGGCAAAAATGTTTCTTGACAATATAGACCCATCGTTAATTGGTACACAAGGAACTGACATAGGTGAAGCTTTGAATTTAGCTATACATAGTTTTTCGCAAGATGAGAAAACGGGTAAAGCAATCATCCTTATTACAGATGGTGAGGATCATGAAGGAAATGCCGAAAACTTAGCCCGAAAAGCAAGCAAAATTGGTATTAGGGTGTTTATACTTGGTGTAGGTTCTGCGAATGGTGCTCCAATTCCTTTAGAGAATGGAGATTATCTAAAAGACAAAACAGGAACTCCGGTTATAACACATCTCAATGAACCGATGTGTAAACAGTTGGCATCAATTGGAAACGGACTGTATCTTCATATTGATAATACTTTCTCTGTGGAGAAACGGCTAAACAAAGAATTAGGGGTCATGCATAAAGGAGAGTTCCAGAATATGACATACAGCGATTATAACGATCAGTTTCAGGCTGTTGCAATTCTTATAATTCTACTTTTAATAATTGATGTCATTATATTGGAGGTGAAAAATCCAATAATTAGTAGGTGGAATATATTTCATAAAAAAATATGAATAGAACTTTATCTATATTAAGTCTATTGGTGTTGATGGCATTAAGTGTAACAGCACAAAATGATAGGCAATTGATTCGTGAGGGGAATAAATTCTTTCGGCAGCACAATTATGTCCAAGCAGAAACCAATTATAGAAAAGCAATAAGTAAGAATGCGAGTAATGGAATTGCCAATTATAATTTAGGTTGTGCTTTACAGGCGCAGCAAAAGGATTCTTTAGCTATCCAACAATATAAATATGCAGCTGAACTCGAACAGAACAAACAGCGAAAGGCAAGTTCTTTTTATAATTTAGGGACAATTTATCAGAATAAGAAAGATTATGTTAATGCTATTGCAGCTTATAAGAACGCATTACGAGCGAACCCAAAACATGATAACGCCCGATATAACCTTATACTTTGCATGAGGCAACAAAAGAACCAATCGCAAAATAATAATCAAGCGAAGAATAATAAATCAAACAAGAACAACCGAAACAACCAAAATAAAAATACATCCCATCAAAATGAAAAGGCTAAACAAAATAAAGAAGATAATCGGTTGAGTAAGGATGTAGCTGAGAAATTGCTTGATGCCGCGATGCAAGAGGAAAAAGAAACTCAACAAAGATTGAAAAAATCAATGCGGCAGCCAAGTACAAAAAATATTGATAAGAATTGGTAGTGCATTATGAAACGTTATATTTATTTATTGCTTGCAATTATACTCCCAACAATTACAGTTGCACAAAGGATTAGAGTCGCAGCTCCACGCCAAGTTGTGGTAGGCGAGGAGTTCCAAGTTGAATATACAGTATATACAGATAATATTGATGGTTTTAAATTGGCAAAAATTCCTGACGGAATAGAAATACTTGCCGGTCCATACATTGGTAAACAGTCAAGCTATCAAGTAATCAATGGGCATACAAGCAGTTCATCATCTATAACATACGACTATGTTTTCGTAGCTACCAAAAAAGGCAATTTTACTCTTCCACCGGCAAAAATAACCATTAACGGACAAAACTTGGCCTCGACACCGGTTAAACTATCTGCATTTGGAAATGCCAACATTAATAGATCTGCTAATGGGAAGGGACAATATGCGGATGAAATCGAAGTTACTCGTCCTGAAAGCAAGACGGTAGGTTCTAAGGATCTTTTTATTAAAGTTTCTGCAAACAAAACAAAAGTATATGAGCAGGAACCCATCGTCTTGACTTATAAGGTATATACTTCTGTTAATCTTATTAGTTTAGCCGGTAAAATGCCCGACCTTACAGGATTTCACATTCAAGAGGTTAAACTGCCTCAACAAAAGTCATTCCATACGGAAATCGTAAAGGGGCGGAAGTATCAGTGCACCACATGGAGTCAATATGTATTATTTCCCCTTGTTCCCGGAAAGACTAAAATTCCTTCTATTACCTTTCACGGAACAATAAGACCGGGGTTCGATGATTTTGATCCTTTTGCTTTCATGTCTGACGGAGGAGATATAAATAAGGATATAATTGCCCCGGGACTAACACTAAAGATTATCCCATTACCTCAAAAGCCTGTTGGTTTCTCCGGTGGAGTGGGGAAATTAAATATAACCGCCCAATTAAATAATGATGAAGTTAAAGAAGGAGACCCAATTAACTTACGCGTAATTATTAGTGGGCAGGGAAACTTAAAATTACTCAAACAACCCATTGTTGGTTTTCCTAAAGATTTTGATGTTTACGATGCCAAAGTATCGGATAAAACAACGTTGGGAGTAAATGGAACTGAGGGAAGTATAGTCTATGATTTTATGGCGGTTCCTCACAAAAAAGGTGTCTATGAAATACCGGCAATAGAATATATATATTTCGATACGTCCTCAAACAGCTATAAAACAATTCAGACTCGAGCTTTTAAGATTAAAGTTGCAAAGGGAAACGGAATATTTGACGATTTGTCAGCAATAACAAAAAATAATTGGAGTGATATTCGAGCTATTAAAACCGGTAGGACAAAGAATATCTTTAGTTATTCTTTCTTTGGCTCTGTTTTTTTCTGGCTAACACTCTTTTTCATCGTTATATCATTTGTGGTTATGCTTCAATGGTTAAAGAAACGCTCTCACATGCAAGCCGACATAGTTTTCTTAAAAGGTAAAAATGCGCGAAAGGTTGCAATCGTGCGTATGCACAATGCCAGACAACTGATGGAACGAGGAAAATCAACAGAGTTTTATGATGAGGTTCTCCATGCCCTTTGGGGATATGTCAGCAACAAACTTGATATTCCTGTTGAACGATTATCTCGGAATAATATCAGAGAAACTTTTTCTCAAAAGAATGTTGGTGAGCAAACTATCAATAAATTCATTGAAGCTCTTGATGAATGTGAGTTTCAACGTTATGCACCGGGAGATGAACGGGGGAATATGAAATCAACATACGAATCTGCACTTTCAGCAATTACGGATATAGAGGAGACTATGAAAAAGAAGACCAAAGATGTACATTCGAACATACTTTTATGGATGTTTTTTATACAATTTTTCATCTGTATTCTGTGGAGTTCAAACGCTTTCTCCCAAAAGAAGACGGATGCGGATAAAGCGTATCAATCAGGAAATTACGAACAGGCAATACATATTTATCAATCTCTTTTATCAAAGGAAGCAACTGCTGATTTATTCTACAATTTGGGCAATGCTTATTATAAACATAACGATATTACCAAGTCTATAATAGCTTATGAGAGGGCATTACGGCTCTCTCCCAGCGATGAAGACATACTTTTCAATCTTAACTTGGCACAATCCAAGACGATTGACCGCATTCCGCCAAAACCAGAAATGTTTTTTGTAAGCTGGACAAAGGCTTTGATTAATCTATTAAGTATAGATGGGTGGGCGTATTTAGGCTTAATTTCTTTATTCTTCGCATTGGCATTAACCCTTGTGTATCTTTTTGAAAGCAAACTCAAATGGAAAAAAATTGGTTTCTTTTTGGCAGTGTCTTGCTTTTTACTTTTTATATTCTCAAATGTGTTTGCACTCTACCAACGTTCTGAATTACTCAATAATGATTCTGCGATTGTAATATCGCCCATGGCTGAGGTAAAACTTACTCCAAGTAACAAATCAGCTTCATTGATGATTATTCATGAAGGGACGAGAGTAAATATTACAGATAGAAATATCAGAGATTGGCGAGGTATAACTTTGGCAAACGGAGATAGTGGATGGATTAAGTCTGACATGATAGAAGAAATTTAAAGTAGGTGGACTTTTATGATGGAGCAATTGATAAATTTTGATAAATCTTTCTTGCAACTATTCAATGGAAGCGATAACGTTTTCATTGATGATTTTGTATTGTTGCTGACATCAGGATTTACATGGATTCCATTGTATTTAGCCCTTTTATATCTCATTATTAAGAATAATGACGCATGGAATAAGATATTTCTTATTATCCTATCGGTCGGTCTGTGTATGCTGATATCAAATGGTTTTAATGGCGGGGTAATAAAACCGTTTATCGGACGAGTTCGCCCTTCGTTGGATCCGGATCTTATCACCGACTTACAGTTGGTTAGAAACTATACCGGATCAGGGTTTAGCTTTTTTTCCGCACACGCTTGTAACACCTTCGCAATAGCTGTTTTCTTCAGTCTGTTGGTGAGAAGTAAACTGCTTTCATTCTTTCTCATAGGATGGGCAATGCTAAATAGCTGGACTCGTTTGTATTTGGGCGTTCATTACCCTCTTGATGTCGTTGTGGGAATGTTGATGGGAAGTCTCATTTCTGTTTTTATCTATGGAGGCTATATGCGAATATCCAAGAAGTTTACCCCTACAATGCCATTTATATCTTCACAATATACGCCATCGGGTTATAATTTTTCGGACGTTGATATCATTATCACAGTCTTTATCTTTACACTCTTATACTGCATCATTCGTGCGGTAATTCAATTAGGTTTTTTATAGTATGCAAATGAAAACAGAAACAAAACATATTAAAATCTCGGAATTCGACTATCTTCTGCCCGACCAAAGAATAGCTAAATTCCCCTTACCACAAAGGGATCATAGCAAACTTCTGCTCTATAAGCATGGAGAGGTTTCGGAAGATTTGTTTTACAATCTTAAAAGCCATCTTCCGAAGGGAGCATTGATGGTTTTCAACAACACGAAAGTAATTCAGGCTCGTATGCATTTTCGCAAGGACACGGGAGCATTAATAGAGATTTTCTTGATGGAACCTGCTCAACCAACCGATTACGAGCTAATGTTTCAAACAAATGCCACTTGCTCATGGTTGTGCATGATTGGTAATTTGAAAAAATGGAAATCCGGAACCCTTTCCCGCACATTTGAAATCAATGGTAAATCTCTTCATCTGACTGCAACCATTGATAAGTCGAAGATTACTGAAGCTAAGGGTGGGACTAACTATTGGGTGGATTTTAGTTGGGATAATGATAAAGTAACATTTGCCGAAATTCTTGAGGCGGTTGGCGAATTGCCCATTCCACCATATCTTAATAGAGAAACTCAAGAAAGCGATAAAACTACTTATCAAACCGTATATTCAAAGATTAAAGGTTCGGTTGCGGCACCGACAGCCGGACTACATTTTACAAATTCTGTCCTACAAGCCCTTGACGATTGCGGAATTGTTCGTGATGAATTGACGCTTCATGTCGGAGCAGGTACTTTCAAGCCGGTAAAAAGCAGAGAGATACAAGGACATGACATGCATACAGAATATGTTGTAGTTCATCGTCATACTTTGGAACATCTGCTTGAGCATGATTGCTCGGCCATAGCCGTTGGCACCACGAGTGTTCGAACGCTTGAGAGTCTGTATTACATGGGAGCGAAACTTGAAGCAAACCCCACAGCAACGGAAGCTGATTTGCATGTAAAGCAGTGGGAGCCTTATGAGTATGAGCATGATGAGAAAGGAAACGTGCTTATTAATGGAAAACCGCTCTCTGTGTCAAAAGCAATCCGGAATCTATTGGATTATTTGGATAATGACAAGCTGAAAGCCCTACATTCAAGTACGCAAATAATTATTGCTCCGGGCTATAAGTACAAAATCGTTAAAATGCTAATAACCAATTTCCATCAGCCACAATCAACGCTTTTACTACTTGTGAGTGCATTTCTGAATGGTGATTGGCGAAAAGTTTATGATTATGCTCTTTCGCATGATTTTCGTTTCCTTAGTTATGGTGATAGCAGTTTGTTGATACCTTAAAAGCATGTAAACAATGAAAATAGGAGATAAGGTTAGATTTTTAAGTGAAGTGGGAGGCGGAAGAATTTCCGGCTTTCAAAATAAAAATATCGTATTGGTGGAAGATGCTGATGGTTTTGAAATTCCGACACCGATTAACGATATAGTTGTTATTCCCGATGACGAAATGTTGGAATCAAAAATTAAGAACATCGAAAAAGCCAATCACGAAAAGGATGCCAATGAGTTTAAATCCATTAAAGCACGCTTGACGGATAATTCAGACCTTGATAATGAGTCTCAGGAAATGGAGGATAGTTGTGATTTCGTATCACCCACAAAAGTCTCCTATCCAACGAATGAACGCGAAGGTGGTGATGAGCTTCTACTATTTTTGGCTTTTCTTCCCAAGTCGTTCAACAACCTTTCAAATACTGATTTCTCCACCTATTTGGTGAACGATTCCAATTACCATGCTTATTATGCTTATGCCGTAAAAGATGGAGACCTATGGATGTGTAAAACGACCGGACATATCGACCCTAACACTAAATTGCTTCTTGAAGATTTTTTTTATTCCGACCTGAATGACTTAGAAGATATAAGCATACAAATTTTTGCTTACAAACCGGACAAACGCTTTGAGTTGCAACCGACCATTGACACAAAAATACATTTGGATGGGACCAAGTTCTACAAGAGAAATTCCTTTGTTGAGAATGATTTTTTCGACTCGCCTGCTATCTTGTTTTCTTTACCCGGCAAGGATAAAGTTTTACCCGGATTGAGTGGAAAGAAGCATAAAACATTCATTAAATTACAAAGTAGTCATACTGAAGAAATAGAAACAAAACCATCATCAACAAGCAATAAAATCATAAAAACAGCTGATAAGAGACAAATAAGGACACATAGTACGAAACAATTGCTGAAAAATGATAAAATTGTTGTAGATTTGCATGCCAATGAATTGTTGGAAACAACAACCGGTATGTCGGCGCATGACATCTTGGAGTATCAACTTCAGGTTTTCCGGAATATTCTGGAACAATATAAGAATAAAAACGGTCAGAAGATTGTCTTTATTCATGGAAAAGGAGAAGGCGTTCTCAGACACGCCTTAATTCATGAGTTAAACTATAAATATAAAAAATATCAATACCAAGACGCATCATTTCGAGAATATGGATATGGTGCAACACAAGTTACTATAACAACCTAAATACTATATGCGATGAAACATGGATTTATCAAAGTGGCAGCAGCCATCCCGGCAGTTCGAGTCGCTGACACAAAATTTAATCTTGAAGCTATCGAAGAACAGATAGCAATTGCTGAAGGTAAAGGTGTAGAAATCATAGCATTTCCGGAACTCTCGCTGACAAGTTATTCCTGTCAGGATTTGTTCCGTCAACAACTTCTACTTGAAAATGCAGAGCACGCCGTGTTAATGTTATTGGCCTTCACACGACAATTAGACATTATATCCGTTGTGGGTGCTCCGGTAAGTGTGGGACCTTTAACCTTAAATTGCGCCATCGTCATCCAACAAGGGAAGATTTTGGGCATAGTCCCTAAAACTTATTTGCCAAACTATGACGAGTTCTATGAGAAACGCTGGTTTGCCTCCGCAAAAGACTTACATCCCACGCAAATTCATTATGCAGGACAAACAATCCGGGTTTCCAATGAAATGCAAATCTTCGAGACGGTCAGTGGTGTGAAATTTGGATGTGAAATATGTGAGGATGTTTGGGCTCCCATAGCTCCCAGCAGCTATCTTGCATTGGCAGGAGCTGAAATACTATTCAACTTGTCGGCCACTGACGAGTTGTTCGGAAAGCATCAATACCTTAACGAAATGCTGATGCAGCACAGCGCACGCCTCATGGCGGCTTACGTATATAGCAGTTGTGGATTTGGCGAGAGTACCCAGGATATAGTTAATGCCGGGAATGCCATAATCTACGAGAGTGGCAATTTGGTGGCACATTCCGAACGTTTCAGTTTGGAGCCGCAACTGCGTGTGGCTGAAATAGACATCGATCGTTTGCGAAGTGAGCGTCGCAACAATACCACCTTCTGCGGTGCTCAACGCACACTCGGCACAGAGCCGTTGGGACTTAATGTTTCGTTCAATATTAAGGATACCATTAAATGTGGCGCACCCAATAATCCGGAGAAAGACTTTGTACTCTCGCGTCATATAGACCCACACCCCTTTATGCCGGAACGAGCTGACAAGAATGCGGCCTGTCACGAGATGTTCAATGCACAGGTGTTTGGACTTGTCCGCAGGTTGGTGCATACACATAGCAAGAATGTTGTTTTGGGCGTTAGTGGCGGATTAGACTCCACCCTTGCGCTACTTGTCTGTGTAAGAGCTTTCGACCGTTTAGGCTACGACCGGAAAGGCATTTTGGGAGTTACCATGCCGGGGTTTGGAACTTCTGCGCGCACTTATCAAAATGCCGTCAAACTCATGGAAGAATTGGGCATCACGATGAAAGAAATCAACATCACCTCTTCTGTCATTCAGCACTTGAAAGATCTTGAACATGATTTAAGTCTTCAGGACTCGACGTATGAGAATGCACAGGCACGTGAAAGAACGCAAATCTTAATGGACTTGAGTAATAAGTGCAATGGATTTGTTGTGGGGACAGGCGACATGAGCGAATTGGCGTTGGGGTGGTGCACCTATAATGGCGACCACATGAGCATGTATGCTGTAAATGCGGGAGCACCGAAGACCACTATCAAAGATTTGATTAGATATTATGCCAACAACGAGAACAACGAGGACATCAGCACCTGCTTGATAGATGTTATCAACACGCCCATTTCTCCGGAACTCCTCCCTGCAAATGAAGCGGGCGAGATTGAGCAGAAGACTGAAGATATCGTGGGCCCATACGAACTTCATGATTTCTTCCTTTATTATGTTCTCCGTTATGGTTTCCGCCCTTCTAAGATTATATTCCTCGCTCAATCTGCCTTTGCGGGGGTATATACAAATGAAGTTATCAAGAAGTGGCTGAAAGTATTTATTGAACGCTTCTTCAAACATCAATTCAAGCGTTCCTGCCTGCCCGATGCGCCAAAGACATCGGTTGTCAGTCTCTCGCCACGAGGCGACTGGCGAATGCCCTCCGATGCCATGGCCACAGATTGGCTCGCAGAATTGGAAAAGGAATGATGTGGGAAAACAGAATTGTATGAGAAATAAGGTCGGATAACATCTCTTTCGGTATTCCGACCTTATTTCTTCTTTTGACAGATATTATCAGTGAGAGGTTCAAACAATTCTGCGACCGGAGCGACGACGAAATCTACAAACGCATTCACGTGTTGTAGGAACAAAGAACTAAATTTCAATCAGAAATGGAATACGATATTTGCTACACGCCTCAATGTCCCCGCCATGAGGAATGTACGCTTTGGCACAACGCACGGCGCGAGATGGAGCAGGACAGATTCTTCCTTTCCATCGCCAACCCGCGGATCATCGAAAAGGCAGGGGGCTACGACCATTGTCCGGTGTTTCACCGGTGGGAACTGCGACGTTTTGCTCGTGGCATGCGCTGGCGTTACGGTGCGCTCACGAGCGATGCTCAGGACGCGATACATGAAAGGTTGGAAAGCCACTTCGGATATGCGTTGATAGGACGTATGCGCCGTGGCGACGAGGTCATTTCGCCCGATGACCAAGCATACATCCGCAAGGTTTTTGCCGAGGCAGGGCAGGGGGTGGAACCAGAATTCCTGGCTTTTGAAGAGCACTATATCAAGCCGCCTCGCCGAAAATAGCACGTGCGATAATGTTTCCTCTCGTGGAACGGAAATATCCCTCTCGTGGAACGCTGACGTTCCATGGGAGGAACATGAATGTTCCATGGGTGGAATGTGAACGTTCCATGGGTGGAATATAAACGTTCCATGGGTGGGAAGTGAACGGTTGTTCGCACTCTGACAAGACAAGAGCTTATCGGAAGCATACAATATCAGCCGTCTTTGTGTGGTCTTCCTGATTTGGAGCTTATAAATTGAACAATCGTTGATAGCTTTGCGAGACATATTCGGAAAGATTGTCGTATAGTGTTTTTAATTCCGAACTTTTTATCTTTCCATTTTTATACCATTTGTCTCTCGTTTCATTGGTCATTCTGAAGATTTCTTTCTCTACCGGAGCCAATTGCTGCATGATGCCATTCCCATCTTTATTGTAGAGCGCCTCCCAATAGAAATAACGGTCTGAACCAATGCCTTCATGGAAAGCATAGACTTGTTCTTTCAGCTTGTCCACTTTTTTACCAAAGAGGGTAACAACTTCTTTGGGCTTGCTCGTGTATAAGGATGGCAGAAGGGTATCGGCGTCTTTTAACCAGAAGGGAAACGCCACGCTTACCGGCGGATAACCTAATACCGTCCATAGGGTGGTAAGTTCAGGATTCTCGTTGATCCGTACGCCTTGAATGATGGCGGAACATGCCGTACCGCTGCGAGAAATGAAATCCTGATCGATAAACCATCCCGCAGTTTTGGGCTTATTGTGATTGCCGTCGCGGAGGTCGATGCCGAGTTGTGGATTAACAAATGAGCGTGCCAATGACGTAAAAATCCAATCCGGAGCGATGGATTTGCTTTGGGCAGCTCCGGCAAGGGCTTCGTCATCGGTTCTGTATCTGACATAACCCAACCCCTTGTGTTCCGGACCGGTGAAGCTGAAGTTTGTGCGTGCAATGTAGCCGTGGGGTGCAATGGCAGGGTCGTTGGCATCAAAAAACTTGTAGCCGCGAGTGCTTACTTCAAACCACCCCGCGCCGCCTCTCGCATCGATTACGCCAAAGTTTGCACACAAACCTTTGAGACTGGTCGTGTCGAGAAAGTTCTTCAGCTCATCCACCGTGGCACAAACATTAAGGGCTCTGAACATGAAGTTTCCGTTCTTATCGCCCGGCTCTACACCATTGATTGTTTCCTCTAAGTTAAACGACTGTGTGTTCATGATGGAAAAGCCGGCGGTATTGGTACCCATCCAAATTTCCTCATTGCTGCGAGCGTTACAATCGACAATCCCAAAGAAATTATACTTGGTTCCGTTAAAAAACTTTATGCTGTTTTGCAAATTATCGGTGTCTCTTACTTTCCAAAGCAGAGGACGTCCGTCGGCAGTAACTTTTCCGGTTACGACGGCAGCTGTGCAGGCATAGCCCGAAGTAAGATAGAAAAGAAAAATCGTGGTTAGAAAAAATACTTTTTTATTCATGTGGAAAAGGTTTTAATATTTTGGCAGATACCGAAAAGGTAAATGTGGCATCGCATCATCGGTGATAATCACTCCGCCACATTTACCCCACTTTCATTTACTCCTGTCTATATTGAGCAACGCCCAATTTATACATATCGTTGCCCTCATGGTCTATTGCCACGATGACGGGCAATTCCTCCACTCTGAGTTTGCGTATCGCTTCAGTGCCAAGCTCGGGAAAAGCGATGACTTCCGCTTCCTTCACGGCTTTCGCCATAAGAGCAGCAGCCCCGCCAATGGCAGCGAAATAAACTCCGGTGTGCTTTTTGAGCGCATCGATCACTTCTTCGCTTCGCGACCCTTTCCCTATCATGACGCGTAATCCCTCCTTGATAAGGGTGGGAGAGTAGGCGTCCATTCTGCCACCGGTCGTGGGACCTACCGACCCAATGGGCTGACCGGGCTTGGCAGGACATGGCCCGGCATAATAGACAACTTGTCCCTTAAAGTCAAAAGGCATCGGCTCGCCTGCTTTGAGCATTTCGCAAAGTCGTTTATGGGCAGCATCTCTTGCTGTATATATCGTGCCCGAGATGAAAACCATATCACCGGCTTTTAATGATTTTATCTTCTCGTCCGTGAAAGGGGCTGTTAGTATTCTTTTCTGTTCTTCCATAATGTTCTAAGTCTAATAATTACAAATCACCTTCTGCATGCCTTGTAGCATGGCAACCAATATTTACGGAAACCGGTAAGCCGGCAATATGAGTGGCATTGGTCAAGATGTTCACTGCCAAGGCTGTCGTTGTTCCTCCAAATCCGCAAGGTCCGATACCGAGTTTATTAATCTCCTCAAGGAGCTCTTTTTCCAAGCGTGCCACTTGTTCATTATCACTTACACTGCCCACGGGACGCAAAAGTGCTTTCTTACTCAGATAGGCAGCACGTTCCATTGTTCCTCCAATACCGATGCCTACGATGATCGGGGGACAGGGATTTCCGCCGGCATGGAAAATAGTGTCGATGACGAACTTCTTTATGCCCGGCACACCATCGCTCGGCGTGAGCATTTTTAGTCCACTCTTATTTTCGCTTCCAAATCCCTTTGGAGCCACCGTTATGTGAAATTTCTTGCCGGGAACGATTTCATAGTGAATGATGGCAGGAGTGTTGTCGGTGGTGTTCACCCTGTCAAGAGGATCTTTCACAACGGATTTGCGAAGATACCCTTTGCTGTAACCCTGCCTTACGCCTTGATTGACGGCGTCTTCAATAAATCCACCCGTTACGTGGACATCTTGTCCCATTTTCACAAACACTACTGTCATGCCGGTGTCTTGGCACATCGGACTTCTTTCTGTTTTGGCAATATCAGCGTTCTTAACGATTGTCCCGATGATCTTCTTCGCCAGCGGAGACTTTTCGGCTTTAGAACAAACAACAAGTTTTGAATAAATGTCGTCAGCCAAAACGTAACATGCTTCTATACAAAGTTTTTCTACTAACTCCGTAATTTTTGATGCTTCTATCTCTCTCATTTAAATGTCTCTTGTAAGGAAATACTGAGTATTTCTGTTTTCAATATTTTCGCAATTCTTATCCACAATGCCTATAAGGCAATAGGTCTTGGTATCATTGTCAAACATCAGTTCTTTTACAAGCGAAAAATCGGTTATCTCCGACGTGTTTCTTACTTGCAAGCGTGGACCGCCACATTCAACAACGCGATCCCCGATGGTGATGTGTTCTTCATCATAGTAGGCAACAGGCAAACTCTTCCCGATAACTTCCTTGACATCAGCCTCCAATTCAGAAATATCAAACTCTTCCTTGTTGTAGAATTTCATAACGAAACCGTTGCGAATATCTGAAAAGAAATAACTGTCCTGATATATTCCGTACCTGTCCTCCAATACATAACGTGTAATTTCTTCGGCACTATGCGCCATCTTTCTGTATTTTAGGGATTCATGAACAATCTCATAAATACTCTCCGGCAACGGACCGAACATACTGGGGCGTGCCACGATAATCTCTTCTCCTATTCCCACCAGCAAATCGGCATTTCTGCCCAAAGCTTGATGAAGTAGATTGAAATGCTCTATGATGACACGTTTGTTATGTTTCAGCAGGGTTTTCACGAACTCCGCTATCTCCCACATTTGCAAAAATCCCATAAGGAAACGAACATCAAGATGGAAAGAGGACGATTCTTTTACTTCTCCCAATGCAATGGCTTCACGCAGAACCATTATCTTTCTTGGATTGATGACATCATCGTCATTGGCAAGTTCCAATCCGGGAAACATACCTTTTATTAATGATGACTTTCCGGAACCGGCATCTCCTACTATTCCAATCAACCGATCGGTGAATAAAAGGTGTCGTTGAGATATGTGGTCGCCGAGAATGATAAGTCGTTCTTTACCACGAGGGGCAAAATATTGGGTTGAAATAAGATATTGCTGAATATGATTAATCATGCTGAGAGGGAGTTTGGGTTGTGTCTTGTTTGTTTGAATATGCCAAAACCATGTTGGCAACATGATACATGAATGAAAAAAACAAGTTGATAAGTTTACAAGTTTTCGTGGACTTTCGTTACACCATTTGCGGTGTGTGCAAGAAAACCGCGGACTTGCCAACTTATCAACTTGTTTGGATGCTTACAGTTCAAAAGCGAACTTCATCAATGGTGTATGCTGCTGAGCTCCATACACGTCAGTTTCGCCTAACGAACCCGATGGGATTGGACGAACGATTGTTACTTTAATGGCTTTAGCCGGGTCAAAGTGTACAATATTGATAATGTCTTCTTTCTGTATATGATATAAGTTGCAGAACATCTCCTCATTGAAGATTTTTGCATCTTTTACCTTATTGTAAATGTCGAAGTCTTTGAAGATGACATCGAAAGTAAGTTCATAAGGTCCTGAGTTCTTACTGCGAATTACAGAAGATACATCTATTAATTTATATTTTGCCATGATTATTTCTTCTTTTTGTTGATTACTTGCATTCTCCGTTTTCAAAGTTTACATACTCAATTGGGAAGAGACTTGTCGGATCTTTAACTTCCAAGAGATGATAAATATTGAACTCGAATACTTCGCCCATCTTGCAGTCTGAAGGTGAGAATGGGAAAGCGAGGTTGCCGGATGTAGAATAACGTCCTTCGTAGCCGAAGTGGAGCATGGTGCTTCGTGCGAAACTGCAAATTGTATTTGCTATTTCTTGAGTTTCAGCTACAGCCTCAATGATAATGAGCAACTCATCAGAGTGAGACTCTTCTGCGCCCTTGAACATTGCCATCACACCTTTCTTACCATAGATTTTGAAGTCAAGGAAGAAATCAGTGATACCGAACTTCTCAAAGTTATTCTCAACGCGCTCGCGAACACTCTTGATGATTTCGTCAATCTTGGAAATCATGATAGGGTCTTTGCAGGCAGCAGGCGACATCGTGCGATATCCTACACGGCGTACACCTTCCAACTTCACATAGTATTTGTCCGTAGGAACGAACTTACTTCCGGATACGCGAACCTTGTTGTCGTCCACCTGTTCGAATTTAGCTTCGTGAAGATTGATGGCACCGCCTGGACCGGGCAATACGTATGGATTGGTCTTTTCGTATAACGTATGACCGGCGATGGAAAGCGTGGTACATTTGCGTGCCGATGAAAGTGGCTCCAATACGAAATCATCCTTGTGGAGATAGCCAAACATACAGTCGCTACCGCTTCCCGGCAAGGCGCAGATAGCAGCGCACTCAAGAATCTTACCAAGATGAATTGCCAATCCTTTGGGGAATCCTTCCTTGATGGGGAGTGCAGCAAACACGGAAGGATCGTAAGAGCGTCCTGCGATAATGACATCTGCACCTGATTCCAAGGCCTTGATATAGGGCTCTTCTCCAATTTGTGCCACGATGTGGATGGCCTCATCAACATCCTTTTCTTGGATAGGTTTAGCCGGAGCAAGTGGAGTAATTTTTCCGTTGCGAAGTTCTTCCTTGATGAAATCTTTTTCAAATTCAGATTCAATCACTGCCATTTTGAAAGAGAGTTTCTTCTCCTTCGCAATCTCGCGAATGATGTCCAAAACGAACTCTACATGAGGATGTGCACCGCTACCGCCGGCTGTACCAACGATAACAGGAACTTTTGCCTCTACGCCGGCAGGAATCATAATTTCCAAATCGCGTTTAACAGAGTTACGATCGGTAAACGATTTACCCGCGCCCAGGTAGTATGGACCCGGATCGGTTGAACCGGCATCAACAGCTATGACATGTGGTTTGCGCTTCATTCCCTCTTCAAACGATTCCATTGGGAAACCATAACCCAATATCGCTGTAGTGGAAAGTATTCTTATTTCTTCCATTTTTGCTAATTTTAATGTTTTTAGATTACAAGTAAACGAGTTGGCAAGTATGCTGCTTGTTAGCTAATTAAAAGCAAATAACAAACTACAGCAGACTTGCTAACTCGTCAATCTTTTTTTTGATTACTTAGTCAGAGCTAAGATTCTGCTCATTTCGTTATATACAATCATGTAGCCTTCGTCAACACCCATACCCGGTTTTGCGAGATACTGAACAGGAGACGTTGCCATGGCAATGTTTGCACAAACCTCCGCAGAGCGATTGGTTTCGTTGCATGTACCACCGAGGTATGCTCCCATGCCGTGTTGCTTGCAGTAGAGAACAGCTTCGATAGCATTGTTAATACCACCAAGATCAGGTGTCTTGATTTGTGCCATATGCCCGGCTTTCTTTTCAGAGAAAGCAATGATGTCTTCCAATGTGTTGCACCATTCGTCAGCTACGATTTCAGCTTCAATGCCTTCACGTTCCATAGCCGAGCGAATTGCTGCCAAAGCTTCGATTTGAGCTTCGCGCTCGCCCATATCTACAGGACCTTCAACACGCAGATGGAAAGGTTTTGCCACTTCGGCAACTTCTCCGATATACTTTGCAATGGCTTCAAAGTCGTTGTTGAATACAAGTCCTAAAGTACCATAAACGTCGATGTGAATGGTTGGCTTATAATTTTCTGTGGGGCGGAACTTGATAATGCGCTCGCGCAGCCATTCAATGTACTCCTTAATCTTTTCGCCTTTCAAACCAACCTTTGTTTCAACGTGGTTGAACAAGGCGTGTGGTAATACTTCAGCTTGTTTCATGATCATCTTGTCAGCATTCAAGTAGCGGTCGTCGCCAGATTGTGAAAAGATTGGGATCATGGTCTTTGAAATCGTTGTGCCATACTCTTCGGCAATGACCTCTGCCATCAATTTTGATTGGCTCTTGGCAACTGCATCAAGACATGCTTGTGTAACACCATAGCGAATTGCTGTGTGGTATTTCTTACCGTTTGCGCTTATTTTTTTATCAACGAGGTCGGCCATTTCACGGAACGAAGTGATTTCCTTTCCTTCATACAGTGGTGCAATTTCCTTTTCGATAACGGGAATGAAATCCGCGGCAAGGAACAATGGGTCGCGACCACCTGCGCCTGAATATTGTACTGCAGCACAATCGCCATGTGCAATTGCTCCATTCTCGAGGATGAACATTACACTGATTGACTCACCGGCTTGTCTAACAGCTTTGAAACCGGGTGTTAGTGGCTTTCCTTCATAGAAAGCACCATCGTTCTTGGCGCCAGCCTTGATGGCCTTTTGGTCATCAAAGAAGAAACCCGTTTTGCCGGGAGCGCATACAACTTTCTTAATTTTCATAATTTGAAATATAATTTAATATTGTAGATGTTATTGAAAACTCAATGTCAGGATAAATTTATCCTTCTTTGATATGCTGACATTCCCCATGCTTTGCGTTTGCAAAGCCGGGGAAAGCCTTTTAGTTATTATTGTCTCTCGGGCGTCCTACAAGGTGTCCTTTACCGATAGCATAGACGTCGTCGATAACCATTTGGAAGCTAACGGGACGATTTTCTGCTTTAGCACGCTCTTCGAGCTTTTGTCTGTGGAACATTACCAAATCATCGGTGAAAGGCATATTGCCCATATTTAGAAGACGAATAGCACCTTGGTTGTCGCGTGCCGGCAGAACCTTGCCTGCATTGTACTTGTTGGGGGCAAATGGGATGTCGATTACTCCTGCCTCAACTGCAGCACAAGTTCCAACAGCCCAGTCGCCTTTGCCAAGTTCCTCAACCTTATTGAGGATGCAGTCCATTTCTTGCATGATGATTTCGCTCTCCTCTACCACCGCCGGGATTTCGCGGAAGTTTTGGTCTTTCAACATATTTATCACCTGCTTGGTAGCGCGCAATCCGGCTGCATTAGCTTCTTTAGTTGGAATACCCATGGCCTCATGCGGTGTCTTAACGATTACCTTGGTAGCCTTTGCTAATGCTCCTGCTGCGGAACCCCATGAGATTACGCCGAATGCTTTTGCTTCGTCTTGTGGGAAACCACCCATCCATTGGTGGAATACAGTAGTTACTCTGGCATCTTTATATCCGAATTTATCAAGATATTTTCTTGTCATGATGTCAAGAGAGCGGATGGCAGCAACGTCTTGAATTAAGTTGCCACATTGTCCGTAGCCCACTGTTAAGTCTTTTACTCCTTGTGTGGCTGCCAATACTGCCTCGATTACCGCTACGGCGTTGGAGATGCAAGGAGGGATGAGCGTACCGGTTAAAGGACCGAAGGGTTCACGATTGATTGATACGCCGGCTTCTTCGTACAATCCGCAGAGTCGGTCGGTATATTGCCAGTAACGAATTACTTTGTCAATCGGGTGATTCTTGGAATAAGGGATATTATAAGAAATACCGCCACCTTCATAGGATGTAAATCCACCGGCAATCGCTATTTCCGTCAATAAGCGAGCATCGGGGGTTCCGTGCCTTACCTGAACCGGACTTTTTACTGCCGATGTTACTTGCCGACAGATATTAACACCATAGTTTACTGCCGGAAAACCATTCAGCATGGACCGACCTGTTTCAAAACTTTTGTCTATACCTATTTGGCACTCGTTGTATCTGTTCAAACGCGTGTAACTATCAATTGTTGATGGTAGCAAGTCGGCTCCTCCCTCTTCTTCGAGGAATTGCAACAACTTTATGTGCTCTTGATAGAGAGCCACGCCTGCACGAGGCTGAATTAGGGTGTCCCCGTTTTCTTTTGCTTTCTGCAACTTAGCGCAGAAATGCTTTTCGGCAGGGATGGTTTTTTGGTATTCTACTGCTTCGTCAAAATCCACGTCTTTACCGGTCTCCCATTGGCTCAAGACCTCTTCCCGTTCTTTGAAGAACACGTCATTACTTAGTTTCTGATTCTTTAATTCCATCGCGATTAGAATGATTGTAAATGTTAAATTTTCGTTATTTCCTTTTTCAATATTGACAATGCCAACTTGGGTTCAAATGCGCTTAGCAATCCCATTGACGCGAAGATGTATTTCTTGTCAAGCATATATTGTGGATGTTTCGGTTTGGCAAACATGGGATCTTTTGATGCTGCTTTCGCGGCTCCACTAAGAATTTTTTCAGGATTGGAGTTGTTAATAATCGAACCGCCAATTCCTACTACGTATGGAACTTCGGATAAGTCTTTTCCCGTAAGTGTAAATACCTGTCCCATGGGAGTGTATGCCGGTTCAAAATAACCGCAGTGGCGTTCCACGGCAACTTTCACGGCGTTACGTGCCAGTCCTTGTTCAATTCTCGCTTCTTCCTCGTTAGCGGGTAGGGTAGCGGGACTATTGGCACATTTGTCAATCCACTCTTCTATTTTTTTCTGCTCTATTCCTAATTCATCTGAGAAGAGCTCCATGTCAATCTCGTCTGCCATAGCGGTGAGACTATACCTCATGCCCAAATCCCCCTCAACGGTGCGCTTACTGTAAGGCTCGGGTAACCCCTTGGTAACTACATCGCCGATGGTGGGCTGACCTTTCGCCATGGAATAAATGTCGGTGGTCGCTCCACCTAAATCCACAGCCATTAAATCGCCTATTCCTTCGTCTCTTCCGTTTCCCTTACTTAAAAGCTCGCAGCCGGTTAATACAGCCAACGGAGTGGGGATTATGTCATAACCGCTCATCTTCTGAACCTTTGTAAGACCTTTGGCTTCGATGATTCGGCTAATGAAAAGCTCCTTGATTTTTTGTTTTGCGGGATTGATGTTGATAACGTTGAATTGTGGCATCACGTTTTCCGTGATTACACATTTCTTGTCAGAATGCTTAAATATCTCTTCCAGTTCGTAGGAGGCTGTTTTATTGCCTGCCGCGATAATAGAAAAGTTACGGTCGATTTGGCAAAGTCGTTTTGCGTTAGCAAGAATGACCTCTTTGTTCCCTCCATCTGTTCCACCACAAAGTAAAACCAAGTCGGGGTTTATTTGGTATATTTCCTCTTGTTCCGCCTGTGAAATCTCGAACGAGTAGGTTTTCACAACTTTTGCTCCTGCACTTGAGGCTGCCATTTTCGCAGCTTTTGCTGTTAGCTCCGGAACCAATCCTAAAGCGACCATTTTCAAACCACCGGCTGCACTGCTGCAACAGAGAAGCCTTTCGTATTCAAATTTTCCGATTTTCTCCTCTAAGTTTCGCATGCCGTTGCGAAAACCTTCCATCACATCCGTTTCAATGGTTGTGAACGCAGACGCAGTACCCAGCACCTTTCTCGCTTCGGAATCTATCGCCGTGAGCTTTGTATAAGTGCTGCCAAAGTCCACTGTCAAGTATTTCATTAATTTTCCTTTCCTAAAACTTTATCAAGGTCTTTGATGGAAACTTCAATGTCGGTTCCGGGAGGATATACTTTCGTGAACCCCATTGCCAAAAATCTCTTCTCAACGTCTTCAAAGTTCTGTTTGCCCACAACAAGATTTCCTCCTACGAAGATTGGAATGCCTTGCAAACCTGCTTCATCGCATTTCTGACGAAATCCCTGACAGTCTATTTCTCCATGACCATACATGGATGAAACTAAAATAGCATCTGCTTTCGTTTCAATTGCTGCGGATATATACTCCTCTTGCGACACCATTACACCAAGATTGACAACGTTATAATTGTGCTGCTCTAACGCAAAGGCAATGATTTTGTTACCTACAGCATGAGCGTCAGCACCTATAACGCCTGTTACAACCGTTTTCTTTTCCATAGTTTTTAATTAAAAAATAAATCTTTCCGTTTAGGTATTTTCATATCTATGTGCAAACTTACAATCTTAATTTTTCATGAACAAACAATCCTGCAAGAAAATTCAATTATTAAGATATATTTACATATCGTTTCTATTTTTAATAGAATAGAATGACATCATTTCTTTTTTATTGTTGGCGAAGTTATCAAAATCAGAATATGCGAATAGGTTAATATAGCTTTGTCTAACGTAAAAGTATTCCAATAGCTTATTTCGTAGGTGGATCTGTTCGCTACATCTTTTCAATGGTTGGAAATGTTAATCTGTTGGTGGTAGTTTTTGGAATGTCAATTGTTTTCTATGATTGTGTTTATAAAGCTTACCTTTTGAATTGTAAAAGCTTAGCAAATGAAACGCAAAAGCTAAGCTATTGCGATGCAATTGCTTAGCTTTTAAATAGCGATTTTTAAGTTGTTGATTAGCAGTAATTTAGGAAGTTGATAAAAATTGCTTTCTTGTTAAAAATTTTCATGTTATTTTTTAATTGCGAAGAAACCTATTCTGCTACCAGTTTTGTGTTTTGACTTGTGTCCTCTAATGGAATAAACACCTTGTGGAAGCATGTATATTCCTATGGTTCTTGCATTTGAATAGTCTGCGAATATTTTTCGTAAAACCACGCCTTCCAATGACTCGATGGTGTAATATTTAAAATCGTTTTCTTGACATTCGTTCGGTAGTTCGAGTTCAGCGCCATTATTGTCCAATAATTTTTTCTTTTCTGAAGGTTTCGCTGTTGCTTGAAGTGGAGCACTTTCGTTGCCAAACCGATCCATTGCGGTAATGGCATAATATATTTTTTTGACGTGCGCATTGCTGTGCCTGAATGAAGTTCCATCGTATCTGGAAATCACCAGATTTCTTGAATTCGTGATATCCACTGGATAGTTTGTGTCTATATATATATTATAATAAGGTGCGTTTCCTTGCCAATTAATAATTGCGTCGTTATTCGTTGTGTAAGTGATGAAATCAATATCTTTCTTCAGTATAGGAACATTTGGAAGAGATTTACTTTGCCATGTCATAGCAGGCGTTAGTGCCGGGTATGCATTGAAATATTTTTCAAAGCTAAAAATTCCCTCTCGGTTGTTTAATAAAAATGAGGAACGAAAATGGGCATGTCCCATTCCCAAGGACCGACTAACATACATTTGCCTACTGATATCGCTTAGAGTCCACTTGCCTTCCCGTGGATCTAAGAAATAAGTTCCTAACCCTGAGATGATATCTTTATTATTGGAATTTTCCATCCAATCAGCGCAGTAGGGGTAGTAATTATTCCCAAGGAAATACTGCATGGGATAGAGCTGATCCATTATTCCTGCCTTTACCCATGCTTGCGCCTCTTGAGACACTCTGTCCCTTGCGTTGTAGTTCTTTGACGAGTAGCGCGAAAGATCGGAATACTTTCCGATGGGGGAACATGATATTTTCACCCATGGTTTTATTGCTTTCACTTTATCGTGTACGGCTTTTACAATTCTGGTAATGTTTTCTCTTCTGTTGTTCGGTGTGTCGCCGTTTCTATATGTTGGACTTCTCCATCCGTCTGGGTATCTTATGTAATCGAGATTAATTCCGTCAATATCGTAGTTACGAGTTATCTCTGCACAGATGTCAGCCAAATATTCTGCAATTTTAGGATCTGAGGGGTTTACGTATGAGCCGGACGAGAAGCCTCTGATGTCAAATCCTTTACTCTTCATCTGTCGGCATCCCAATGATTTAGAAGCACCAACCGGGACAGCCGCTATCCACGCATGAATTTCCATGCCTCGTTTATGACATTCTTCCACTGCGAATTTTAGTGGGTCATAGCCATAGGGTGGTGCTTGTCCAGCTTTGCCGGTGATACACTCATCCCATGGTTCGATATTGGAGGGGTAAATGGTTGCTGCTCTAACCCTTGTTTGTAATAAGACAGTGTTGATATTTGCCTTCTGATATTGATTGAGCATGTAGATAAGTTCTCTTTTCTGTCGTTCGACTCCGTATTCAGAAGTCGCAAAAGTTTTGGGCCAGTCAAGATTTCCAAGTGTCGTCAGCCATACCGCCCTTACTTCCCGTTTGGGCATAGCACTGATGTTGTAAGTTGTTTGGTTATCGTAATATTGTGAATAGCAGCTGATTGCCAAAAAAGTTATAACAAGTAGCAATAATCTTCTTAACATAAAAATGTGTATATATAGTTGGAATGAGCGTGTTGTTTGTAATTAAGTTTACAAAGATAGTTAATAATTTTTGTAATTCAAATATTTCAACTACCTTTGTCAGAAATTTCTAATATATAAAGTTTTTATTGCCTTATTTTTCCATCCGTTTGTCGGAAGGGAAATAAAAGCGAAAACGGTGATTCAACCTTTAAAAATATCGGTTTAAGAGAATATAATAATAAAGTATATGAAGAAGAAAATAATGATGCTGGCTACAGCATTACTTTTAACTTTAGGGGCAAACGCCCAATTCCATGAAGGTAAAGCATATTTAGGGGCATCTGCCACCGGCTTAAACCTTCATTACAATGGTCAAGATAAATTTAATGTCGGTTTGGAAGCCAGAGCCGGCTATTTCGCTTGGGACGATGTGATGCTCTTAGGTACGTTCAGCGCAGAGCATAATGGTTCTGACGCCGTAGCCGATCATATCGTGGTCGGTGCAGGTGCTCGCTATTATATCACTCAAAATGGGCTTTATCTGGGTGCGGGTTGCAAGTTCCTGCACGCGAACCATAGTTATAATGATGCCATGCCGGGAGTAGAAGTGGGCTATGCTTACTTTATTAATCGATCGGTGACCATTGAACCGGCGATTTATTATGATCATTCTTTTAAAAATTCAGATTACTCCACCATTGGCTTTAAGATAGGTATTGGAATTTATCTTTTCGATGATTAAGAAGTAGGTCTTTTTTCTCATGCAACAATTTCCTTCTCAGTTGCTTGAAAAAGCAGTTGATGAATTCTCAAAACTGCCTGGAGTGGGCAGGAAGACCGCTTTAAGATTTGTCTTGCACCTGCTTCGTCAATCCGTTGATGAGGTGGATGAATTCTCGCGTGCGGTTTCTCGTATGCGTCATGAGATTAAATATTGTTCGGTTTGTCATAATATTTCCGACAGCGATATTTGTGATATTTGCTCTAATTCCCGAAGAGATAGGAATACCATCTGTGTTGTGGAAAATGTGCAAGACGTTATGGCTATTGAGAATACTCAACAATATAACGGATTGTATCATGTACTTGGGGGAGTTATATCACCCATTGATGGTTTAGGTCCTAACGACTTGGAGATTGACTCTTTGGTGGAACGTGTCAAATCCGGGGATATCCGCGAAATTATTTTGGCTCTTTCCAGTACGATGGAAGGCGATACCACTAATTTTTACATTTCCCGTAAATTGAAAGGCAACCCTGTTAAAATTACGGTTATCGCACGTGGCATTTCAATAGGCGATGAGTTGGAATACACCGACGAGATAACCTTGGGACGAAGCATCTTAAACAGAATAGATTTTGATTATTGACGCGACGGATGGAAAAGGTAAGAAGATTTTTAATTCTTGAGCTATGTGCTGCTTTAATAATGGTTGTAATCATTGTGTTGTTGTACGAGTCAGGGTGGTTGTTACCGGGATCGATGATGGGCAACGCGTCATTGTTTGTTGTTGAAATCGTCATGCAACTCATTACTTTGCTTTTCATCCCATTAGCTTTGTATTTGTTAAAGTTGGGTGGGGTGAGAAAATCTTTAAAAAGAAAGAACACAATAGCGGCTACCGCCTATTGCCGTTGGTCATCTCTACGGATGTTGATGATTTGTTTGCCCATGGTCTTGAATGTGCTGTTTTATTATTTATACGGTGAAGAGACAAGTTTCTTTTACATGGCGGTTGTACTACTCGTGTCCCTATCATTCATCTATCCGAGTAAAAACAGATGCGAGGAAGAGATACATCTCCTTGGTGAGCAAAAAGATACAAATGAAGTGGAGCGTATATGACATTGAGCATTATCATAGTTAATTATAATGTAAAATACTATTTGGGACAATGCTTGGCGAGTGTCCTTAGGGCTGTTGAGGGGATTGACCATGAAATAATAGTGGTGGACAATCATTCTCACGATGGCTCTGTGGCATATCTTGTGGATAATTTCCCAATGGTAAAATGTATTTCCTCTACACATAATTTAGGTTTTGCGAGAGCCAACAATTTAGCCATACGGCAAAGCATGGGGGAATATGTTTTATTACTTAACCCGGATACGGTCGTGGGCGAGTCGGTGATACATAAATCATTGACTTTCATGGCTAATCATCCTCATGGTGGTGCCTTAGGTGTACGCATGCTTAATTCCGATGGTACGAAAGCCATGGAGAGCCGACGTGGTCTCCCATCGCCGATGGTCGCTTTTTACAAGATGATGGGCTTTTGTAAGCGTTATCCGGAGCATCCACGATTTGGGCATTATTACATGGGAGGCATGCCATGGGATGAACCGGGAAAAGTCGAGGTTGTCAGTGGCGCGTTTTGTTTACTACGCCGTTCCGCATTAAATAAAATAGGTCTTTTGGATGAAACTTTCTTTATGTACGGTGAAGACATTGACCTTAGTTATCGACTACTCAAAGGAGGCTTTGAGAATTGGTATTTGCCGGTTTCCATTTTGCATTATAAGGGTGAAAGCACACAGCGATCGAGCTTTAAATACGTGCACGTCTTTTATGATGCCATGCTGATATTCTTTCGTAAACACTACGCCGGGATGAGTGCCTTTCTCAGTATTCCCATAAAGACAGCTATTTATTTAAAGGCTTTAGGGTCGTTGTTCGCCATGCTGTACAACAAGACAGTAAAGTCGCTTGGATTTTTCCGCCCTTCAAAGAACATGATGGCAAACTATATTTTTTTGGGAAGAGCTGACTTCCTGGAAAAGACCAAGAAAATGGCGTTAAACAGAGGATTGTCGGCTCAGTTCGTAGAAGGAGATGATGTTGAATTACCCAATGGTCATCATGATTTTTCACATCTGTTTAGTAGCGATAAACCTAATTATATAATGTACGATGTGCATGCTTATTCCTTTGAAGAAATATTGGAGTTGTTTCACAAAAAGCCCATTGATAATGTTTACATCGGAACATTTGACAAACACTCCGGAAAGTTCATAACATCGCAAGAAGTTTTTACCTATGGATAAACCTGTTAAATCGATCAAACTTCGTGCCATGGAGCCTGAAGATTTAGATTTGCTGTATAAGATAGAGAACGAAGACGAGGTTTGGAATGTCTGCTCAAGCAATGTTCCCTATAGCAGATATACATTGTTTAATTATATAGCCGATGCGAGCAATGATATCTATTTGGATGGTCAGGTTCGACTGATTATTGAGAATGATAATCAAGAGACAGTGGGAGTGATGGATATCGTGAATTTTGAACCCATGCATCAACGTGCTGAATTAGGCTTTATTATCCTTAACGAATATCGAGGACAAGGCTATGGATATTCTGCTATCAGAAAAGTTCTCGATTATACCAAGAATACATTGCATTTGCGACAAGTCTATGCGTTTGTCGATGTCTCAAATACGAGTTCGTTAAGATGTTTAAGCCTTGTGGGGTTTCAGGAGACAGTCATATTGAAAGATTGGTTTTTCCATCATGGTAAATACAATGATGCGGTAATAATGCAATTTTTTTTATAAAAAACAGGCTCTTCTCTTGGAAACTACAAATTTATTTACTAACTTTGCACTCGCTAAAAGGAAATGGCAGCTGATATCCGTAAAAAGGTGCGTTAGTTCAGTTGGTTAGAATGCCTGCCTGTCACGCAGGAGGTCACGAGTTCGAGTCTCGTACGCACCGCAGTTCCGTTTTCTTGAGTATGTAAATTTTGGTGCGTTAGTTCAGTTGGTTAGAATGCCTGCCTGTCACGCAGGAGGTCACGAGTTCGAGTCTCGTACGCACCGCAAAAAAGGGATTTCCATTTAGGAAATCCCTTTTTGCAATGCATTTCTTTGTAAGAATTGAATGTATATGGGCTCAGTAGAAAATCAGTGGGGATATGCGTATAGATTTGCAATTCTGAATAGGAAGAACTTCTTGTCTGCCACTCCTCTTAGATTAGCTCGGAAAAGTTTAATTTTGGCATTGAACGATTCTGCCATGGCATTCGAAGCCCTGTTGTTATAGAAGTTCAATATCTCATCATAATGTTCGTAGAATGTGGCAGCAATG
>NZ_SDIK01000036.1 GCF_008016795.1 Prevotella brunnea
AACGACGGTCTTATGCCATCTTCACCAAAGGTCCCAGGGTGCATCGATGCCGCTAAGACCTTGCCGAAAATATGACTGAACTTAGATGTTGTCCATCTTCTTGTATGCAAGAGCACTGACATCAAATTTAAACGATATAATGTTAATGTCAAGTCAATCAGTAAATAAGAAAATAGCTGACAAGTAAAACAGAAAAACATCGTCAGATCTGACAAGTGAATTCAGGAAAAGACAATTCATGACCTTTTACATTGCAAAAGCTTACCTTTTGAAAAGCAAAAGCTAAGATTTAAATAGATGAATGAAGAAAATTTAGGACACTGTTGAACTTTTCTCATATAGCCGGGAAGGATTTTCGCGTTTTTAACGCCCCGGCTAAACAAAGAATATGCTTATCTTTTGTCTTGTCCGGACAGGCAGGTTTTGATATGAATTCATTGCGTATGGGTTTTAGTTAGTAAATTGCCGAATAACAAACATATATAATTGAATATTCCTAATGGCGGTCATTAGGAAAAAGAACTAAAGTAGTTTCTAATGACCGATTTAAGCAAAAGCACAGTTTTTATACAAGAGTTTTTTATCATTACCAATCATTTTTGAATAGTTCGAAAACAATTTGTAAATCAAAAAAAATCCGTCTAATTTTTGTTATAGACGGATTTTTTCTTTGTGCGATATCGGTGCTACTATCTTGTTCTTAGCTGTTTCTTGGCCGTTTGCTCATACAAAACAGCTTTATTTGTTTTGGCTTTACCAAAAGATTTTTTTCCTAATCTGCCGGTTGCAGCTCGCGTCTTGGAGAACATCCCTTTGGCATTTGTTGCCTGACGTTCTAGGTCTATATATATTACATCTTCCGTGTTTGTACTAATGGCAACACCGAAGAAAGTGTCATAACCTCTCTCATTTTCGTATCCCAAGTGGAAACCCTCAGTTTGTGAGTTGGCATCCAAAACGAAAATAGTACCCGATTTGTATTTAATGTAAATATCTCCATTCATAGCTACATACCACGAAAAATCCAAAGTTTGCGTATTTCCATCAGCATCGGTATCAACCTCTACTCCGTTTCCACTCAAAGAATTGGATGTCGCATTATATTGAAAGAACTTCATGTTCGCCATATAGGTTTCTTGTATTCTCTGCTTGGAATTGTCTGAAGTATATTCGTAAACCATAGTACCTTGCCATTCACCACAAAGCATTTGAACCTCGTCAAGTAAATTTTGATCAGCGGTTGGGACTTCATTGTCATAATTGCTATCCCATCCATAATTCCCATTGTTATACGCATCCCAATAAGGAGTTGGACTAAAACCTATCGAAGTCATGAACGCAACGAACTCGGCGTCTGTTGCCATCGGGTAATTACAATAGAACCAGTTATAGGCATGATAATAATCAGTTCCCTTTGGGAAATCGTACCGGAAGCCATCGACGGCTTCATCAACAAGACTGAGATAATATTCATTATCATCATTACAACTTGTGAACATGAATGGGGTGGCAACCAGTACCAATGCAAATAAAAACATACTAAGTTTTTTCATATCTCTTATATTTTAAATTATTCCTTTTCTACTTTTTAATGGCAAAACTAAACATTTTACATCCATTTTTTAATATAAAATCTCTATTTACTTATAGGGAAATCCCTATTTTATGCAAATCCCCATATTAAATGGAAACTTACAAATAAATTTTTAATACTTTTAATACATACTTCAAATGAAATAAAAATAAAAGTTGTATTTTTGCAAATAATACATATAATCGTTTAATCAAAATTAAAGAAGATGAAAACAGTTTATGATTTCACTGTCAAAGACAGAAAAGGCGGTGATTTTTCACTAAAAGAGTATGCTAACGAGGTCTTGCTCATCGTAAACACAGCTACAAAGTGTGGTTTTACTCCAACATACGAAGAACTGGAAGCTACTTATAAAAAGTATCATGCAAAAGGATTTGAAATTCTTGATTTTCCTTGCAACCAATTTGGACAGCAGGCTCCCGGTACAGACGAAAGCATTCATGAGTTTTGCAAACTAACATATGGTACGGAGTTTCCACGCTTTAAGAAAATTAAGGTGAATGGTGAAGAGGCAGAACCGCTCTACAAGTTTTTGAAGGAGCAGAAAGGTTTTGCCGGTTGGGATGAAAGCCATCCTATCTATCCGGTATTGCATAAAATTCTTTCAGAAGCAGATCCAAACTACAAGGAAAGCCACGAAATAAAATGGAATTTCACCAAGTTCTTAATTAATAAAAAAGGACAGGTTGTAGCACGTTTCGAACCTACTGAAAAAATAGAGCATATCGAAGCGGAAATAGAAAAGCTTTTGGCAGAGTAATATTATTTGGTAATATAGCTGTCTATTGTAATATAGACTCTAACTGAAAAAAAGGAAAGTTCACAGGTTTCTTTGTGTATCTTTCCTTTTTTTAGAGCAATCCAAGATGGTTTTTGCCCCCTGTTTTTGCGGTTTAGTAAGCCATAAACCAATAAAGGTTATTAGCCCATTAAGCATAAGTAATTCATAACCAAACTTGTAATCCCATATCCGCAAGAAAAGATTGTCGAGGAGGAAGCACAAAATCGGACTTGCGATGGCTATATAAGGAACTATCTTGTCGTTTACGTTTTCATGGGTAAGCATTCCATATGCAAATAATCCAAGCAAAGGTCCATAAGTATAAGAACACAATATATAGATGGCATCTATAAGGCTTGTTGAGTTTATAGACCTAAATAACAAAATGAAGAGAATAAAAATAATGGCAATCATTATGTGCGACTTTTTTCTCAAAGTTTCATTGCCTGCTTGTTCCTTAATATCAACACAATAGCTGGTAGTTAAAGCAGTTAAAGCAGAATCGGCACTGGAGAAACACGCTGCAACGACACCAATTGTAAAAAGCACGACAACCCATTTCCCCAGCATTGCTCCTGCCACCGGAATCAGCATCAACTCATCCGGATTTTTAGGTATCGGCTGTCCCATCCGTACTAAATAATGCATAAGCAGAACCCCTAAACCAAGAAAAAGAAGATTGGCAGGAAGAAAAGCCAATCCATAGGTACACATATTCTTTTGTGCTTCAGATAGGTTTTTGCATGTCATATTCTTCTGCATCATGTCCTGATCTAATCCGGTCATTACAATTACTATAAAGATACCGCTAAAGAATTGTTTCCAAAAATTTTGTCTCGTCACCCAATCATCGAATACAAATATTTTTGAATATTCATCCGCCATTATCATTTTCAGGGTTTCTGAAACACTCATATCCAAAGCATCAATCACCTTATACATAATTAAAAGAAGCGCAACAAACATACAGAATGTTTGGAAAGTGTCGGTAAAAACCAATGTCTTCATACCACTTTTACGAGTATAAAGCCATATCGAGATGACCAAAACGATGACAGTAACAAAAAAAGGAATGTGAAGGGCATCAAAAACGAATCGCTGAAGTATCATGCAGACAACATAAAATCGCACTGCGGCTCCTGTCATTTTAGATATTAGAAAGAATGACGCACCGGTCTTGTAACTCCGCTTTCCCATCCTCTTCTTTAGGTAGGAATAAATAGTGATGAGATTCATTTTATAGCACAACGGCAATAAGACAAAAGCTACAATAACATACCCAACTATAAATCCCATACAAGTCTGGGCATAGGTCATATTTTGATTAATTACCATTCCGGGAACACTTACAAAAGTAACACCGGATATGCTGGCACCAATCATTCCAAAGGAGACCAAATACCAAGGCGACTTACGGTTTGCTCTAAAGAAGACTTCATTATTACTTCTCTTTGAAGCAAACTTGCTCAATAAAAGAAGAATGGAGAAATAAGCAAGTATGGTTGCTATTATCATCATTGGTTTTTCTCAAACTTTATTCCAGATTGAAGTGCAGCTCCAATCGCGGTACAAAATTCCGAGTATTTGGGAATTACGAAATTCACTCCGTAAAGCTTTTCCATCAAAGGGAACAGAATTTTACATTGTGGAAGCAGAGTAAGATTTCCAATCATTACAAAATCCTTTATACCACTATTAAGCGCGCTCAAGATAGTTGCCGACCCAATGGATTGAAGCACAAGGCAGATTAAGCCCAAAGCAATATCTTCTCTGCTCGTGTTTCCTTGCGCATTTGCGAAAAGGGAAGCAGTCGCATCCATCGGCAACCCCGGTAGAGGATTTGCGGAAATATCACCAATCTGTAAGTTAATATTCGAGATATCCCCTTTTATCGCTAAATCAGAAATATGTTTGATATCATCTGTGTTCAACAACAAACGCGACAGTCCGTTCAAAGTTCCTCCACCAATACCTATTCCTCCTATATGATTAATTTTATCTCCGTCACACTGCACAAGAGAGGTTCCTGTTCCCATCGATACTACAATCATCCGATCCAGCCGCGACTCAAAGCGTGCTCCCAAACCATCGGCGAGAAACTCATCGGCTTTCTCTGTGGGCAAACCATAAACGGGCTTATTGATATAAGCAGAACCTACACCGGTTATCATAACTTTCTCAACATCAAACAATTCTATCTGGTTGTCATAAAGATATTTCCCAAATGCACCATATAGAGAAGTTACCGGGTCTGTTGCCGTTATTCGTAGCGGTTTTACTATTTTACCATCCGACAAGCCTACAATTTTAGTTGTTGAAATACCAACATCTATACCAATAGCAATCTTCATAATTAATATTAATTTATAGCGCAAATTTACATAAAAATCGCGATATATAAGTCAGTAGGAATAAAAAAGGAAAATAAATCCCTGAATTCCCTTCCCTTTTTACGGAAAAGTGTCAAGACCAACATAAATTCTTTGTCCTAAATGCGTGCTCTAAATCACAATTTGTATTATCTTTGGCAAAAAAATAATAATGTTCAAATGCAGGGCTTATGAGAATCGTATGGACCTTGACGTACACAAAGATAGCATTTATCTTTGTACTTTAAGCAGCACGAGCGAAATTATTGAGAAATTTTTGGCGTATTGACTCTACGACGCCATCGCAAAAACGTTTTTTAGAAAAAAATAGTAAAAACATTTCCGTATTTATCTGAAAATGAGTATCTTTGCAGTCCGTTAGAAAAGGTTATGGAAAATATATAATATTAAAGCATATATAAACAATGACAAAAGCAGATATCATCACAGAGATTGCAGCATCAACGGGCATCGCGAAGAAGGACGTGTCGGCAGTTGTAGAATCTTTTATGGACGCTATCAAAAACAGTTTGTTAGATAGGAAAGAGAATGTGTACCTTCGTGGTTTTGGAAGTTTTATCGTGAAGCATCGTGCAGAGAAAACGGCTCGTAATATCTCAAAAAACACGACGATTACGATCCCGGCACATAACTTCCCAAGTTTTAAACCTGCCAGAACTTTTATCGAAGACATGAAGAAATAATCAACAAAGTATAAAATAACATTTTAAAATTAAGAATTATGCCAAACGGAAAGAAAAAAAAGGGACATAAGATGGCTACGCACAAGCGTAAGAAGAGATTAAGAAAGAACAGACACAAGAGCAAGTAAGCCCCAGGGCAGAAAGCACTTAAGCTCTTTCAAACATAACGGGGCATGTCATCGCAAAGGACTCCTTTCCCTGGGAGTGCGACGACAAGTCTCGTTTTTACATATAAGTAAAGACTACTTATAATAAACAGAAGAAAATGACAAGCGAAGTTATTATTGATGCCCAACCGAAAGAGATTTCCATAGCACTACTTGAGGATAAGCGTTTGGTGGAATATCAGCGCGAACCGAGAGAAGCAAATTTTTCGGTGGGAAACATCTACGTGGCTAAAGTTAAAAAACTTATGCCGGGCTTAAATGCTTGCTTTGTAGATGTAGGTTATGAACGCGATGCATTTCTTCATTATCTTGATTTAGGAAGCCAATTCGATTCTTTTGCGAAGTACCTCAAACAGGTGCAAAGCGACCGTAAAAAACTTTACCCCATACAGAAAGCCAGTCATCTACCCGACTTAAAAAAAGATGGTAGCATACAAAATACATTGCAAGTCGGACAAGAGGTGATGGTACAAATAGTTAAAGAACCCATATCCACCAAAGGACCTCGCCTTACGGGAGAAATATCTTTTGCAGGGAGATACTTGGTGCTTATTCCATTCGGGGATAAAGTTAATGTTTCATCGAAAATTAAAAGCGGAGAAGAGAGAGCAAGGCTAAAGCAACTCATTCAAAGCATACGCCCAAAAAACTTTGGAGTTATCGTTAGAACAGTGGCACAGGGAAAACGCGTAGCGGAACTTGATGCCGAAATGAAAATTCTTCTAACCAGATGGAATGAAGCCATCACCAAAGTTCAAAAGACGCAAGAGCGTCCTCAACTCATTTTCGAGGAAACGGGACGTGCAGTAGCCATGCTTCGAGACCTTTTCAACGCTACCTATGAAAATATTTATGTTAACGATGAAGAAATTTGCACAGCTGTAAAACACTATGTTTCTCTCATAGCCCCTGAAAAGGCAAACATAGTAAAAAAATACACCGGCAAATTACCGATTTTCGACAATTTCGATGTAACAAGACAAATCAAATCGAGTTTCGGAAAAACTATTAACTATGGACATGGGTGCTATTTGATTATAGAGCATACGGAAGCCATGCATGTCGTTGACGTTAATAGTGGCAATCGCGCAAAAGAGAAAGGACAAGAACAAAACGCGCTTGACACCAATTTGGGGGCAGCTGACGAATTAGCCAGACAACTCAGACTAAGAGATATGGGTGGCATCATCGTAGTGGATTTTATCGATATGAATCTTGCTGAAGATCGTCAGCTGCTATATGAACGCATGTGTAAGGCGATGCAAAAAGACCGTTCCCGCCACAACATATTGCCACTAAGCAAATTTGGTCTCATGCAAATAACTCGGCAGCGCGTGCGTCCGGTGATGGATGTGGATGTGGACGAGAATTGTCCTACATGCTTTGGCACCGGAAAAATAAGGTCAAGTATTCTTTTTACGGATCAACTGGAACGTAAAATTGACAGACTTGTCAATAAGATTGGTATCAAGAAATTCTATTTGCATGTACATCCGTATGTTGCAGCGTATATTAATCAAGGAGTAATTTCCCTAAAACGCAAATGGCAAATGAAATATGGATTTGGCGTGCGTATCATTCCTTCACAGAAATTGGGCTTTTTACAATACGAATTCTTCGATGAGAAGCAACAATTTTTAGACATGAAGGAAATCAATGACAAATCATAAGATAATACTTATCGTCATCAAAAGATAATGAAGGAGTCTATGTGGTTAATCAGAGTAGGAAGTAAACAAAGTGGTTTACTTCCTACTTTTTTCTCGGCGATATGGGAAAAATTCAATAATGTCCTATATTTTCTTCATTCGTCTATCCAAAGCTTAGCTTTCGCTCCGTAAAAGCTTACCTTTTGCAATGCAGAAGGTCATGAATTGGAGTACAAAAGCTTACCTTTTAAATCACAATTATTATCATTCTGATTATCAATAGATTATGAAACGTATCAATGATACGGTTTTTGTAATATAATTTCGTGGAGATGGGTGGAATTATTCACGTAAAAACTGTCTTTTTTGATAGGATTACATTACTCTATCGAAAATGAACATTCGCGGCTCACTTTTTCCTTGACAACTTTGCAAATCGCAAAAGAAATAGTATCTTTGCCTTCAATTTAAAATAACACCAATGAAAATAATAGGAATCATACCCGCACGCTTTGCCTCAACCCGCTTTCCGGGTAAACCACTGGCTAAGTTGGGAGGAAAATTCGTAATCGAAAGAGTGGTGGAGCAAGTAAATAAAGTGCTCGACAATGTATATGTAGCAACAGACGATCAGCGCATTTTCGATGCAACAAAACGCTTTGGAGCTAATGTCGTCATGACCCGTTCAGACCATCAGAGCGGAACGGACAGAATAGCCGAAGCACTCAAGAAGGTCGATGAAGATTATGACGTAGTCATCAACATACAGGGCGATGAACCATTCATTCAACCCTCACAAATAAAAGCTCTCATTGCATGTTTTGAAGATGCCGACACACAAATAGCAACACTCGGCAAACGATTTGATACATTGGAGGCGGCAAAGAACCCAAACTCGCCGAAAATCATCTTGGACAATCAATCCTTTGCGATGTATTTCACGAGAGCGTTAGCACCTTACATACGAAACAAAGAGGAAAAAGAGTGGCTTGAGCACTATCCATTCTTAAAGCATATCGGACTTTACGGTTATCGCGTTCCGGTACTCGAGGAAATTACTCGGTTGCAACAATCCTCGTTGGAGCTTGCTGAAGGATTGGAACAACTAAGATGGTTGCAAAACGGATACAGAATCAAGGTTGGATTCACCGATGAGGAAACGGTGGGAATCGACACACCGGACGACTTGAAGCGTGCCGAGGCTTTCTTGAAAAAACAGCTCTTAAACGGCTAAAGTGGGAAAAGCGTCGGGAATTCTTCCGCTCTCGACGCTTTTTGATCGAATATTACTCGGAGTATTTACATCACGCCGTCCTCACGCAGCTTTTTCTGCCACTTCCACGCACTGGCAAGCACGTCGTCAAGTGGCGTGTCGGCTTTCCAACCCAACACTTGGTTGGCTTTCGTGCAATCGCCCCAAATCTTTTCAATGTCGCCTTCTCTTCGGGGGCCGAACTTCCAGTTCAGCTTTATGCCCGTAGCTTTCTCGAAGGTTTTCACTATTTCAAGCGTTGAATTGCCGCTTCCAGTTCCAATGTTGAAGTATTCCACCGGCTTTGTTTTCTTATCCAACACTCTTGCCATGGCTGCTACATGAGCTTTGGCAAGATCTACCACATAGATATAGTCGCGGATACAGGTTCCATCCTCTGTTTCATAATCATTGCCGAAAATGGTAAGTTGTTCCCGAATGCCCATGGCAGTTTGCGTAACGTAAGGTATCAGGTTGTTGGGCACGCCGTTAGGGAGTTCGCCTATCAACGCCGATGGATGTGCTCCGATAGGATTAAAATAACGTAATATAACACTTTTAATCTTTGCGCCACTATGAATATAATCAAATATAATCTGCTCATTTATTTCTTTGGTATTACCATAAGGCGAAGTGGCTTTTTGGTGTGGCGCCTCTTCGGTAACCGGGAGATTCTTAGGTTCAGGTTGCCCATAAACGGTGCAGGAACTGGAGAAGATAATGCCTTTTACGTCGTATTTCGGCATCAATTCTAAAAGATTCAGCAATGAAACGATGTTGTTACGATAGTACATCAATGGTTTTTGCACGCTTTCTCCCACGGCTTTTGATGCCGCGAAATGTATGATACCTTGAATATCGGGATATTTTCGGAATATTTGTTCCGTGGCATTTTTATCCTCAAGGTTCACCTTTTCGAAATCCGGACGTTTGCCGGTTATTTTCTCTATTCCATCGAGGACTTCAATTTTTGAGTTGGAAAGATTGTCAGCTATGACAACATCATACCCTGCTTCCAACAATTCCACCGTTGTGTGAGAGCCTATAAAGCCAGTACCCCCGGTAACTAAAATAGTTTGTTTCATTGTATTGTTCATTATTAACGCGATTGCGCAAATTGAGTTGGTGATATTTTTAATTGAATCCGACAAGTCGTCCGATTCTTTGCAAAGGTAATAATAAAAAAGTGGCTATTCCGATAAAATAAGATGAAAATAACAAAAAAACAAATTTATATTGCGCCATTGTATGAAAACTTTTATTAACTTTGCTCGGTAATCTATTCAAGAAACATTAAGCTATGACTGTAAAAGTGAAAACACAACAGCAAATTGAGCGTTTCCTCAGGAAACTCACTCAAAAGTTTCCAAGTACTGATGACTCTTGCCTCATGACAGATCTGCATCTTCGAGTATCTCCCGACAATGGAGATTTGATGGCGTTCGATGATGACGGAGTGGAAATAACTCGATGTGTAATTGATGAATGGATAGAAAATAAAGATACCGACTTCGAGGACAAGGTCGTCATGCTTCTACGCCAAGAACTTATGAGGCTGAAAGCTGACATAGACAATCTTGGGATTATAAAACCTTATGGTTTCGTGCTTGAGGATGAAGAAGGAGAAACCATTGCAGAATTATACTTGGCGGATGATGATACCATAATCATCGGGGGCGACTTAATGCCGGGATTGGATGAAGAGTTGAACGAATTTATGAACAACTTAATAAAGGAATAGAAGTAAGACACGGATGAACATCGGAAAGATTAGCTTTTTTCTCTGTTTTTTAATTCTCTGTCGCACAACATTATCTGCACAGCGGCATCAGGTTTTTAGCCCAGATATCCGTTCATTGCAGGTAGTGGCAAATGGGGATTGGCAATCTATGCCGGTTTTGGAATTGGGAAATGGATTTTTGTCGGTCGATTTCGATGATTTAACGCACGAATATCACAGATACACATATAAAGTGGAGCATTGCGAAGCCAACTGGAGACCTTCCTCACAACTCTTCGAAAGCGACTACATAGAAGGGTTTGCAAATGATAATATCATCGACGATATAAAAGAATCTACGCTGACCAATACTATTTACACACATTATCGGGTAACGATACCCAACAAGAGTTGTCGCCCTCTGATATCGGGTAATTATGTCTTAAAGGTGTTTGATGATTATCATCGGGAAGTTCTCCGGGCTTATTTTATGATTGTTGAGCCTGCAGAAAGGTGCATGAAGGTAGGATTGACCGTTACGACAAATACCGATTTGACGATAAATCAAAAACATCAGCAAGTGGAGATGGAACTAAAATACGGCAACTATAAGGTAACCAATCCGAACATGCAAATTCAAACCGTTATCTTACAAAATAAACGATGGGAAACAGCACGATGGAATAGTAAACCACAATATGTCATGAGCGACGGATTAAAGTGGAATCATAATCAAGATTTCATTTTCGAAGCAGGTAACGAATATAGAAAATTCGAGATTTTATCTACCGACGTATCCACAATGGGAATAGAGCGAATAAGCTGGGATGGAGAAAGTTTCCATGCTTATCCTTTTATTTCCACCCCACGACAAAACTATGTTTATGATGAGGATGCAAACGGAGCGTTTCTCATTCGCAACTCCGACAACATAGCGGTTCAAACGGAAAGTGATTACATGATTGTGCATTTTACGTTAGATTGTCGGGAGCGAGTCAATGGGAACATCTATGTAAACGGAGATTGGACACACGGAGCATTCACGGATGACTACAAACTCGTTTACAATGATTCGACACGAATGTACGAATTATCTTTTCCGCTAAAATTGGGCTATTACAGTTATCAATATCTATTGATGAACGTTAATGGAGAAATAAGTGTTCTGCCATCAGAGGGATGTTTCTACCAAACAGAGAACTCTTATCAAGTACTGATTTATTACCGTGAAGAGGGCGGACGAACCGACAAACTCGTAAGCTATAGAACGGTTCAGTTCAAGGGAAGAGAAGCAAATCGCTCAATATATTAAATATTCTGTTCAACTAAATGGCACGCTCCCCATTTATATTTGTATCTTTGTAAATGATTTAAAGATATTATAAAAATGTATAGATTTTATTTCGCTTTTATGGCAATCTTTTTTTTAGGCACAGACAGCTTCGCACAAAACAAAGAAATAACCATCAAACTGGTGGAAACAAGCGACGTACATGGAGCTTTCTTCCCATACGACTTCATCAAACGCAAGAACACACAAGGGTCATTGGCTCGTGTATCAACCTATCTGAATGGTCTGCGTAAACAATGGAAAGAAGACAACATATATTTATTGGATAATGGGGACATTCTTCAGGGACAACCGGTTGTTTATTATTACAACTATATCAAAACGGAAGAAGAGAACATAGCAGCAAGTGTCATGAATTATATGAATTATGACGTTGCAACAATAGGTAATCATGATGTGGAAACGGGGCATGCCGTCTATGATAAATGGATAAGAGAATTGAAATGCCCTGTTGTCGGAGCAAATGTAATTGACACGAAAACCAAACAATCCTACTTAATGCCGTATTATATTATAAAGAAAGAAAATGGGATAAAGGTCGCGGTGATAGGATTGCTAACACCTGCCATTCCAAACTGGTTGGAAGAACGACTATGGCATGGGCTTCATTTCGAGGATATGGTAAGCTCGGCAAGGAAAACGATGGAAACAGTCAAAGCAAAAGAAAGTCCTGACATCATTGTGGGCTTATTCCATTCCGGATGGGATGGAGGAATACAAGCCCCCGACTACTTAGAAGATGCCTCAAAAATCGTGGCAGAACAAGTGCCCGGATTTGATGTCGTTTTCTTTGGTCATGACCACACGCCAAGGAATATGGCAATTACTAACCGCGATGGAAAGAAGGTGATTTGCCTTGATCCGGCAAATAACGCCAAGAAAGTGGCAGTGGCTACTATCACATTGAGGGCTTCAGGTGAGAAAACAAAGGGAAACAAGAACTATAAGGTGATAAAAAAAGAGGGAGAAATCGTTGATGTTTCCGACATACCGGTAGATGAACAATTCATCAACTATTTTCAATCCAATATCAACGACGTGAAAGCATGGACGGAAAGAGAAATAGGAACATTTACGCATACCATCTATTCAAAAGATTGCTATTTCGGTAGTTCCGCTTTCAACGATTTAATTTTAAGCCTAGAACTGAAGATAACAAATGCAGACATAGCCTTCAACGCGCCTTTGCAATTCAACTCATCCATCAAAGCCGGCCCCATCACGGTGGGAGATATGTTTCAGCTTTACAAATATGAAAACCAACTTTACGTCATGCGACTGACCGGAGAAGAGATAAGGAAGCATTTGGAAATGAGTTATTCGCTTTGGGTAAATACCATGAAATCTCCTGACGATCATTTACTCTTGCTGGCTGACACAAAATCTGACGCGCAGCGATTGGGATTCAAGAATTTCTCATTTAACTTTGATTCGGCGGCAGGAATCGATTATGAGGTGGATGTTACAAAGCCTTCCGGAGAAAAAGTCAAGATACTGAGAATGAGCAACGGACAGCCCTTCGACGAAAAAAAATCGTATAAGGTTGCCGTGAACAGCTATAGAGGAAATGGGGGCGGAGAACTTCTGACAAAGGGAGCAGGGATTCCTCAAGACTCATTGAAGGGAAGGATAATTTGGAGAAGTGAATTGGATCAACGCTACTATCTCATCAAGGAAATAGAAAAAGCCAAGATAATGAATCCAAAGCCACTGAATAATTGGAAGTTTGTTCCCACCAAATGGACGAAAGCAGCTGCGGAAAGAGACAAGGAATTGCTGTTTGGGGAATAAACTCCATCGAAAATAATTCTATTGGGGATATGAAGTATTATTGGTTTGTTTTCTGTAAATCGGATATCGTATTGAAAAAAGACGATAAAGGATATACTATTCCTCTATCCGAAGAAGCACCGGTATCACTGCACAGATGGTCTAAAATCATGGATGTTGCAGAGACCTCATCGGGCGTCAAAGTAAAAGCTGTAAATATAGATACACCCATAACCGGCAACCCTAAGCTGGAAATGTGTGGATTGAGGTCGAGCTATTACAAATTATCTCGCGAATTATACTTGATAGCCGGCAAATGTCATGAGCTGCTTTATTGGAATCAAAATACAAAATTCTGTGGTGCTTGTGGCGCTCCCATGAAATTCAATTCTAACATCTCCAAACTCTGTACAAACTGTGGAAAAGAAATTTGGCCACAGATATCAACGGCAGTTATAGTCTTGATACGGCGAAACGATGAAGTATTACTCGTTCATGCGAAAAATTTCAAAACAGACTTTTATGGACTTGTTGCCGGCTTCGTTGAAACGGGTGAAACATTGGAAGAAGCTGTTCATCGTGAGGTAATGGAAGAAACGGGACTCAGCATAAAGAACTTGACCTATTTCTGCTCGCAACCGTGGCCTTATCCGTGTGGCATGATGGTAGGATTTAATGCCGACTACGATGCAGGGGAAATAAAAATACAGAAAAGCGAATTATCAAAAGGTGGATGGTTTAAGAAAGATAACCTCCCCAATCTTCCGGAAAAACTTTCTATTGCTCGAAAGTTAATTGACAATTGGTTAGAAGGATAACTGCACCATATCCCCAAATCGGTAATTAGCCGTCCCTTGAAAATTTCTATTGTAAATGTACAAGGAAAACGGATTTGAAATGATCGCGAAATATTAGCTCCAAAACTCTCTTTCGCCTGTATCCACCATATTTCCTTTACATTGTGGACAAGTATGTCCATCCCATTTTTTCATATCGTCAGATCCGCATTTCAAGCAAATCCTTCCGGTAAGAGAGCGAAAGGAAGGGGCGGCATCGCCGATAACTCCCCCTACGACCAAAGGAACAAGATTGTGGCAACCATTGCAAACCACCGCCTCAATGCTTTGTCCCATGAATCCTTTACCCTCATAGACGCAAGCCTCGTAGCCACAAGATAGGCATTTATATTTCTTTATCCAACTCATGCTTTTTTAATTATTTTTAGCAAGCAATTTATTGTATAGCTTTTCATATTGCCGTGCTACTTTTATATGGTCGTGATGTTTCTTAACATAGGCGATACTATCGATTTGGAGCGAGACTATCTCCTCATGAGAATAGGATAAAAGCCGTTCCAAAGCCGCTCGACAACTTTCATAATCTGGTTCTACATTGATGATTGGATGGAGTATCTTCTCATGGATAATCTCATAGTTTTCCGGCTCTCCCCCACCGACACATATTATACCTCTACTCATTGCCTCAAGCGGATTCATTGATGGCGTATAACTGTAAAGCTGATCCATTATGGCATCGCAGCCTTGCATCAAGCCAACGTATTCATTGAAAGGGACACCATTCGCCAGTTTAAGTTCCAACTTGTCAGGATATTGTTTCTGAATATCTTGTGCAGCCTTCAGCATGATATCCGTCCCCTTATATTCCGACCGATGCCTACTGATGCCGATAAAGATTTTCAACTTATCGTTTGCCCGATGAGGGGTAAAGGGCTTATCCGCCGTGTAAATGGGAAATGGGATAAAAGTGGTTTTCCGGGGAAACAGTGGATGATAGCAAACCCAATATTCGTAAAGTCCCGCTACGACTTGATCGCAATCCTCTGCGATAAATTTATTGAGGTTTTCTTTCTCGGTTCCCATCCAATCCTTCCGTTCTTTCACGGCATCGTAGTTAGTGCGCAATCGCTTTCCGATGTTGAAATCGCTGTAACGTAATGGCATAGAACCGGAACAAGTGCTAACCCAATAATAATCCATCCCAAAAGCAGCAAGTACAACGCATTTGTTGTGTTTGCGCAGATACTTATAAATCAGAAATATGTGTTTGGCTTTCAATTCAAAAAACATTGGGTTAATGAGTTGCACAATATCGTAATTCCGAAATCGGGGAAGCAGTTTTAACAACTTGGCAATTAATAAGACGCCACCCAATTTGCCCTCTTTTCTTGAAACATCGATGTCCCGAGGATAGTCCTTCCAAAAGTCCCCATTCGACACGACCATTACTTCATGTCCTAACGTGCGAAGCCCCTCGGCCAATGTCCAATGCACATTGCTAAACTCACCCAGTAAGAGTATTCTCATGACTTCCCCTTCAATAAAATCATCAGCACATCCCTTCCCAACTTGTTGTTTGCCAATTTCCGGAAGATTTTATATTTCCGCGTATAGTCCTTATCAGGTAATGGGAACAGACCGAGCCTTGACAGTTTATCAATCGCCTCGTTTAAGCATTCCTTATCATGAGTAAGAACGATGATGTTATAAATATAATCCATTGTCAATTGTATCACCCTGCGCTGGAGAGCAAGCCTATCGCCACTTGTGAGCAATTCGGAATGAAGATAGAGTTCCCTGATTATCTTTTCTTGGTCTGCCAGTCGTTTTCTTATCCATGTTTCATCTCTCCTATGCATGATGGAATCCGTTCGGATACGATAAAAATAAGCATTGGCATTCGTATCGAAAACCGTTTCGGCACGCAAGAACAGTTTGGGCGTGAACTCCTCATCTTCATGGGTCAGGTTCTTCGTAAACCTCAAACTCAAAAGCAAAGACTTACGGAAAATATACCCACACACCGATGCTCTCAGATTGTTATGACGCATGTACTCTGCGCCTGATACAGGATCGGAATACGAGAATGGAGATTTCTCATTGGCAGTACTTGTTGAGTTGAAAAGCACCATATCCGGACTATTGAAGCGGACAAGGTCGAGACAATTCTCATATTGGCTAATGACAAGGAAATCGTCAGCATCCACGAATTGTATAAACTCCCCTTTCGAAATATCAATGCCTTGATTGCGAGCCATGCTTAATCCCTGAGAATTTTGACGAATGTAGAGAATATCGTTTCTTACATCTCTCAAAGCCTCCAATGGTGATTCATCCGAGCCGTCATCCACGATAATAATCTCGCGTTCATCCCGAGTAAGGGTCAAACTTAAAATGCTTTGAAGACATTCTTGCAGCATCTCAAGTGGCTCATTGTGATAAGTGATGATAAAACTTATTAATGGTTTTTTGATATTCTGTGTATAAACCGATTTAGTCTGCATAAATTCTTTATTCCGATTAAATGAAGCAATTTTAATTTTAGGGTATCGTGATAGGGTAATATAGGGATAATGGGGGCTGAATTGGTGGCTTCAAACACATCAAGTTGAATGTTCAATATATGTGCATAGTAAGTCGCGTCAGTTTTGTTTCCATCCCGAAGATATTGCAGATGTGCCTGCAAAAGGTTATTCAGATCTCTTCCCTTGGCTGTTCCTGTGATACCGTTTGGATTGTAACAATAATAATAGGTTCCAAGCGATGTTGTTGCCACTACTTTGCAACGCTTCAAAAGAAGCGGAAGGGTGAAAACATCTTCAAAGTTTTTGCCTATTGGAAATCTGACTTCAGAAAATAGCTCTCTCTTGTATATTTTATTACAAGCATAAGTATGACAGTAAGCCTTGCTTTCGAGCCAATACACGTCCATGTCTCGATATTCCCTATCCTTTAGCATGAGGTAGGTAGAATGTGGTGAACCGTAACGTTCTTTCACCGAATATTCCAAGAAATCATATTCGGGATGTTTCTCTAAGACAAGCATCAGACGTTCATACAAGTTCTCATCTATGAAATCATCCGAGTCGATAAACGTAACATATTCTCCCTTCGCAAGCTCCAGCCCCACATTCCTCGCAGCCGACAGACCTTGATTGGATTGACTGATAAGAGAAAACCTATCGTCTGATTTCATGAATTGTTTGGCTATCTCTCTCGAATTATCTTTTGACCCATCATCTATCAATATCACTTCATAGTTTTGAAATGATTGCCTTAAAACGCTTTCCAAACATCTTTCCAGCGTTTCTTCAACATTGAATATGGGTATAATAATACTTAGTCTCATGAAATATCTCAGATGCAAAAATAATAAAAACATTTTACTTACGTTAGATTAAAAATGAAAAAAACGGAAAGCTACAATCACATTCTTCGTTACACCGGGCTCTTCGGAGGTGTTCAGGGTTTGAACATTCTCGTAGGAATAGTACGTAACAAGTTAGTAGCCATGATATTGGGACCCAATGGAGTTGGTTTGATATCGCTTTTTAACTCCACCATAAAATTGGTAAGCGATTCTACCAACTTCGGAATATCCATCAGCGCAATCAAAAACATTTCCGAAGACTTGGATTCGGGCAACAAGGAATTGCTCGAAGAGCACATCAAACTGGTACGCAGCTTGAGTTTTGCAGCCGGAATTATGGGAATGATAATTTGCGTTTTGCTCAGTCCTTTTCTAAGCAAGTTTACTTTTTCTTGGGACGGTCATACCTTCCATTTCATATTGCTTTCACCCATCGTGGCTCTATTGGCAATCACCGGAGGAGAGTTAGCCATATTAAAAGGCTTGAGAGAACTAAAATCATTGGCAGTGATTTCCGTTTATAACGTTCTTGGCGCGCTAACCACCACAGTTCCTCTATATTATTTTTTTCACGAGGTCGCCATTGTTCCTTCATTGGTATTGATTGCTTTCATACAGTTGGTTCTAACCATAGGCTATTCCTACCGACTCTATCCCTTAAAGTTACATCTTAAATGGGGATTTATGCGCAAAGGATTTAACATTATCCGGTTAGGACTGGCATTCGTGCTTGCAGGCATCTTCGGATCCGGAGCAGATTTCTTAATTCGCAGTTATATTAATAATGTAGCGAACATTGAAACTGTAGGATTATACAATGCCGGCTACATGATGTCAATGACGTATGTGGGATTAATATTTGCTTCTTTGGAAACAGATTTTTTCCCCAGACTATCTGGTGCGGTAAAGCACACTTTCACTTTTAACAGGATAGTCAGCAGACAAATTGAAGTAACCTTGTTGCTCATCTCGCCACTCTTGGTAGTTTTCTCGCTCTGCCTACCCATACTAATACCACTGTTATATTCGGGCAAGTTCATTCCGACATTGGGAATGGCTCAAGCCATCGTAATTGCTATGTACTTTCGCGCTCTGAAACTTCCCATCCAATACATACCACTGGCAAAAGGCGACTCTATATCTTATCTTCTCTTGGAAACCATATACGATGTTTTGATTGTCGCTTTGGTCATCTTATTCTTCAATCATTATGGATTAGCGGGAACCGGTTGGGGAATTACCGCTGCCGGCATTGTCGATTTCATTATTGTACTCATCTATGCCCGAATAAAATACAAATACAAGCCCGGCAATAACATTCTATTGTATTCGATGGTGCAAATCCCTATCGGCATCTTGGTGTTTTTCTGCACCAAACTGCAAAATGTCATTTTATATTGGGGGGTGGGAATTATGTTAGCACTCATAAGTGGAGCGACAACGATAAGCATCTTGAAAACCAAGACAAGTTTATGGAATTCTTTAACAACAAGAATAAAATCCTATATGAAACATTATGGTGAAAATTAGTGTACTCATAGCAGTTTATAATACCGGGAAATACTTAAGCACATGCCTTAACTCTTTGCTTGGGCAAACATTAAAACAGATTGAAATCATCTGCATAGATGACGCATCTACAGATGATTCCGTTCGAATATTAAAAGATTATGCGGAAAAAGACGAACGCATCAAACTAATTTGCCTATCCGAAAATCAAGGAATAGCTCACGCACGAAACGAAGGTTTGAAAAGGGCAAATGGTGAAATCATCTGTTTCGTGGATAGTGACGACTGGTTAGCAGAGAATGCGCTGGAAAAGATTTGGCGGATATATGAAAAACATCCCTCCACCGATTCTGTTCTCTTCAATGCAATCTACTACTACAACGAAGAACGGCAAGAACAATTCCCTATGGAAACATTCGAGGTGATGAGCGGATATGACGCTTTCGTGGCAAGCCTAACATGGGAAATTCATGGTATTTATGCCGTGCGCAGGGAGATACATCTAAAATATCCATACGACGAAACGTGTAGAACATACAGCGACGAGAATATAACAAGGCTACATTATTTGGCATCTCGAGAAGTAAGATTATCCGATGGGAAATACTATTATCGACAGCATGCTTCATCGGTAACACATTGTATAAATGGAAAGAGATTCGACTACCTGAGAGCAAATGAAAGCATGAAACGACAACTTTTACAATTAAATGTTTCAGAAGACATTATCAACCTATACGAAAACGTTAGATGGAGAATTTTGATTGGAACCTACATGTTCTATTTTGTGCATCGAAACGAACTGCCAAAGCAATCTGCTGCCGAAGGACTAAAACTCATTCACAAAACATGGCACAACATTGAGCAAAAACGATTAGATAAACGGCTCACTCGAAAATTCGGTTATATGCCTTTAAGACTTTCATGGTGGGTTTTCAGATTGCAGGAAGAAATATATTTCACGTTAAGAGGATGGATGGGAAAAAACACACACTAATGTTCATATTTCGCCAAAATGCAGATTAATCCAAATTGGTCATTAAGAAATAAATACAATAAGTTTTTCATACGACAGACATCGCTTTGCGAAAGCTAAGCTTTTGAACAACGAAAGCTAAGCTTTTGAAATGCAAAACATAAGCTTTTAAAATATAGCAGATAAGAACCTGATTATCAAGGCTTTTCATAACTAAAAATTTTCACTCCATCGACTGGTCTATCAGCCCGATTGTTTGACCCTTACCGCGCTCACATCTTTATCCATTCTAAACACTGAAAGGGCAAGAAATATGCACTTGTTCAACTTAGTCATTAGAAACCGATGAAAACAAATGACTAAATCTCTAATGAGCAATTTGGGTTCAATAATGATAACATTGTCACGGAAGGATTATCTGCAAAATACGACAGGACGCATTGCAACAAGTAAACCAATTCTGAGATTTCTGAAGAAGGATCAACGTTGTTGAAAATAATTTAAGTTTATTTTTGGGATATAAATAATTATTTATTACCTTTGCACCAAATTAAAAGACTAGGAAAAAGACAACATATCTTATGGCCAGAATTAAAACTATCGGTATTCTAACATCGGGTGGCGACGCTCCCGGTATGAATGCTGCCATTAGGGCAGTAACACGAGCCGGAATTTTCAATGGTTTTACTATTAAGGCTATCTACAGAGGTTTTGACGGTTTAATTTCCGGACACGTAAAGCCCTTTACAACAGAAAACGTAAGTGGCATTATTGGGCAGGGAGGCACAATACTGAAGACCGCAAGGTCTAAAGCTTTCATGACAGAAGAAGGACGCCAAAAAGCCTATGACAACCTTATTAAAGAAGGTATAGACGCGCTAATTGTAATAGGAGGAAATGGTTCCCTTACCGGAGCAATGACTTTCGCTAAAGAATACGATTTCTGCTGCATTGGTTTACCGGGTACTATCGACAACGACCTGTATGGCACTGATAATACCATCGGATACGATACAACATTGAACACCATCATGGAATGTGTGGATAGAATTCGAGACACCGCGCAAAGCCATGAACGCATATTTTTCATTGAAGTCATGGGACGCGATGCCGGATTTTTGGCTCAGAATTCTGCTATCGCAAGTGGAGCTGAAGCCGCTATCATTCCCGAAGATTCCACGGACGTTGACCAATTGTCCCGATTCATGGAAAGGGGCATCCGGAAATCTAAGAAAAGTTGCATTGTCATTGTTTCTGAAAGTCCGAAATGTGGTGCAATGTATTACTCTGAACGCGTAAAAAACGAGTTTCCTAATTTCGATGTTCGTGTTACTATCTTAGGGCACTTACAGCGTGGAGGACGCCCCTCGGCACGCGACAGAATCATTGCAAGTCGCATGGGGGTTGGAGCAGTGGAAGCACTCATTCAAGGTCAAAGAAACATAATGGTGGGAGTACGGAACAATGAAGTGGTTTACGTTCCTTTATCCGAAGCCATTCGCTCCGATAAACCTTTTGACATGAAGCTGATTAAGGTGTTAGACGAGTTAAGTATATAATCTTACAATTTGATATTAGAAAAATAATAAACAAATAAGCGTATGTCACAAATAAATGGACGTATCTCTCAGATAATCGGTCCTGTTATTGATGTTTACTTTGACGTTCAAGGTGAAGATTCTGAGAAGGTTCTGCCGAAAATACATGAGGCACTTCGTGTTAAACGTCCAAATGGACAAGATCTGATAATTGAAGTTCAACAACATATCGGAGAAGATACCGTTCGCTGTGTTGCCATGGATAACACCGATGGACTGCAACGAGGTTTGGAAGTTGCCATCACGGGAAGCCCTATTGTGATGCCTTCCGGTGAACAGATTAAAGGTAGGATGATGAATGTGGTAGGACAGCCTATTGATGGTATGGAACCATTGAACATGGAAGGGGCTTACCCTATTCATCGCGAAGCACCTAAATTTGATGAGCTTTCCACAAAGAAAGAAATGCTCGCAACCGGAATTAAAGTGATCGACCTATTAGAGCCTTACATGAAAGGTGGAAAAATCGGTTTGTTCGGTGGTGCCGGAGTTGGAAAAACGGTGCTCATCATGGAACTTATCAATAACATTGCCAAAGGACATAACGGATATTCTGTTTTCGCCGGTGTAGGCGAACGAACTCGTGAAGGTAATGACTTGATTCGAGATATGCTTGAATCGGGGGTTATACGCTACGGGGAGAAATTTCGCAAGGCAATGGACGAAGGAAAGTGGGATTTATCTTTAATTGATAAAGAAGAACTGAAGAAATCTCAGGCAACGCTTGTTTATGGTCAGATGAACGAACCTCCCGGGGCTCGTGCTTCAGTCGCGCTATCAGGATTGACCGTCGCAGAGGAATTTCGCGATCATGGTGGCAAGAACGGTGAAGCTGCAGATATCATGTTCTTCATTGATAATATTTTCCGCTTTACGCAAGCCGGCTCTGAGGTATCAGCATTGCTCGGACGTATGCCGTCTGCCGTGGGTTATCAACCTACGCTTGCAAGCGAAATGGGTGCGATGCAGGAACGTATTACATCAACAAAGAAAGGTTCTATCACCTCAGTGCAAGCAGTATATGTTCCCGCAGATGACTTGACCGACCCGGCTCCTGCAACAACATTTACACACTTGGATGCTACCACCGAGCTTAGCCGTAAAATCACGGAATTGGGTATATATCCTGCTGTAGATCCACTGGGCAGTACCTCTCGCATTTTGGATCCGCTGATTGTTGGTAAAGAACATTATGAATGCGCACAACGTGTGAAACAATTGCTACAACACTACAATGAGTTGCAAGATATCATTGCGATTTTGGGTATGGATGAATTGTCCGATGAAGACAAGTTGGTTGTAAACCGCGCTCGCCGAGTTCAACGTTTCTTGTCGCAACCATTCACGGTAGCAGAACAATTTACAGGCGTTCCCGGTGTCATGGTACCAATAGAAGAGACCATCAAGGGATTCAATGCAATATTAAACGGAGAGGTGGACGACCTTCCTGAACAAGCATTCCTCAATGTTGGTACAATAGAGGATGCAAAAGCGAAAGCAAAGAAAATTCTTGAGGCTGCTCAGGGATAATAGGTAACAATAAAATAATTGCTAATGTTATTTCTTAAAATCATATCACCTGAAAGAAATGTCTTCCAAGGAGAAGTTGAGAGCGTGCTCGTTCCGGGAGAAGTGGGAGAATTTGAAATTCTCAAGAACCATGCTCCCATAATTTCCACATTGGTAGAAGGACGTGTCGTCTATTCTGTAGAATCGAAAAAGAAGACATTACATATTCTCGGGGGATTTGTGGAAGTTAAGAAAAACGAGGTTTATCTTTGTGTGGAAATGTAATCTCCACTAAAACCGAGCATGGCATTGGAAACAACAACCGTAGAGAAAATAGCACGCAATTACAATAAGGTAAGTCTTTGGATCATAGTGGGAATATCCTTGACAGGACTTCTCATCTCGCAAGGATTAATGCTCGCAAATACGTCCGCACCTATCATTGTCAGCGCGTTGTTCTCATTGGTTTCATGCGTGGCATATGGAAAGACTTGGAAATATTTTGCAACTAATCACCCTCGGGTATTGGGTAAGTTCTATATGGCAAGCTCAATGCTAAGGATGATATTAGCGGCAATAGTCGTACTCATTGGAGCCGTCATCTATCTGCCAAATCGTGAGAAAGTACTTACTTTTGTGGCGATATTTGTCATATACTATTTGTTGCTTATGATATTTGACTGCATTTATTTTATCAAAGTAGAAAAGAAAAATATAACGATTGAATAAGTAGATATGAAGCATATAAAACAAGTGCTGATCGCAATCCTACTGCTTACGGCATTTCTCCCTGTTCAGGGAAGAGATATGTCAAAGAAAGCCACAGTTGATGTAAAAGAAATCTTGTGGGGACATATCAAGGATTCCTATGAATGGCACATTACGGACTTAGGTACCGAGGACAATCTTACTCCCATCATTATCCATCTTCCTATTATTGTTCATACTACTACCGGGTGGCACGTGTTTAGCAGCTCGGAATTTTCAGAAGAACGCGATAAGAATGGTGATCGTCCAGGTCCTCATAACTTGGTAATAAAAAATGGAGAGGACGCAACCAACCCGAACCTAATTGTCGAAAAGGTTAATGGTAAAGAGCTACGACCAATCGATATTTCAATAACAAAAACAGTATGCACATTGTTCATTGATGCCATTGTACTATTGTTGGTAATTCTCATTCCTGCAAGATGGTGTAAGAAACACAAGCCACAAGACAAAGCACCGAAAGGTTTTACCGGATTGATGCACATGTTTATCATGAGTGTTTACGATGAGGTGTTAAAACCTACTTTGGGTGAAGAAGCACCAAAATACGCTCCATGGCTTCTGACTTGTTTCTTCTTCATCTTTTGCGCAAATTTAATGGGATTAGTACCGTTTCCACCAGGAGGAGGCAACTTGACAGGTAATATAACTTGTACCTTCTTCCTCGGTGTTAGCACATTCTTGATTGTTAATTTCACAGGTTCGAAAGAGTATTGGAAAGAGATTTTATGGCCGGACGTTCCATTATGGATGAAATTTCCAATTCCCTTGATGCCATTTATCGAACTGTTCGGTATATTCACAAAGCCATTGGCACTGATAATCCGATTGTTTGCAAACATGTTCGCGGGACATGCCATCGCTTTGTCATTCTGCGCAATTATGTTTATCATGTTTTCATTTGCAGACAACGCTATCGTTAATTATGCAGCAGGATCGGGTATGTCAGTTATCGCAATATCTTTAAGCGTATTCATGATGTTGCTTGAAATACTTGTGAGCTACATCCAAGCATTAGTGTTCACGATGCTAAGTGCCGTATTTATTTCCCAAGCTCATGTAAAGAAAGAAAAAACAGAATAAGAAACAACATTCATTTTTGAAATAAAATTAATAATAAATTAAATATCTAAGAATTATGTTATCATTATTATTAGCAGACGTTGCTCTCGCAAAGTTAGGTGGTGCCATTGGCGCAGGTTTAGTTGCTATTGGTGCAGGTATCGGAATTGGTCGTATTGGTGGACAGGCTATGGATGCCATGGCTCGTCAGCCTGAGAAAATTGGCGACCTGCGTTCTTCCATGATTATCGCAGCTGCGTTGATTGAAGGTGTGGCTTTCTTGGCAGTTATCGTAGCACTTCTTGCTATTGTGCTCTAATCCAAGGGAAGTGCGTAACGCACTACAAATCCCAGATTTAATTATTAAGAAAGAACAATAACCAGCGTATGGATTTATTAATTCCCAATAGTGGACTACTTTTCTGGATGACTCTCGTCTTCCTTATCGTAGCATTTATCGTTATAAAGTACGGATTTCCCGCTATTATAAATATGGTAAATGAGCGTAAGGCTTATATTGATGAGAGCCTTCTGAAAGCAAAAGAAGCTAATGAAAAGTTGACCAATATAAAAAAAGAAGGTGAATCCGTCATGCAACAAGCGCGTGAACAGCAATCAGCCCTCATAAAAGAAGCTACTGCCACGCGAGATGCCATTGTAGAATCGGCAAAAGAAAAAGCCCATAAAGAAGGCGTACGCATCATAACTGAAGCCAAAACTGAAATCGAGGCTGATAAACAGAATGCATTACGAGATATTCGTGAAAAAGTTGCCGAGCTAAGCGTAAAGGTTGCAGAGAACATCTTGCGCGAAGAACTTTCTACAAATGACAAGCAGATGGAGTTGATTGATCGTTTGCTGGATAATGTTTCTCCTGTGAGCAATATTAGTAAATAAACAGAAATATGGATATAGGTGTAATATCGGTTCGTTATGCTCGTGCATTATTAAAAGGAGCACAGCAGCAAAAGCAGGAAGACTATCTCTATCAAGAAATGCAAACCCTCCTTAAAAGTTATTCTCAGGTTTCACAGTTGCGTTCTACGATAGAAAATCCGATGCTTCCAAAGAACAAAAAACAAGAGCTTATAAGGCAAGCTTGTGGAAATGACAATTCAGAGCTACTGAAGTCGTTCATTTCACTTGTTCTGAAAGAGGGGCGGGAAGATCTCCTGATATTTATAGCGAACTCTTATATCTCACTATATAGAAAACAGAAGAATATTATTCAAGGAAAACTTACAACAGCTGTTCCGGTGACTCCGGCTATCGAGGAAAAAATGAAAAGTTTGGTGCATGCCAATACAGCAGGTACCGTAGAATTTAAAGTTAAAGTTGATCCGGATGTAATAGGAGGCTTTATCCTCGAATACGATACATACAGAATGGATGCCAGTGTGAAGACTAAACTTAATTCAGTACTCGCACAGTTAAAGAAATAAACAAAAATCACATGTCAGATAAAATAAAACCGAGTGAAGTGTCGGAAGTTCTATTAAAGACGCTTCAAGGTATCAATGCTGAAGAAAAGTTCGATGAGGTCGGTACAGTTCTCACTATAAGTGATGGTGTTGCTCGTATTTATGGACTTCGTCATGCTGAGGCTAACGAGCTTTTAGAGTTCGAAAACGGCACGATGGCCATTGTCATGAATCTCGAAGAAGACAATGTTGGATGTATTCTTTTAGGTCCGACAGCCGGCATTAAAGAAGGACAGAGTGTTAAGCGAACACATCGCATTGCCTCAATTCGTGTTAATGACAACTTCCTTGGACGTGTCGTCAATCCACTTGGAGAAGCCATTGACGGAAAAGGAGACATTGACCTAACAGATGCGTTTGAAATGCCATTGGATCGCAAAGCACCGGGTGTTATTTACCGCCAGCCTGTTAAGGAACCTTTGCAAACCGGTCTGAAAGGTGTGGACTCAATGATTCCAATCGGACGAGGACAACGCGAATTAATAATCGGCGACCGTCAAACGGGAAAGACAGCTATTGCCGTTGACACCATTATCAACCAAAAGAGTTTTTACGAGCAAGGAAAACCGGTCTATTGTATTTACGTAGCCATTGGACAAAAAGCTTCCACAGTTGCCAACTTAGTACAAACGCTGAAAGATCATGGTGCACTTCCCTACTCTATCATCGTAAGTGCCACAGCAGCCGACCCGGCCGCAATGCAGTACTACGCTCCTTTTGCCGGTGCAGCCATTGGTGAATATTTCCGAGATAGGGGTCATTCCGCACTTGTTGTATATGATGACTTATCAAAACAAGCCGTTGCTTATCGCGAAGTTTCATTGATTCTTCGCCGTCCATCAGGTCGTGAAGCATATCCCGGAGATGTCTTTTACCTTCACTCGCGTCTGTTGGAGCGTGCCGCACGTATCAATGACCAGCAAGAAATCGCAGAACAAATGAACGATCTTCCCGACTGTTTGCAAGGTCATGTAAAAGGGGGAGGTTCACTTACCGCACTGCCAATCATTGAAACGCAAGCGGGTGATGTATCTGCATATATTCCGACTAACGTTATTTCAATCACTGACGGGCAAATCTATTTGGAAAGTGACTTATTCAACCAAGGATTCAGACCTGCTATTAATGTTGGTATTTCAGTATCTCGTGTTGGAGGTTCAGCACAAGTTAAGAGTATGAAGAAAGTAGCCGGAACACTCAAAATTGATATGGCACAGTACCGTGAATTGGAAGCATTTTCCAAATTCTCATCAGATATGGACAAGGTTACTGCTATGACTTTGGATAGAGGACGAAAGAACAATCAGCTTTTGATACAACCGCAGTACTCACCAATGCACGTTGGCGAGCAAATAGCAATTCTCTACTGTGGTGTCCATGGTCTGATGCATAATGTGCCTGTAGAGAAAGTTCGTGAATGCCAAGATCAATTCTTAGAAAGTATGAGAAATTCTCATAAAGATGTTATTGAAAATTTGGCTTCCGGGAAACTTCTCGAAGAGGATACAAAAATTATTGAAACGGTTATGGAGAATATCTCTGCTCAATATAAATAAGATAAATCTGCAATGCCATCATTAAAAGAAATAAAAAAACGAATTGCCAGCGTCAACAGCACTCGTAAAATCACGAGTGCCATGAAGATGGTGGCATCAAGTAAACTTCATCATGCTCAAGTCGCTATCGAAAACATGCTGCCCTATGAGCGCTTGTTAGAGCATATTCTCAAGTCATTCCTCGTGTCGATGCCGGATATAAAGACCCCATTCAACACTGACAGACCGGTGAAACGCGTAGCTTTGCTTGTTTTCGCTTCGAATAGTTCTTTGTGTGGTGGATTTAACAACAATATCTTACGAATGATGCAAAACACAATAAAAGAATATCAAGATATGGGTATCTCCAAAGATAACATATTGATTTATTCTTTTGGTAGAAAAGTTGCCGAGAAAGCAAAGAAAATGGGTCTTACATCTGCAGGTACTTTTCTTGAATTGGCAGATAAGCCTCATTCTGAAGATTGTTATAAAATTGCGGTTGAGATAGAAAAGTTGTGGTTGGATGGCGAAATAGATAAAGTAGAACTTATCTATCACCATTTCAAGAGCGCAGGAAGTCAAATATTAACTCGTAAAACATATTTACCGATTGACTTGGAGGAAGAGTTGCATTCCGATCATGAACGCGACTTAACCTCAAATATCGCAACGAAGAAAGCACAGGATTATCTGAAGAAACATTCTAAAAACTCTAACAACAAAGAGGATGAAGAAATCCTGCCATTAAACGATAATTTCATAATTGAACCTGACCTAAAGACAGTTTTAACGTCTTTGATCCCTAAATTGCTACATTTATTGATATATACGGCCTTATTGGATAGTAATGCTTCAGAGCACGCAGCGAGAATGGTAGCCATGCAGACAGCTACTGATAATGCAGATGAACTCCTACGTGCGCTCAATCTGCAATACAACAAATCAAGACAGGCAGCAATTACATCTGAATTGCTTGATATTGTTGGCGGAACTGTCAATAATTAAGCTAAAAGAGCAGAAAAGTCTATTATCATCAAAGATTGATAATAGACTTTTCTCTTTTCTGCTGATTAGGAACTAACTAATTAGCTCTTCGGAAAACTCTTCAAACTGAATTTCAGTTGGATGAAACGTTTTTGTAATGTTTCCAAGATTTTATTTGGAGTTAAAAAGAATATTTGTTACTTTTGCACATATTTTAAAAGTTAAAGATGAACACAGATCCAGCTTATCAAAAATTATTAGATTGTGGGATACGTCCCTCCATCCAGCGCATGGAAATCATGCGATATCTTTTAACACACCATACACATCCCACAATAGACGAAGTATATGTGAACTTAAAGAAAAAGATTCCTACAGTAAGCCGCACAACGATTTATAATACCTTGCGTATGTTTTCCGAGAAAGGAGCAGCATTGATGATTACCATTGACGAACATCGAGTATGCTACGATGGAAGCACTCATCCGCACGCGCATTTCTATTGCAAACGATGTGGCAGAGTATTTGATTTCCATGATGTAATACCGCCAACTATCGATAGTCAAGCTATGAAAGATTTTGTGGTGGATGACATTCAATTATATTATAAAGGAATCTGTCCCGAATGTCAAAAAGCATACAAACAAGAAATCTCATAATTGCGCCAAGAGCAAAGTAAAAAGATAAAAACAAACCTCACTGCTATTGTATCAAAACAAGCACAGTGAGGTTTTATTATTGTAAAATCACTTTACATCAATCAGCTAAAGGAACTGCAAAATAGCCTTTCTTTCCGGTAGGATAAATACCTTGGATATAAAGCACGGGTTCTTTACTTACTGAAGCCGCCTTTACCTCCTGTTGCAAATTATCTATACTCTTGATTATCGAATCATTGACTTTCTGAATGATAAATCCTCGACCAATGCCGGAATTTTTCATTACTCCACTGTTTACCTTAATAACTTCAAGTCCATAGGTAATATTCAGTTGTTTCTTTTGACTATCGGTAATAGGACGGAATTGTCCACCCAAAATATCAATATCCGCTTGTTCGATGGGTTTAACTGTTCCTTGTGCATTTTTCAGTGTGATACTCTTCGTTATTTCTTTTTTGTTGCGAAGGAAGGTGATTGAAGCTTTATCTCCCGGTCGCTTACTGTTTAGCAATTGTTGTAGTTCCGACATCTTGGAAACTTTATTACCATCAATTTTTATAATGACATCATTGGAACGCAAATCAATATCTTTTGCATTACCATCTTCTTGAACCTCGGCAACATAAACACCTTCATTCGTTCCCAAGTCCACCTCTTTACCCTTTTCTTTCTGTTCATTAATGTAATTAATTACATCCCCACCTTGGATTCCTAAAATTACGCGCTGAACACTACCATATTTTTTTATGTCATCCACAACCTTCGTTACAATCGCGGTAGGAATGGCAAAGCCATAACCCGAGTAGGAACCGGTCTGCGAATAAAGCATGGCATTAATGCCCACAAGCTCTCCCTGTGCATTTACCAACGCACCTCCTGAATTACCTTGATTGATGGCAGCATCAGTCTGAATGAAACTCTCTATCCCGTTAGGCGTTGCCCCCAAACCACGTGCTTTGGCACTAACGATTCCGGCAGTTACCGTACTATTAAGATTATAGGGATTGCCCACAGCAATGACCCATTCTCCAACCTTCAGTTTGTCTGAATCACCAATAGGGAGTGTGGGAAGATTCTTTCCATTTATCTTAAGCAATGCCAAATCTGTGCTTTTGTCAGTGCCTACGATGCGAGCCGAAAACTCACGATTATCATTCAGGGTTACAGTCAGTTCATCCGCACCATCAACCACATGATTATTTGTTACGATGTAACCATCCGTCGATATGATAACCCCGGAGCCTGTAGCCATCCGCTTGGGTGTTTGGACTTGCTGCCTGCGAGAACCATTACCACCGGGATTGCCAAACCCAAAGAAATCGAAAAAGTCTCCAAAGGGATTGTCCGGTACTTCCACCGTCCTAATTTTTGAATTTTGTACATACTTTATATGAACCACAGCCGGCAAAGCCTTATCTGCCGCATAAGTCAAATCTACCGGCTGACCGGGAGCTGCAACTGATGCCTGTGCGCCATACACCTTAATAAAAGCCCCCGTGGAGAATGCCAATGCAAGTACACAGGAAGCACCAACTAAAAACTTTCCTAATTTTCTCATAACTTTCAATTATTAATTTTTATCTTTATGACTCTACGTGTATTATAGAAATGATTATCGTCTTAAAACCATTGCAAATATAGACCCAAAAAATGTAAAACTGAAATCTTGTCATACTTCTTTATTCGATTTTAACAATTTAATTTGCTACTTAACTGCTCTTAATTTGTTTACAACCAAATTTTACATTCATTCAACATGAAAACAAGGCAAATCATTCAAAGATATCGCATGTACGTAGAGGAACCGGATATTAATACGCCAAAGAAAAAGAAGCGCAAAGTGCAAAAACGTTATTGCGAATAATTGCCTTGAACAAACAAAGATAAATTGAAAATCGATTTGTTCAAAAACTAACAAATAAAGGGAGGAATAAACGAAGAAAAAGTTAATAACATTATTTAACTATCAATGCTCAATCGTTATTACTCTGATTATCAATAAATTACCGAAATGTTACAAATACAATCAAAAAAAAAACGTAAAAAGTATATGTCATATCAAAAAAATACTTACCTTTGCAGTGTTTTAATAAACAAATGATTGTTTTACAGATTTAAAAAAGCAAAGAAAATGAAGAAAGTAATTTTAATGTTCGTAGCTGTAGCAGCTATTTCATTCGCTTCTTGTGGTAACAATGCTAAACCAGCTGCTGACGCTGATTCATTGGCAAACGACACAGTAGAAAATGTTGATTCAATGGATTCTACCACTACACAGGCTGACTCTGTTGCTACTCCGGCTGATTCTACTGTTGCTGAATAATCGAAGCAACTCGAACAGAGTAAAGAAATTTATTAAAGAGAAGAATATTTATTATTCTTCTCTTTTTTTGTGCCTATGAAAATCGCTCCTTCTCATTACATTTCAGTGCTCCCGACATAAGAACATCGAACACCGAAAAAGGCTCTTCGATGAAAAAAAATAAGCACCTGGTTATCAAGCATTTACAAAACATCCTACCCCGTGTTTTTAAAAGCTTAGCTTTTGCACTCCAATTCATAACCTTTTGCAATGCAAAAGCTTAGCTTTTACGGAACAAAAGGTAAGCTTTGGATAGATGAATGAGAATATTTCGAACATTATTGAACTTTTCCCATATCGCCGTGATACTTCAATACATGAGTTTTTGTATCGCGAAAGCTTATCTCTTGTAAATCTCGAAAATTCTAAGGTCATTTCACGTTGATGAGGTATTAAAACACCAAGTTAAAACCGAACCTGATGCCTTGTGTAGATATTCCCGGTAGATTAGTGTAAGTAAGTCGGCGGATATAATCCACTTCAAGGCATTTAAGAATATTATGAACCCCCAAGACAAGTTCCAAATAAGGGTCGTTGGACATTATTCTTGTGTCTTCTGGGAAGCGATAGAGTATCGGATCGTTGGCATTTTGTTTCAGCATCGGATTGTTTTTATCGGTAAGATGTCCCCACATTCCCTTAAAGGCGATATACTCTCGCCACTTTAATTTCTTGAGTAACGGTACGCGGTTGAAAATCTTTCCCTCAAGATTCCATGCCAAGTTGAATTGAGTGTAGCGGTCATTCAAGAACTCCATGTTCTCCATCAAGTTAAATGTTCCTTGGTGCTCGAAATATGAGGTGTTTACAGGGGGCATAATCAGGAGGTGGTAGGGCACTTTGTTCCATTGCGCACCCGCTTTCACTCTTGTGTCAATATATCCCCAACTACCCATCCAAAACCTTTTGTAGATTGATAATTCCGTTAGGTTATACTTAAAATCCGAACCTAAAAAATTCTTTATCCCCATGGTATGGGTAATCACATATTGAGGTGCGTCAAGATTTACCTCCCGGCGATGTTGTTTTGTATTAATGTAACTTTGTCCGGGACGATAATCCAATCCGATGGTAAATGATGTGTTTCGTATGTTCTTTACAATTGTGCCATCCATCTTCTCATAGATTAGCTTTCCCATTGACCGATTGTTTTCTGTTGAAAACCTAAAACTGGTGGCAAGTCCATAGTCGGTTTCCCATGTGAAGTTGATCAGTTGCCTATCGTAAAGATACATCTTCTCTACTTTCATGGGTTTGAAAGTCATGAAAATGTTATCTTTATTGTGTATGAGGAATTTATCAGAAGGCGACTCAATATCTCTGTACGACTCCACGGAGAGCGTACGCATGGGAAACTCCATGGGCTGGTATTCTGGTTTGTTAAATGAGTAAATTAGCTTTGCACCATAATAATGTCTCTTGGATTTTGTGCCATACGCATAATAAACATCCCCAAACCAATGAGGATTTAATTTTGCAGTTGTACGTGCTGCTGCTCTTAGACGAATGCCGTCTATATAGTTCTTTGATATGAACGCATTTATGGGACCAATATCAACTTTGCTTGGAGCTGTTGAGGAACCGGTTTCTACAAAGTTCTCCACAAGTGCCTTAATGCCGAACATTACCCATTTGAAGTTCTTGGTTTGACCCATGCGCGAAACGAAAGATTCCATGTTTTCTTCACTTTTTGTAAGTTCCTTAGTTCGGTTTTGGCTCCAGAATTCTTCGTTGCGCATTTTGGCATCCGGGTCATAGAATAGCTTAGCTCTTCCTTTAAAGAGGTGATTATCAATGGGGGTAAACGAATAATCTTTCAAACCAGTTGTGCGAATGATGATAACTCTTCTCAGTAAGTCGGTTAATTGTAACTCTGCTATCATGTTGTCTGTGGTCAAAACCCAATCTCCATTGGGAAGCCTTGTGTATTCCTGCTGAAATCGTATGGCATCCACAAAATTCACTCCAGTATTGGTTGGAAGCTGCATATCGCATTTTCTAATGTGTAAAGAGCTGTCGTTTAGTATATAAAGTTCACCACGAAATCCAAAATCCTGTTGGTTCGCGGGCATAAATTGCAAGCGGATGCATTGATCGTTATCTACCATTACCGTATCATCAATGTAGAAATGATAAAAAGAAATGGCAGTTGAACCAATGGGTGAGGGGAAGCGCGATTGGAGAAACGCGATTTGATCATCGTATAAATTGATGTCTTTGAACACATCCTTTGCCATTGTATTAATAATGCTGCCGGTTTGAATTAGCTTTGAAATACCCTTGGTGGTTTGTCCCTTGATAATGTCTTTTTCGTTTTTGGGACTTTTTCGATAAATATGTTGGGTAAGCGTTTCGTCAATAGAAAACGGAAGAATAAGTTTGTCGTTATAGGGGCATAATTCTACTTGGTCTTTCAGCCATGGAGCTTTCTCAAACACCCCTCTTTCCATATCTTCAGGGGTTAGGTTGTTTAAAGCCATGGTTATTTTTTGATATTTGGTGTATTGATAATAGTCGTGATTTTCCAAATGAGTCATTTCCTTTGCGGCAATAACTCTCTTCATGAGTTCTACCGCCGGATTGTTTTTCCTTGTATATTTTCTGCGACGCTTTGCCTTCACGACAACTCCCTCAAGTTGTTTTGCGTCGCTTACCAGCCTGATGACTAATTTGTTAGGAGTTTTATTGGTGATTTTAATTTTTCTTGGTTTGTAACCAATTGTTGAAACTGTCAGAATCTCTCCATTGTGTCTGGAAATAGAAAAATTACCAACTGAATCAGCTGATGTGGAAACTCCTAATTTGCTGTAAAATGCGTTGACAAATCCAATGTTGTCATTTGTTTGAGCATCAACAACAATGCAATTTAAATTCTGGGCACTGGCAGTAAATGCCAATGTCCAGAAAAGCAAGAGTGTAAATAGAGTTTTAATCGATTTCTTCATCTGCTTCATAACCACCCATTTCGCGGATGGCGTTTTTGAGCATGGTGTATTGTTGAAAGAGATTGTTTACTGCTTCTTCCCCTTTGGTAAAATCATGCATCGGGCTCTTTAGGAAGAAACTTAGGAATCGCTGTATTCCATATCTGCCTGCTCGAGCAGCCAAATCGCTTAGCAAGGTGAGATCAAGCAAAAGCGGAGCTGCCAATATGGAGTCGCGACATAAGAAATTAATCTTTATTTGCATAGGATAGCCCATCCAGCCGAATATATCGATATTATCCCATCCTTCTTTATCGTCATTGCGTGGTGGATAGTAGTTGATGCGGACTTTGTGATAAATATTGCCATAGAGATCCGGTTGATCTTCTGCTTTACAAATTGTCTCGAGTGTAGAGAGTTTGCTCACTTCTTTTGTGTGGAAATTCGCAGGTTCATCCAATACGAGTCCATCGCGATTGCCAAGAATATTTGTTGAGAACCAGCCAGACAAACCTAAGGAACGTGTCTTGATGATAGGTGCAAAACCAGATTTTACGAGGGTCTGACCTGTTTTGAAGTCTTTACCTGATATAGGCATTTTTGTTTTTTCTGCAAGTTCCCACATAGCCGGAATATCAACGGTAGTATTGGGAGCACCCATGATGAACGGACAGCTTTCGGTTAATGCTGCGTATGCATAGCACATCGAAGGTGCAATATGCTCGCGGTCATCAGCCTTCATCGCATTTTCAAGTTGAGATAGTGTTTTATGAACTTGCTCATCATAAGGAACATAAATCTCTGTCGATGCAGCCCAGATTACAACAACTCTGTCGCATTTGTTGGCCTTCTTGAAGTCTTGAATATCTTTCTTTAACTCCACGACCATATCCCAGCGGGTTTTGCAGTCTTTTACGTTGTCCCCGTCAATTCGTTTTGCATAATTTTTATCAAAAGCAGCCTTTAATGGTTTAATGGCTTCCAGCTCATCGCGAACAGGTTCTATGTCCTTTGCCTTTAATACTTCTGCATAGACAGCTGCCTGATAAGCGTTTTGCGGATACACATCCCATGTGCCGAACACAATATCATTAAGGTTAGCGAGCGGAACAATGTCCTTATAATGCAGATACTTTTTCTCTGACCCGCGACCAACGCGGATTTTGTCGTATTGGGTCATGGAGCCGATAGGCTTTGCTAACCCTTTCCGTGTCATTAAAACACCGGTCATGAAAGTTGTGGATACTGCACCGCAACCTACCACCATAATTCCTAACTTGCCCTCTGCGGGGGCTACTTTTTCCTGTTTCATGTTATTACAGTATTTAAGTTCATTAAATAACGGCTATTGCGCCTGTTTATTGTTATTTTTATTATTATTTCCTAATGGTCTGTCTGTAAGTTGTTTAAGATGGGTGATGATTTTATCTGCAACACAATTTGGATATTGTTCTTCTGTCCACCCTTCGCCTTTTAACCATACAGTTTTGCAGCCTATTTCGTGTGCCGGTAAGATATCTTTTGTATAGCTATCTCCAACGACGATAACATTTTTCGGCTCCATTTTCAATTTATTGATACCTATTTGAAATATAGCAGGATCAGGTTTTCTAACTTTTACTATCGCACTTTCGACAACATCGTCGAATATATCGTCCAATCCGAATTCGTGAAGTACTACGGACATGTTTCCATAGAAATTGCTCACTAACACCATGGGATGTCGTTCTTTTAGATTTAAAAGTATATTCCTGCTCTTTGCCGTTACTTTCTGTACATGATGATACAAATCGGTCACGACAGCACTTTGCAAACTTGTAGAGGAAATATCGGAAGATGTTAAAATTCTCTTTTGCAACAGATACTCAAATTCAATTCTGATCTTTGTTTTCAGTGTTTTAAGAAAGGTGTAGTCTGATTGAATGATGGGATGTTTTCCTAACATTCTCTCAGCATGAACATAAGCTTTCCGAAACATATCTTCTTTGATAGGTATGTTTTGTCGTTTATAAGCATGCCAAATCATCTTTCCCCAATGACAGCCATCCGTGTCTAATGTTCCTCCGTAATCGAATATATATCCTTGTGTTTCCATGACTAACTATTATCGTTTAATTTGAAATACATTTTCTTGCAGAGAACTTCATGTCGTTTGTGCATATACATATATATAATGTTATAAAGCGTTATCTCTAAAAAGAGATAAATCCAAGGGCAATTCAGTAGGCAAGTGATGTAAATAAGGATGGCACGCGAATTAAATGTTAGAAAATTCGTCATGGGCATTAATGAACGACTTTCCTTCAGAAACTCTTCTTTCCACGCTTGTGGGATGTTTTCGGTATTTGGGAACTTTTCTTTAAGTTCTTTCCGCAGCTTTTGAAATTCAGGAGTCCTTTTTTCCTGACTTTTGCAATAATTTTGATAGTTTGAGTGAAATGCCTTTTCCCAAAACATTCCTTTTCTTTCTTTTAAGCTCTCAACAATTTCATGCTCTGTCGCATAAGAGTCGAGTTCCGATCCCTCTTTTCCTTTCAGGAAATAGAGGTGGATTTGTCGATAGTAATCACTTAGGGAGCTTTGTGGCGAATGACTGACAATTCCTGCCAAAGCTGCTATGGCAAGCCCATACACGCCCCAAGGTTCAGTTGTTCCGGGTATGTGTTGATGCCAAATGCGCAAGACAATAGCCAAGTAAATGGCAAAAAACCAAACGTCTCCTGCAAAACCGTCAAGGCAACGTCCAATCATAGATTTTTGGTTTGTGAGTCTTGCCAATTGTCCATCTGTAGAATCGCAAAAGTTAGCAAACATCAGGAGAAGAACTCCGCAGACATTATGCACAAAGTCTGTGAAGTAGAACATCACTCCTGCTGCAACGCCTAAAAAAATTGAAAGAATAGTAATTGCGTTTGGGGTTACTCCCAGTTTGTTCCAAAAGATTGCAAACGCCAAACCTATCGGACGTGTAAAATATACGTCAATCCATTCTTCGGTGTCTTCAGACTTCAGTGATGATGCTAAAAGTTCTTTGAATCCTTTTCTCTCTATATTGTTATCTTTCATTGTTTTCTTTTTATATAATTCACGATAGCTGTCGCAGCGACTTCCCTGCAACGAGAGAAGCTTGGCCAATCATTGAAGTCGATAATGAAAAACTCTCCATGATTATTGATGATGGCATCACCTCCATAAATGGGAACTCCTGTTAGTTTTGAGAGTAATTCGGATTTATCTCGAAGTTGCTGCCTGTTAAAGTCAGTATGTTTGGGCTTTCCATTTTTCATCTCATCGCCAAATTTGGTTATTCCATCGTCTCCGGGATAGTATATCTTAAAGAAATCACTCCCTTCCACTCCGTAGAACTTAATTAAATCACCCTCGATGTGCGCTTGAACTATGATGTCTTTAATTCCTCTGTCTGCAAACCTCTTCTTAGCATTTTTCAATTCATTGTCATCAGCGCAATATTTCACATCCTCTCTTGTTTGCGCGGCGGCATCTCCTCTTTTTATCCAAAAACCATGACTTCCTTTTTGTGGTGGCATGGGAATTTCATATTGTTGCATTAGTTGTTGAAGATGACTTCTCTTGCAATGTTCAACTCCTTTTCCCGGATTCAGTATCAGAGCGTTTTCCGGCGACTTATCTTTTAAGATATTCAAAGTCTCAGGCAATCTTCCCATATTCAAAATTAGTTCACAATCGCGGATGGATTCTGGTGTAAGTTCTTTTTCCGGGAATATGGTGCCGTTAAACGATCGTGATACCATTTCGAGGATTAACCTATCGTTTTTTACCGAGTTTGGAGAGAACCTCTCGTCCCTTTGAATTGCTATTACCTTCATTTCTTCAGGAACTTTTCGGCCTTGATAATGTCATTGGCATGATCTATGTCCAACACTTTGGAAAATGGATAAGCTCTTACATTCCAACCGTCTTGTAGTAATGCTCTTTGGAAATTGCGCATTCTACTATTCCCACTCTCAATACAGCGGATAAGTGTTTCTATGGTTTGGGGGGTTAATCCGTAAACTCCTGCGGAAACATATTCACAATTATTCTCTTGCGTATCGAAGAAGCCTTTTATTTTGTTGTCTTCTTCCACCTCGACATAAAGTGGCTTCTCGTCATCAATGAAGGTTGTTACGCCCATTAGCGCATCGACACCTTCGTTGCAAGCCTGTTTGAATGTGCTTACATAGCTTGCAAATTCATTTTCATCGAATATCGTATCTACTGTTGTCAGTATAAAAGGATCATTATTTAGAAATTTACTTAGCTCATGGAAGCTGTGCATGGAACTGGGAGTGGATTTGATGATGTAATGAATGGGAACGTGCAACTCTTCCATCAATCTTTGTTTCAGTTGTTGCAAATGATTGCTTACATCTTTCATCTCGCTATTGCAGATGATGTGGATATCCGTAGCTCCGTTATTTCCGAAAATTCTTATTAATCTGTCGATGAGAACTTCACCATTGATTTTCACCAATGGTTTGGGCTGTTTTATTCCTTCACTCGCCAATCGAGAACCTTCTCCTGCCGCGATGATTGCATATTTCATATTTTCGATATTCTTTTTATAGGCATCGGTATGATGTGCGCGTTGTAACAGTTGTTGCGAATGTTTTTACAAGCATAGTTATTGTGTAACAATAAGCTCTCACCATACCGGTATCAATAATGCTTAGATACCAACACTGTGTGACGGTGTGAATGGTAGATTTTATGCAAAGATACTATATTTTTCCTAAACAAATTATGGAAAACAATAAAATTCCTTGAAATGTATAATCTCCCTAATATTGTCGGGTTGTACAGCATCTTCAGCTGATAAGTTCTTTTACCGAAATGTCATTTAATTTGTGCAAATAATCCTCCCGAATCGTCTCAAACTGTTTTGCGGTATGGGGACTAATGATTTGAGCAGTGTCCAAATTTAAATAGTTATATTTGTCTTTAGGATAAGATTCCAACAGCGTAATCATTTTTCCAATTGTAATTTGGTTCGTATCCATGGTGGGTGAAAACGTTATTTCAGTCGTGTCCATGGAATTGTTTTCAGCTATTAAATTTACATTGCACAAATTATGTAAGATTTCCGTTGTAACCCGAATGGGAATTTTAGTTACTGTTTTTAATTCCAACGCGGTGTAAGGATGCTGCCCAAGCGAAAACCTCTGACAGATGTGGCTTAGGATGATGCCACTCATGATTAGTCTGTTCTCGTGGCTTACATCCTTCATATCAATGAGATATTCGTAGAACTCTAAATTCTGGTTTGTGTAACATAGCTCAGCTCCAAACAGGCAGATATACCAGGAAATTTGCATCCATAGCATGAATAAAGGGAGAGCTGCCAATGAACCGTAAATGGCATTATAACTTGTCAAAAATATTTGTCCATGTATATATATCCATTGCAAAACCAACATAAAAGCTCCTGCCAACATTCCGGGCAGCAACGTTTTTGTAGCCTTCACCTTTGTGTTTGGCATGAAGATGAAAAGAACGATGAAAATGATAGATATAACCATCCATGGCAAAACATATCGGATGGAAAAAGTCGCCACAGACCCCAATAACCAATAGTCTTTTAGTCGATCAGCAAAGCCGTAAATGAAAATACTCAATCCGGACATGATAATGATGGCTATAGGCACAAGAAACATCATTGCGGTGTAATCTGTGAGAATTCTTCCTATTGGCCGGCTGCCTTTTACCTGCCATATAGAGTCAAACACTTGCTCCACTGTATTTATCAAGGAGATGATACTATAGAACATGAAAATCAGTCCTATACCGATGAATAATCCGGTTTTCGCATGAACTAAATAGGAATTTGCCAATTGAATAAGCCAATCAGCCACAGCCGGTTGCCCAGAGAAAGTATCTCTGCAAACTTCCTCCATATACTTACCGAAACCAAATCCGTTTGCAATAGCAAAAATCATGGAAGCTATGGGAACTATCGCAAGAATGGTACTGAACGATAATTGTGTGGCATAGCCAATATGCCCACGTTCAAAAAAGAACTTTATTGCCAAATATAATTTCTGTAATAACCGGATAAAAAAGTTTTTACCGGGGGAAAGGCTGTTGTCTTTTCTCCATATCCCAATCTTGAAAAAATGTTTTATACGTGCTAAATTGATTTTCATCGACGTGAGCGTGTGTTAGATTTTCACTACAAATTTACGAAAAAATAATGAATACTCCGACTTATTGCCTTGACTTTCTTGATTTTTATAACGATAGTTCTTGATAATGAACTATCTATATGTTGATATTTAGGACTTTACTTGTTTTGCTTTTGTAGCTTTATCCCAAATTTGGCATTATTATGCCCCTCCAACTCGTATTCAGATAATGATAAACAGACGCTTGATAGCGAACATTCGGTCCACCTATCAATACGAAATTATATTACAAAAACCGTGTCTGAGACACACTCTGTAATCTATTGATAATCAAGACAATATTAATTGCGATTTAAAAGCTAAGCTTTTGCACTCCGATTCATGACCTTTTGCATTGCAATAGCTTACCTTTTGCTGTGCAAAAGCTAAGCTTTGAATGAACGAGTGAAGAAAATTTAGGACATTATTGAACTTTTCCCATACCGCCGAGAAGAATTTTCATGTTTTCAACGTCCCTGTACTTGCTAATTCCAAATAGAAGTGCAAAATCTCTGTGGGTGCAATAACTATGAAAAACACCGCGGAGGTTTGCCTTGCGGCTGGGGGCGCGAAGCCCCCAAAGAGCATTGACGGATAACTTAAGCAATACAAAAAAAAAGGAGAAAGACTTTCGTCCCTCTCCCTGAGATTAACTAATTTTGTATTGCAATGTATAAACAATTAACCTCGGAGCAAAGATACACAATAAGTGTGTTACTCCAAAAGAAATTCTCACTTAGTTTTATAGCCGAGACAATTGGCGTGTCTGTAAGTACC
>NZ_SDIK01000037.1 GCF_008016795.1 Prevotella brunnea
GAACCGGCCAAATCAGAACAAGCACGCCATCAGGGAAGGCCGTCATCTTCCTCCTTGCAGCCGTGGCGAAAGAGGAAACAAAGACAACATATGAAAGGAAAATATATCAATTCAAAAACTGGAAAGAAAAGAATAAAATAACAGTGGAAGTACAGAGAAAGGAAAGATGAATTACACACTTTTAAGGACACTACCGCATTACCTGAATACGAATTGACGTCATGAAGAGAATGGTGCTATCCGGCATTGGAACAAAATACGTAAAGTCTCATGATTTGATTCAACCTTGCGTGGGGCACAAAATTATTTAGGACACAATAGGGAAAAGATAAAGATTTTCTCACTGCCATACAACACCGGGAAATCCTAATGACCGATTTGGATAAACAATGTTATGCCTGGGGTGCAAGCCCTTGTATATATTTGCACAAAATACCTATTCCCTTGGCATTCTCTCCCCCCTGCGGAATGATGAGATCGGCAAATCGCTTGGTTGGCTCGATGAATTGCTCGTGCATGGGCTTTAGGACTTTCAAGTAGCGATCCACCACCATGGAGACGGTTCTTCCCCGATCAATCGTATCGCGTTCAATATTTCTAATCAAGCGTTCATCGGAATCGCAATCAACAAAGATTTTCAAATCCATGACGTCACGTAATTTCTTGTTAATAAGGGTCATGATTCCTTCTATAATAATTACCGGCTTGGGTTCCACATGAATTGTTTTAGGTAAGCGGTTGCTCAAGAGGTAACTATAAGTTGGCTGTTCTATTGCAATTCCATTGCGCAAATCATTTACTTGCTTGATTAGTAATTTCCAATCAAATGCGTCGGGATGGTCGAAATTTATGGCTTTGCGCTCCGCATCCGTCATACCGGTCGTATCATTATAATAAGAATCAAGCGGTACGACTGCAACGAAATGAGGGGGTAGCGTTTCGACTATTTTCTTTACCACAGTAGTTTTTCCGGAACCGGTTCCTCCGGCTATGCCAATGATTGTTATTTTATCGTCCATCTAAGGTTTACATGTTTTTATTTCGCTAATTCCTTTTTGTTAAAAAGAGCGTGTTACTTCAAATCTATTTCCTCGAACATCTGTTGATAATACTCAGCTTTCTTTTCCACTTTCATCGGAAACGCCCTGCTACTGCTTGGCTGTCGGTAAAGACGAATATTACGCCCCGAGAATTCAAAGCCGACATATTCTCCCATCTTCAGGTGCCTTGTGTCAATATGGAAATGGGATGTTATAAGTCGAGAAGCCAATTGTCCGGCACCAACCACGGCTTTACAATTAGGCAGCGCGCGCAATATTCCATCTAAATCTGAAGTCTCAACAATTTCCAAATCTTTGTCAGAAGCTGTGCCTGTAGGTCTATGAATTTTCAGAGCCGTGTCGAAAATTGCCACGCCTTTCTCTTTCAAGAAAGGTTTGAGCAATCCCAATCTATAAGTCTTATTTCGTTCATCGACAAAGTGTAATTTGTCATGAAAGAATATATGCCCAAAGATACGCCACATGTCATTGCTAAAATTGGGATAATACCACTCTACGCACCACCATTTGGGAGGTGGAGGAAAAGTTCCCAGCAGCAATAACTTTGCATTGGAAGGCAGCCAAGGCTCGAAAGGATGAGTTTCAAGCTCCATCTATTTCTGTTCTTTCACAAAATAAGCCACAACGGGTAAATGGTCTGAGTATCCGTTTAGCCAAACTCCTCCTGCTGTTGTTCGTTTAATATTTCCCTTGTATTTCCCACTCTCTTGAAAGAGATAATCGCGATGGAAAATTTGGTTTTTCCAATATTTAAGTTCTGAAAAATCTTTTTTACCAGTCCGATTTATTAAGTTGGGAGTCATCACAATTTGATCAAAAAGATTCCATTTTCCTTGATACAGAAGAGTTCCCTTACCTTCTTTCACAAGAATATTATACCATGGATTGTACATATCTCCATCTCCAACTTCTTCAATTTCTCCTTTGGCGGAAAGGCATTCTTTCATACTCTTGTTGGTTGGGTCATCATTCATATCCCCCATCACAATAATTTTGCAAGAAGGATCCTCTCTCAATATCGAATCCTTTAGTGCTTTTACTTGTTTTCCACCCAATTCTCGATAGTAAGAACCTGCGCCTCTACTTGGCCAATGACAAACAATAACCGTTAATTTTTCGCCGGCCAAAGTACCGGTAATGGTTAAGAAACCACGTGTGGCATGATTACTATCGGCGGGTAGTTCGTAAACATACGGAACCAACTTTGAATCTTGGACCGAAAATAATTTAGGATTATAAAGCAGTGCACAATCAATGCCACGTTTGTCAGGTCCTTCTATATGGACATATTTATAACCTCGCTTTGCCAAGGCCGGCTGAGCTGTCAAGTCATCCATCACATTTGAATTTTCCACTTCGCTCAATCCAATGATTGCACATCCAACATCCGGGAGCACATCAGTGCCCATTTCCGATAATACTTTGGACATGTTCTTCAACTTGTTCTTATACTTCATCTCGTTCCAGCGATAAAGCCCATCGGGCAAAAAGTCATAATCGTTTTTGCCTTCATCGTGAATACAATCGAAGAGGTTTTCTTGATTATAAAAACCAATCGCATAAACTGAATACTTTTTTTGCGCAAATGTTATGTTGGAAAACAACAATGCACCTAAAAGAAAAAATAAATATTTTCTCATCTTTCAATATCTCAAAATTTACTATTACTACAGAATAATTGTTTATATGTAATCATCATTAGATTTTGCAAATATCGGTATTTAATTCCAAACTAAAGCATCTTTAATAGAATATTAATCAAAAAATACTTTCTTATTTAAAATTTATTTCGTTACTTTGCAACAAAGTATAAAATTATATTAATTATTTCAACTATGCAGAAAAAGCTGAAACTGGCTATACTCGCTGTTTGCAGTTCATCAATTGTATTTGCCCAAAATACAAATACAAAAGTGAATAAAGACAATGAGATGGCAAATACAATGGACGAATCAGCCTTTACATTTACTGAGGCACAGTTAGGAGAAGATAACGACAGAAGTGAAAACATCACAATTTTGAACTCCAATAGTAATGTCTATGCGTCTGAAGTGGGTTATCTATATTCGCCGATGCGCTTCCGTTACCGTGCACTTAATCAAAAGTATAACGATGTTTACATTAATGGTGCCCCTATGAATGACATGGAAACCGGACAATTTCGTTTCTCTTTGGTAGGTGGCTTGAATCAACAAACACGCAATGTGGATTTTGCGCTTCCGTTTGAAAACAACAACTTTTCCATGACAGGCTTGGCGGGTAGCAATAACTACGATTTTCGTGCGGGTTCAATGGCAGCCGGGCATCGTCTCACCCTATCCGCAGCCAACCGTAATTATTTGATGCGAGGTATGTACACCTATGGAAGTGGATTCAATAACAAAGGCTGGGCAATCGCTGCCAATATAACGTACCGCTGGGCTAATCGTGGGTATGTGGAAGGAACGTTCTATAACGCTCTCTCCTATTTCTTTGGTGTGCAAAAAAAATGGGACAACGGGCATTCGTTAAGTCTATCAACATGGGGCAATCCCACGGAACGAGCATCACAAGGCGCAAGTACCGATGAAGCATACTGGTTGGCAAACGATTACCAATATAATCCATATTGGGGATATCAAAATGGACATAAAAGAAATAGCCGCGTTGTTAATGACTTTGCTCCGGCAGGTATTCTTACTTGGGATTGGGACATTAATGATAAACTGAAATTGACTACCAGCTTCTTTGGAAAATACTCAATGTATAAGAGCACAAAACTGAATTACAACAATAGCGACAATCCCCAACCGGACTACTGGAAAAACCTTCCAAGCAGCTATTATGACGTGTGGAATGAAAACAACGCAAGGTACCGCACATCGCAAGCTTTCAATGATTGGAACTCGGCAGTAGAATGGTGGAGACACAAAGAGAATCGACAAATTCAATGGGATCGTCTTTATTATGCAAACCGACAAGCTGCACAAAATGGTCAGGACGCGCTATATTACCTACAAGCGAAACACAATGATAACACGACTTTAACTTTCTCTTCTTCGCTTACCAATAATTTTGGAAAAGATAAGGTCTTAAATGTCGGCATCATTCTCGGTCAAAACTTCGGGCATCATTACCAAACCATGGAAGATATGCTTGGCGCGAAGAGCTTCCACAACATCAATACTTATGCCATCGGTACTTATACCGCAACTGACCCCAGAGTTCAATATGACTTGAACACAATGGGTGCTCAAGGATTGGGAGCGTTGGTTTATGAAGGTGATAAATTCGGATATGATTATAACATCAATGTTCGTCGAGGAATTGTTTGGAGTAATTATGCACAGTCTATTGGAAACATCCACTACATTATTGCAGGTAAAATGGCTTATGATAATATGTATCGCAAAGGATATATGCGTAATGGAATGTTCGCTGACAACTCGTATGGAAAAAGCAAACATGCTGACTTCCTTTCCGGTGGCGGTAAATTTAGCGGAATATGGACAATCGACGGCAATAATACCTTGTCCTTGGGATTAGGCTATGAGCATCGCGCTCCGAAGGCAAGCACGGCTTTTGTTTCCCCCGAGATGAATAACAATTTTATTCAGAACTTGCGCAACGAAAGAATTTTCTCCAGCGAATTTAGCTATCAATATGCAAATAGATGGTTGCATGCTAATTTAAGTGCTTATTATAATCATCTCACTCATGTAACGGAATGGCAGAATTTTTATTTTGACGATGCTAATTCATTCACCTACGTGAGCATGACCGGTATAAAGAAGAATTATTATGGTGTTGAGCTTGGACTTGACTTCAAACTGACAAGTTTCTTAAACTTCAAGACCTTAGGCACATGGAGCGAAGCTAAAAATATCAACAATGCTGATGTTGTATATATGAACAGCACAAAGAACACTTACTACAAAGATATAGTATATAACAAAGGGATGCGCGAAAGCGGAACACCGCTATCAGCTTATAGTGGCATATTAAGCTTTCATCAAGGTGGATGGTTTATCGATATTTCCGGAAATTATTACGACCGCATTTATTTGTCCTACGCACCAAGTTTACGCTATCAAAGTACTTTGGAAACGATGGGTACACAATTCGGCGGAATTGATGCGAATGGAAACTATACTCCTTATGCACAAAGCAAAGGAAAGGGTGGCTTTATGCTCGATGCTTCTATAGGTAAAAGCATTTATTTGAAGCACGGAAGTCTCGCCATCAACTTGATGATAACAAACCTTTTGAACAATCAAGAACTGGTAAGTGGCGGATATGAACAAAGCAGGAGTAGCTACACAGTCAATAAGGCTACAGGTGAAGCTAACGCAAGAGCTTATAACTTCTATAAAAACCCCAAGAAATACTATGTAAATGGTATCAATGGTATGTTAAATTTGGCATATAAATTCTAAACGAAACAACTCACTCGATGATGAAAATAAAATTTTTATTAATGGTTGCAATCGGTGCGCTCTTCGCATCATGTATGGGAGACAGTTATGCGGAAACCGATGAAAAAGCTTCAATACCGTTTGGCAATAACGACATTCAAGAAACAAATGTTATCTCTATTGCGCAATTAAAAGAGAAGTTTTCCGATGTAATCCTAACTGATTATAGAGATGGAGTAAGCTACAAAAAAGTAGCAGACGACATACAAATAAAAGGAATAGTAACCAGTACCGACATCCAAGGAAATATATATAACGAGTTAGCCCTGCAAGACGAGTCGGGTGCCATCATTGTCTCGATAGCGCAAGGAGGGTTATATAGTTTCTTGCCGGTGGGTACTGAGATTATCATGAACCTAAAAGATTTATATGTGGGAAACTATGGCTTGCAAGCACAAATCGGTGTCCCTACAATGAATTCAAAAGGACTGTATTCCATCGGAAGAATGAGTAGAGCTACATGGGATAAACACTTTAGAATTTTATCAAACGGAAATAAAGTTGAACCGGAAGAATTCGCTGTAGGGAACACTCCAACAACTTGGAACTTAAACAAAGACGGAGGAAAATTAGGAATCATCCGCAACGTTAGTTTCAAGAGCAACAATTCTACGGTAGATTCCACCTTTGCAAATGCAGCTGGCGGTCCGGGTAGTGTCAGCTGGACACTCAACGAACAAGACAGCAGGAATATTATAGTCTATAATAGTAATTTTGCAGATTTTGCAAATGCGAAAATTCCAACCGGGAAAGTAGATATAACCGGAATAATAAAGAGGTTTAACAATCAGTGGGAAATCATTATACGAACATTGGACGATGTTCAACCCGCAAACACAGCGAGCACGGCATACTATTCATGTACGCTTGCAGAAGACCCTGCGGATTGGACTTACGAACAAGGAGAGCTTCCGGCAGAACTCAGCTATGTATGGAGATGGGCATCTCCTGCTTATGGGATGAAAGCTTCCGCATACGTAGGTGGTACCAACTACGAGACGCATGCACGTGCTATCACTCCGCAAATTGATCTCGCGACAGCAAAACACGCAACTCTCTCATTTGATCACGCGGCAAAATTCTTTTCTGATTTTGACAAAGAGCTGCAAGTACAAGTTTCAACTGATAAGACTAACTGGAAGACTCTCAAGATTGATGTTAAACCAACGGGTGATAATTGGGATTTTGTTAGCGCAAAAACAGATTTAACTCCCTATTGTGGAAAGAAAATCTATATCGCGTTTTTCTATAATAGTAGTTCAGTCGGTGCGGCAACGTGGGAAATTAAGAATTTAGTAGTAAAATAAATATCAACGATAATAAAAATACAATAATATGAAGAAGCTAATTTATTCAATTATGGTAATGGCAACAGCTTTCGCCTTTACAAGTTGCGAAGATGTACCAATGCCTTACGACATGACGTTTGAGGAAAATGGAGGCTCCACTGACACACCGCAAGCGGAAGCTAAAGGAACAGGAACAATGGAAGACCCATTCAACATCGCAGCGGCTCAAAATTTTATCACCGCAGGTAAAGACCTTGACAAGATTGTTTACGTTAAAGGTGTCATCAGTAATATAAAAGAAATAGATGACGCAACCTTTGGAAATGCTACTTATTATATTTCAGATGATGGCTCAATCACCAATCAGTTCTTGGTTTATCGCGGTTATGCGTTGGGGAATAAGAAGTTCACTTCAAAAGATCTAATCAAGAAAGGAGACAAAGTCGTAATTTGCGGAAAACTTATCAACTTTAACGGAACAAAGGAGTTTGCGCAAGGGAATTACATCTACTCTTTGAACGGAAAGACCAATGAACCAACACCGGCAACAGACCTTAACACGGAAGCAACTGCATTCACTGTTGCGCAAGCCATTCAAAAGATAAAAGACAATGATGGGAAAGCCTTAAATGGAGAGGCTTATGTGAAAGGTATCATTTCCGAAGTATTCATCTACAACGAAAAATACAAGAGCATCTCTTATTATATCTCTGACAATGGGACTGACAAAGTACTCCAAATTTATTCCGGGAAAGGGCTAAATGGTGCTGATTTCAAATCCATAGATGATTTGAAAGCTGGACAAACAGTTGTAGTAAAAGGCATTTTGAAAGCATTTACCAACAAAAATGGTGAAACCATCTATGAAATGGATAAAGAAAACAAGCTCATCTCTATTTCAGAAGGCGCGGCACCCAATGTCGGATTAGAGGCTACTTTTGCAGAGAATATGGGAGGCTTCACGATAGTAAATGTCAAACCTCTTCCAAGCGATCTTGAATTTGTTTGGTATCATGATGCGAAGTATAAGCAGATGAAGGCTACCGGGTTTAAAAAACCAAATAGCTATGAAACACAAAGTAGAATTGTTTCGCCTTCTTTCAGCTTGCAAGGCTTGACTAAGGCAACATTGTCATTCCAACATGCAGCTAATTTCTTCAAGGCAATGCCACTTACAGAGGGTTGTAAGGTGTTCGCTTCTACAGATGGCAAGAAATGGACAGCACTTAATATCAATGGTATGCCGTCCGGAACTAATTGGACTTTTGTGGATGCCACTTGCGACATGACTCCTTTTGCAGGAAAGACGCAAGTATTTATCGCCTTTGAATACAACAGTTCGGCGGAAGCTGCCGGCACTTGGGAAATAAAGAATGTTGTCGTAAAATAAAAAACTTGTCTAAACATTTGGCAGGGTGCGGAATTATTCGTAATTTTGCGCCTTGTTGAGTTGTCTGAAAGTGTTAAGCAAAGAACACAAGACAAGCCCTTGATAGAAAATATTTTATTATTAACAAACTATATTATTACAAAATGAAAAAAGGTATTCATCCAGAAAACTATCGCCCCGTCGTATTCAAGGATATGTCCAACGGCGATATGTTCCTTTCAAGATCTACTTGCAAATCAACAGATACAGTAGAATTTGAAGGTGAAACTTACCCAGTGGTAAAAATTGAAATCTCAAGTACCTCTCATCCATTCTATACCGGAAAGAGTAAACTTGTGGATACAGCCGGTCGCGTTGACCGCTTCATGAATCGTTATGGTAAGTTGAAGAAATAAGACCATATAACACCAGATGGTACAAAGTGCGGTCAAGCGTAGTTGCATATGCGCTTAACCGCACTTTATCATTTTAGAATGTTTCTCTGTTTGCAGGCAACAAGTTTTAAAATCATTCAGATACCAATAGCATCATGAAAAGAAGTAAATTATATAACTTGGCATTATTCTCCTATTTTATTTTCTTTACAACATTCTATTCATGTAGTGGAAGTAAATCACCAATCGATGGAGACGATGGGGTAATAGCGCAAAACAATTCCAATTCAAACTTAGAGAATAAAAACCTTTATACACATAGGTTGGAATTTCCGCGTGTAAAGGGAGATAACAACATAATTCTTGTTCATGAAGCCCAACTTGCTTATGACAACAAACAAAAGAAGACCCATTATGAATATGGAGTAAACTATAGCACGGAATGGGATATTCAGAAGAAATCACAACGATGGAGCTGCTACCAAATGTATGCAAATAACAGTATTCAAAATACCAACAGATACAAACCTAATACAAATATCGGAGAACTGCAATATCCACAAGACCCACTATTGGACGCGCATAACGCATTTTCATCAGATCCATATTGGCGTTCCGGATTTGATCATGGACATATTTGTCCGTCTGCCGACCGCCTATGTTCCAAAGAAGCCAATATTCAGACGTTTTATTTAACAAATATGCAACCCCAATGGAATAGTTTCAACGCTGGAATTTGGGAAAAAGCTGAAAGCTGGTTGAGAAGTAAGAATAACGATGGCTTTCGAGATACCCTTTATGTTGTCAAAGGTGGAACAATAGATCGTGAAAACCTGATTATGCAAAAATTAAATAACGGCCTCATTGTCCCAAAATATTTTTATATGGCTATTCTTGCCAAGAAAGGGAATTCATATATGGCGATTGGACTTTGGTTCGAACACAAAGCAAATGATGGCAATCTTACCGCGTCTTACGTTCGTAACATCGATGAATTAGAAGAGCTTACCGGAATAGACTTTTTCTGTAATCTTCCCGATGAAATTGAAAATCGAATAGAAAGTCTTCCACGTAAAAATGTCGCAAGAATATGGGGATTGAAATAAGGATAATTCATTATTTTTTAATGAAGATATAAATATATTATTGATGGATTTATTTTTGTCAAATACCAAATTATCAGGTTTTATGCGATTTTCCAAATAGCTTTTTGAGCCCCTTTATTATTTAACCGTTGCGAACACAAAAAATGAGATTAATATTGAGAATAATAAAGGTACGTACTGCTTTTTTTGTTGCGATAGTAAGTGCTGATAATCAATTACTTACAAATCGATTTTTAAAAGCTAAGCTTTCGCGTTCCAAAAGCTAAGCTTTTACATCCCAAAAGCTAAGCTTTTGGAAAGCAATCGCTTAGCTTTTGGAATTGTTCTCTGCTTGGAATGAAGTTGAGCATGAAATGGGGACATCGGCATTACGACAAGTAAGAAGAAAAAGTTAAGTAGGTGTTCAAAATTAAACGAAAATATTGTGGCAATTATTTTTGAACACCTACTTATCTGTAAGAATCGCAAGCATCGGGTGTAGGGTATGGAAAAGAAATCGGTTTACAGCATATTTCTAAGCTTGATGTATTTCTCAAACAACCAAGATTGTCCGTCCACTAATCCACTTACCACTTGCGACATGACAAACAAACTAAGAATGACCAATAAGACGAATAAGAAACTGAAACCAAAGAAAATCCACAAATCACCATCAGCATATTTATCTTGGAAACGCTTCAGGCGAGAAGTGGAATGATTAAAAAACATGGGTATCTTTTCGGTCACGTCCCGATGCCGGCTTATTGAATCGGTAGAATGATCGGCATCTCTCTCATCGCCTGTAGCCTGTGCGGAAGATGAGTGGGAGAGCACGGTTGTCGCAACCGGTATTTGTCTTTCTGTCGGGGCGACCTCATCTGCATCAATGATGGGGATGATTGAACGTGCTTTGGTTCGGAAAACTTCCGGCTCATTGAATTGACAAGTTACGACGTTACCGCAATACGGACAGCGATATTTTTGTTGCCCATATTTATCTGTTTCTGCCATGAACACTTCATTGCAGTTGTTACATTTAACACTATACTTCATCACAGTGCAAAATTAAATAAAAAGTTTGATTACAACGAATTGTTGAGAAAAAAGGAATGCGATAAAACGAAAATCAATCTTTTGTCTTGAAAATAGGGGGATATTTCCATTACGAATGAATTAATGACACAAAAGTTAGCAAATGTGCAAGAAAATACATACCTTTGTGCTCGCTAAAAATACACTTATGGACTGGTTAATAAATTTATTTACAAATCAGGAGAGTGTAGCTCATATCGTGCTACTCTATTCCTTGGTGATTGCTTTCGGCGTTTATTTGGGAAAAATCAAAATCGGAGGCATATCACTTGGCGTTACTTTTATTCTATTTGTAGGCATCCTTGCGGGGCACGTAGGTTTCACCGGCCCGGTATCCACCCTTACATTCCTTCAGGATTTCGGTTTAATCCTCTTTGTATTCATGATAGGTTTGCAAGTAGGACCGGGATTTTTTGAGAGTTTTGGTAAAGGAGGGTTGAAATTAAACATGCTGTCGTGTTTGGCCATAGGCTTGAACATCTTGGTGATGTTTGCTTGTTATTACATCTTTTTCGACACCAACAATCCATCCAATCTTCCCATGATGGTGGGTACGATGTATGGTGCCGTAACCAACACTCCCGGACTTGGAGCCGCCAAAGAGGCATTGTCGAGCGTATTCGCCAACGGGACGAACTTTGACATCGCGTCCGGTTATGCGTGTGCCTATCCATTGGGTGTGGTCGGTATCATTGGAGCTACCATCGCCGTGAGATATATATGTAAGGTGAACTTGGAAGAAGAAAATGAAAAACTTGAAAGTGAAGAAGCTGAAAACCCACACGCAAAGCCCCATCCCATGTATTTAAGGGTGGATAATGCCTATCTTGCCGGAAGAACTTTGGAAGAAATATCAAGTTTCCTGAAAGGTGAGATTGTATGTACACGTATCATGCACAATGGGCTTGTTTCGCTTCCCAAGCGCGATACCGTCTTTGAGGTGGGCGATGAGATATTGATAGTTTGCGCTGAGGCTGATGTTCCTGCCATTACTGCTTTCATTGGGCCACAAATTGATGCGAACTGGCATGAGGAAGATCAGAAGCAGCCAATGGTAAGCCGCAGAATTATCGTAACAAACAGTTCCATGAACGGTAAGACACTGGGCAAGATGCACTTTAGCTCTGTTTATGGTGTTAATGTTACGCGTATCAGCCGACAGGGAATGGATCTTTTTGCTTCAAGAAATCACCACTTCCACGTAGGAGATAAAATCATGGTAGTGGGTCCGGAGGAAAACGTTGAACGTGTTGCCGATATGATGGGTAACTCGCAGAAACGATTGAATGCTCCCAATATTGCCACCATCTTTGTGGGAATCGTGGTAGGTATATTATTCGGAAGCCTGCCATTGGCAGTCCCCGGAATGCCCGTTCCTTTGAAATTGGGTTTAGCCGGCGGACCTCTGATTATCGCTATTCTCTTGGGAAGATTTGGTTATAGAATGCACTTGGTAACCTATACCACGACATCAGCAAACATGATGCTCCGTGAATTCGGTCTTGCGCTTTTCCTTGCATCGGTTGGTATAAAGGCCGGCAATGGCTTCTGGGAAACGGTTGTTCAGGGAGACGGACTGAAATATGTTTACACCGGATTTCTGATTACCATTATCCCGATACTCATTATCGGATCCATTGCGCGCTTAAAATACAAGTTCAACTACTTTACTATCATGGGTATGTTGGCGGGAACATACACCGACCCTCCCGCACTTGCCTATGCCAACTCTGTATGTAACGGTGAAGCACCGGCAATCGGCTATTCCACCGTTTATCCCTTAAGCATGTTCTTGAGAATCCTCGCGGCGCAACTCATCATCTTGTTCTGCTGCGGATAAGTGCAATAAACATCTAAAGATGCAAATTCCCCATAAGCATTCATGAATGGCTTTATGGGGAATTTATTTTTTTTTGCGGACAGCAATAATACCCAATCGACCAAAGGGGATTAGATAGAACGGCAAGAGTCGATTAGATAGAACGGCAAGAGTCGATTAGATAGAACGGCAGTAGTCGATTAGATAGAACGGCAAGAGTCGATTAGATAGAACGGCAAAAGTCGATTAAGTAGAACGGCAAGAGTCGATTAAGTAGAACGACAAGAGTCGATTAAGTAGAGCGGCAATAATTTTTTTATTGAGGAGAATGCAGATAATAGTAAGTGTAACTTCCTTTCTGGGCTTGGCTCTTGTTGGCTCCATGAAGATAAATATCTTTCGCTTCTTGGTAATATCGAGGCAGGAGGCTGTCTGTGGGATAATAGAGCGATAGATATTTTACAAAGTTTCGCAAGTCCTTGTCCAAGAGGAAACCGGCTAAATGATAGTTGGCAGACCTCCGTGTAGTCTTGTTTATTACGCTGTCAGGTTGCATAAGCGAGTGTATCCGCCCGGGTTGCAGCACCTTTGAACCACCCATCAGCGGATATTCAAACAAACTATCCGCAAGAGTTCCCAGACGTGCATTGGAATATAAAATAAGCATGGTACTGACAGAATCTGCCGTTTCCATTCTTTTGGCAGCCTGCAATGCGGCTGTGAAGTTCCCCTCGTTGATTAATGCTTCTATCTTCGCACGATCATGGAAGCCCTTATCGTGGTTGCTCATGATGCAAACTAATAGGAACAGCAAGGTCAGGACTCCTAAGTTCATCCACAATTGGCGCAAGAAAAGATAGTTAGATGAATATTGAGATTCACGTTTGCTTATGAAGATGATCAACGGAATAAATAATATCAATAGAACAATAAATACCCATAATGGTGTGTTTGGTAGAAAAAGAGTTGTGGCACGAGAATCTATGTCAGTGATTAAGGCAAGCAATAGGGCAGAAGGAAAATAAGCCAAAGCCGACAACTTCTTCAGACTGAACAGCAACCTTACTCCCATTGCCAAGAAAAGGAGAGCAAGTGTAATCAATACGGCTCCCAACCATGGCGAATAGGAGGTTTGTCCGCCTGAAACAATGTGCTGGGTAATTCGCATGACATCACCTTGATAAAAGAAAAGGTAACAAAAGCTGAAGACGCAGAAGATTGTTCCACCGATGATACGTAAAAGCCTGTTATTCATGCTAATTGGAATATTAAACCATTCTCCGAAGTACTACTGCACTGCGTGCCGGTATGTAAAGCTTCAACCAACCTTTGTGTTGATGAGCATACAGAGAATCCGCGTTGGTAATATGCTTCATGCTATCATCGGCAAAGCCAAATCCGCCATACAATGTGCTATCTGTATTGAGAACAACCTGATATGTTCCCTCAGTCACCAAAAAACCATAATCGGGATAAGAATGGGAAGGGGAGAAGTTGAAAACAAATAGTAAATCGCCTCTGCAATAAGCCAATATCTGATCGGTGTCATCGTGCCATATTTCCTTTACCGGTGTTTCATTAAATTTTTCCCGGCTCTTGATAACTCGAAGCATATCTTTGTCGAAATCCCCTAAATAATGATAGCACAATTCTTTATTGTCCACCAAATTCCACTGTCTCCGAGCATATTTGTGGCTCCAATCGTTCCCCTCTCGGGGGAAATCAATCCATTCCGGATGCCCAAATTCATTGCCCATGAAGTTAAGGTAACCGCCGTTCATCGTTGAAGCAGTGGCAAGTCGTATCATCTTATGCAATGCAATGCCACGTCGAACGATATCGGTTTCGTCTCCTTTCTTGAAATGCCAATACATATCGGCATCTATCAAACGGAAAATAATTGTTTTATCGCCCACCAATGCTTGATCATGCGATTCGCAATAAGCTATCGTTTTCTCATCCGAACGTCGATTTGTGATTTCCCAAAATATGGAAGAGGGCTTCCACTTATCGTCAGGTAGTTCCTTAATGGTCTTTATCCAATAATCGGGAATATTCATTGCCATACGATAATCGAAGCCAAAGCCACCATCAGCATACCGTACAGACAATCCGGGCATACCCGAAACCTCTTCGGCGATGGTTATGGCTCTTGTATTCACTTCATGAATGAGAAGATTTGCCAACGTCAGATAACAGATGGCATTGTCGTCTTGATGACCATTGAAATAGTCTGCATACCCGGTAAAGGTCTCTCCCAATCCGTGGCTGTAATAAAGCATTGAAGTTACGCCATCGAAGCGAAAGCCATCGAAATGATATTCCTCCAGCCAATATTTACAATTGGATAGCAAGAAGTGTAACACATTGTCCTTGCCGTAATCAAAGCACAGCGAATCCCAAGCCGGATGCTCGCGTCGGTCGCCCGGATAAAAATATTGGTTCGGATCTCCGGCAAGATTGGCAAGACCTTCCACCTCGTTCTTCACTGCGTGAGAATGGACAATATCCATTATCACGGCAATACCCAAGGAGTGAGCCTTATCTATCAAGGACTTCAGTTCTTCAGGAGTTCCAAATCGGGAACTGGCGGCGAAGAAAGAACTCACATGATAACCAAAACTTCCATAATAGGGATGTTCTTGTATTGCCATGATTTGAATGGCATTATAGCCGGCTTTTGCTATCCGGGGCAATACATTGCTTTTAAACTCTGTATAGGTTCCCACTTTCTCGGCGTCTTGCGACATTCCGATATGACATTCGTAGATGAGCAAAGGTGATGTTTCCGGTCGGAACTTCTTGTTCTTCCAAATGTATGGAGTGGCAGGACACCACACCTGCGCCGAGAAAATCTTTGTTCTGTTGTCTTGCACCACTCTTTGAGTCCATGCCGGAATTCTTTCTCCCTCTCCTCCGTTCCACCGCACATACATCTTATACAAATTGCCGTGAGACATCTTTTCGGGGGCAAGTTTAAGTTCCCAATTCTGCGTACCTTCAATTTTTTTACAGCGGTATTCCTCATTGATTTTCCAATCATTAAAGTCGCCAATGAGAAAAATGTCGGTGGCATTGGGAGCCCACTCCCTAAATACCCACCCATCAATGGTTTGGTGTAAGCCAAAATAATTATAACCGTTTGCGAAATCAGAGAGCGATAGTTTCCCATTTTCTGTAATGCGATTCAGCATCCAAGAAACGTGGTCGTGTCTTCCTTTAATTGCTTCATTGAAAGGTTGCAGATAAGGATCATTCTGTACAATCCCCATTAAACCTTTGTTATTCTCTTGTCGAGCTTTCTGAAAATTTTTATTCTGTGCTGATATGTTCTTGACTTTTTTCATTCGCATGGGAAATAATATGTTAGTGGAACATTTGCGTTAATTATTGTGTCTGTAACCGTTCTCATAATAGCCTTCAGCGGTTATCCTGCCATTTCTGTCTCGCTCGATAAATTTACCGTCTCGTTTGTCATCTTTATAGAAGCCCTCGAAGCGTTTACCCTCTGCGTTTATCTCAATGGCACTGCCAATGCGTTTCCCATCTCTATAGGTTCCTTTAAATTTACTGCCATCCGAGAAATGTATAATAACCAACCCATCCACTTTTCCATTGCGAAACTGTCCCTCTATCACATCTTTGTTTTTCTTTGTCAATGTGCCTTGTCCATTTTGCAAATCATTGGCCCAGTTTCCTGTATATACATCTCCATTTCTCCAAGACATGGTACCCTGTCCCGACCTATAACCTTTTAGGAAGTGCCCGGCATAATAATCTCCGTTCTTATATTTTATGATACCTTCTCCGGTGCGTTCTCCATCCAAGTAATCTCCCTCATAACGGTCTCCATTGTTGAACTTATAAATCCCCGTACCGTTTTGCAGGTCGTTTTTCCAATTTCCATTGTATTCATCACCATCAGCATAAAGGTAAATGCCTTTACCCTCCTTCACGTTATTTATCCAATCCCCCGTGAACGTAGAGCCATCAGGCCAAAAGAATTTCCCATGTCCGCTTTTAACATCATTCTTCCATTGTCCGTCATAATACGCTCCATTGGCAAAGGTGTACCTGCCCATCCCATCGCGCTTGTCAAACGTCCAATCACCATCATAGACATCACCGTTGTAATAGTACATCTTTCCCCGACCATGCTGATAATCCTTGTACCACAATCCGTCATATTTATTGCCGTTCTTAAAAGTAAAAACGCCCTGACCATGTTGTTGGTCTTGAAACCACTGCCCGGAATACTTCTCTCCGTCAGAGAAAGTATAGGTGCCGGTTCCGTGTCGTTTTCCTCTTTGGTATTCTCCCTCGTAAACATCTCCATTTCTATAGACGGTTTTCCCCTTACCATTGGGCTTTCCTCTAAATAGCTGACCATGATATTTCCCCCCATCTTTCAATTCCACGGAGCCAATCACTATATCTTGAGCCATGGAAGCAAAAGGCAGGAGCGAAAATAAAACAATTATATATAGATTCTTCACGTTCTTATGAAATTAAAAATAATGCTACACTTGCAAAGATACGTTTTTCCAACCGCACACACAAACTATATAACTTTTTTTTACTAAACCTAAAACAAAGGGCAATTATTGTTACATTTCCCATAAAAACCGCTATCAATAAAAAATATTTTGTATTTTTGTTTGCTAAATGAATAAAGGGTTTTCACAAAACATGCAGCTCAAGCGGGTTACGTTCATGCTGATAGTGATTCTCTTCGCGGTACAGACGGCGGGAGCGAGGGATTACGATCGACAGTTGTTGCGCCGGGTGATGAATTATGCCGAACCTTATCTTAGCGATTTCCCTGACTCTCTTGTGAGCAATACCTACTTGAAGGGGCATATAAAAATACTACGTCGAAACTTTACGCTCGCCGCCATACCCACTATGTTTTATCTGTTGCGAGATGGGAAAAGAGAATTCTTCTTTGAAAGTTACAGCAAACAGATATTTCATGACAGGAAAAACGTAAAAACTATTCAAAACATCTTGATAAGCACAATTTATCACAGACACAAGACACTCAACAATGTTGTGGAATATTTGAGTCCGCAACTTTATCAGACCCAGCTTTTCAAGAATGGAATCCTCTCTCCCGTCAGAAACTCCAACCGGAAATATTACCGCTACAAGACAGAAATGATAAATGACAGTCTTGCCATCATTACTTTTAAGAGCAAACTTCAGAACACGCAATTGCTGAGAAACGGATTGCTGAATGTGAACCGCATAACGGGTCGGATCATCAGTTTTCAATTTGAGGGAGAATACGACATGGTGCGTTTCTCCGTTTCAGGAAAGATGGGAGAAAAGGGCATCCAAACCTTATATCCATCGAACTGCCACATCTTCTCATCCATCAAGAGTTTCGGCAATCACCTACATGCCACCTTCGATGCATACTACAATTTGCCGGTTACCTTGCCGGATACAATACAAAACTCGGAAGACAGAGAGTTGATGAACAGCTTGCGTCCCATAAAACTGAATATGACGGAACTTGCCACAATGGCAGAATACGATTCTATTAATAGCAAAAGTAAGAATACTCTTGCGAAAACAAAGAAAAAGAGAAAAGGGATAAAATATTTCTTATGGAACATCCTTGGCGAGAACATGCTCCATAAAATTCATGTAAGTACGGTGGACAAAAGAGGAAAGATTAGAATTAATCCACTTTTGAATCCCTTGTATTTGGGATATAATCACAGAAAGGGCTTGACCTATAAATTCGACCTCAGGGGTGGTTATGACCTGACGAACAACAGCAATTTCTCCGGTCGCGTAAAATTGGGATATGCCTTTAGGGAAAGCAAACTGTTCTATACATTCACCTCAAGATACAATTTCAATAAACGAAGAAATGGTTATGTGGAACTTGAGTTTTCCAATGGCAACAGGATAGTGGATTCGAGAGTGTTAGATGAAGTGAAACAGGTGGATAACATCGATTCCATCAATTGGGATGCCATGAACCTTGACTATTTCAAGGACTTAAAATCAAAGGTGGCATTCAACTACGATATCATAAACAAACGTTTGGGAATGAAGTCGGGGTTTATTATCCATCGACGCTCGGCAGTTGATAAAGAAGGATTTAAACGAGCCGGAAGAACTTCAAACTACAAATCGTTCGCACCATTCATTTCCGTTTCATGGTATCCGCTGACCAACGATTATCCCCTTGTCTTTACTTCTCAATACGAACACGCCATGAAAATATTTGGAGGCAACTTTCGTTACGACAAAATGGAGTTCGACGGCCAATATATTCATCACCTCCCCTGCCTGCGCTCCTTATCGCTACGTGGAGGATTGGGCTTCTATCTTGATAAACGCGGAGAAACACAATTCCTCGACTATTCCAATTTTAAAGAAAATTACATTCCTCACGGATGGTATGACGATTGGTCGGGAGAGTTCGAATTGTTGAATCCTAACTGGTACAACGCTTCCGACTTTTACATGCGCTTCAACTTAACCTACGAAAGTCCATTGCTTCTACTCACGTGGATGCCCTACTTCGGTAGAATCATTGAAAAAGAACGTCTGTATGCCAGTAGTTTGGGCATACAAAAGCTATCGCCTTACACAGAAATAGGCTATGGTTTTACCACTCGCGTATTTTCGATGGGAATTTTTACGGGCTTCTCTCCAAAACATTTCGAAGGCTTCGGCATAAAACTTGGTTTGGAACTCTTCGAAAATTGGTAGAAAGTGGTTCTTCACCCCCTGAATAATGACTAAATGATATATGTTGATAACCACACTCTCTATGCACAAACGACTTAACAAAAACCAAGCATACTCTATATTTAACCAAGTCATTGAAAACGCGAAAATCCTTCTCATCTTATATGAGAAAAGTTCAATAACGTCCTAAATTTTCTTCATTCATCTATCCAAAACTTAGCTTTTGCTCCGTAAAAGGTAAGCTTTTGCAATGCAAAAGGTCATGAATTGGAGTGCAAAAGCTAAGCTTTTAAATCGCGATTAATATCATCTTGATTATCAATAGTTTACGAAGCGTATCTCTATCTCTGTTTTTGTAATATAATTTCGTGGTGATGGTCGGGTCGAATGTTCACTATCAAGCGTTTGTTTGCCATCACCTGAATACGAATGACGACATGAGAAGATTGGTGCTATCCGACATTGGAACAATACACACTAAGTCTCATGATTTGATGCAACCTTGCATGGGGCTTCCACAAAATCATTCAGGACACCATTGGAAAAGATAAAGGATTTCTCACAGCCATACAATGCCGGGAAATCCTAATGATCGATTTGGGTTTAATCGGGGTAATACTTAATATCACCTACCTACAATAAAAAAGAGGAAACGCTTCCTGCATTTCCTCTTATGAAGTGTCTGTTCACAGACTAAACTAACTGTCAGCGAACTTATGTCTTATTCTTTTTTTATGCGGCAATGTTCGGCTCTTCAAGTCCGAGATGTTTCTTCTTATCCACAATCTTAAGTATCAGTCCGATGAACAAGGCTACGACACCCAAGCCTGCCAGCATCAGCAACGGATAGGTATAATCGTATTTCGTTGGGTCTTTGATACCTACATTCGTCGCGTCAAGCACCTTGCCAATAATCATTGGGAAGAGCCATAGTCCGATGTTCTGTATCCAAAAAATCAGGGCATAAGCAGAACCGATGATTTTTGCATCGACCAGTTTGGGGACACTTGGCCACAAGGATGCGGGCACTAACGAGAAGGATGCTCCCAATACAAGGATAGTGAGATAAGCCACTACGACTCCACCTACCTGACTTGACTTGAATATTGGAAGTACAAAAGCAAAGGTGAGGTGGCAGGCGATCAAAAGGATGGAACCCAAGATGAGCATGGAAGCTGCCTTGCCCTTATGGTCAACGTAGTTGCCAAGGATTGGAGTGATGCCTACTGCCAAGAGTGGGAATACGGCAAAGATGGATTCGGCGGACTGGCGCATATATCCCATGTAGCAATAAGCTATGAGGGATATCACGGAGATGACCATCAGCGTGTACTTTAAGCTCTTCTTCTTCATGAAGTTGAAGCCGAAAGCTGTTCCGGCTACTATCAGCATGATGAAATATTGAGTGAAAGTAACACTGGGAGAAGCCCAAAACGAGTCAGCAGGAATGTCTTTGAACGTAAGATTGCACTGAAGCATGTTTACCGCGTATTTCTGGAATGGGAAAATAGCGGAATAATAGAGCACGCAGAGTAAGGCTACCAACCAGAAACCCATACTGGTGAGAATTTGTCCGAGGTCGCTGATCTTGAATGGGTCATCCTTCTCTTCCGCTTCACCGGTCTGAGAATCGAGCTTCTTATCCATGAAGAAGTAAACCACAAACATCATCAGGGCAATGCAGATGAGCACCACGCCAAATGCTACTGAGCGCGATACGTCGATGTGTCCACCAAACTTGGCAAAGAAAGGCGAGAAAATCATGCAAGTGGCAACTCCCAAACGTGCAAAAGCCATTTCGGAACCCATTGCCAATGCCATTTCGCGTCCTTTGAACCATTTTACGATACCACGCGAAACCATGATACCTGCCATCTCGGTTCCACAACCGAAAATCATGAAACCAATGGCAGCCACTTTAGCAGATGCAGGCATTCCGGCGTAGAATGGTGATACACCCATTTCATCGAAGCCCGGGATGTAGTTGAGATTTTCCGTGAACCAGTTTGCTATTCCGGAACCGATGAATGTCTCGCTAATGGCATAATACTTGATTAAAGCTCCGGTAAGCATCACGCATCCGGACAACACGGCGGTGAAGCGAACTCCCATTTTATCAAGGATGATACCGGCAAAAATGAGGAAGAAAATCCATACGTTGAGGAAGGTTTCGGAACCCTGCATGGTGCCAAATGCCGTAGAATCCCATCCTCTCTGTTCGAGCATCAGGTCTTTGATGGGGGAGAGAATGTCAACGAAGATGTAGGCGCAAAACATAGCGAAGGAAAGGAGCAGAAGAGCTGTCCAACGCATTGCTGCCGAATCTCTTAATGTTTTGATTTGTTCAGTCATAATGAAGTTAGGTAAATTAAATGTTTTCAAATTTTTGATGATAAGCATTGAGGCTGAAGCCTCAATGCTTATCTACTATTATTTTTTTAGCCAGCGATCCAGCCAGTTGAAGAATGTGCGTTGCCAAAGAATACCATTTTGTGGTTTTAATACCCAGTGATTTTCATCGGGGAAGAGTAGCAGTTCTGCCGGAATGCCTTTCATTCTGGCTGCGTTGAACGCGCTCATGCCTTGTGTGGCGTTGATTCTGTAATCCTTTTCTCCATGAATGCAAAGAATAGGGGTGTCCCATTTGTCAATATTCAAGTGCGGACTGTTGGCATAAGTTTTCTTAGCGGCTTCCGTCTGGTCAGTGTTCCAATAAGCATCATCATATTCCCAATTGCTAAACCATGCCTCTTCTGTCTCGGTGTACATTGCCTGAAGATTGAAAGCACCATCGTGAGAAATGAAACACTTGAAACGTTTGTTGTGATGTCCGGCCAAATAGTATACGGAGAACCCTCCAAAAGAAGCACCTACCGCGCCCAATCTTTCTTTATCAACAAAGGGAAGGTTGGTTGCCGCATCATCAATGGCAGAGAGATAGTCTTTCATACACTGACCGGTCCAATCTCGACTAATTTCTTCGTTCCACTCACTGCCGTAGCCGGGAAGCCCACGACGGTTGGGGGCAACGATGACATAGCCATGAGCTGCCATGATTTGGAAGTTCCAACGATAGCTCCAAAATTGTGATACCGGACTCTGTGGACCTCCTTCACAATATAATAATGTGGGATATTTCTTAGAAGGATCAAAGTGCGGTGGAGTGATAATCCATACTTGCATGTCTTTTCCATCGGTAGTTTTTACCCAACGGTCGGTAACATTGCCCAAAGCAAGCTGATCATAGATGTGTTTGTTTTCAAAACTGAGTTGTGTTTGTTGGCTTGCTTTCTCTTTCTTTGCCGGTGTAATGGCAAAGATTTCGTTAGCTTGCGACATGCTTTGGCGCAGTCCGAGTAGTTTCTTTCCTGAATTACCAAGAAGAGAAATGGAAACATAGTTGTGTTTTCCATCGGTAAGCTGCTTTACCTCTCCTTTTAAGTTGGTACGGTAAGCATTAATGGTCGCGTGCCAACAACCAATGAAATACAGTTCTTTAGAGTTCGGAGCCCATACATAGTCATCTACGTTAGAGTCGAATGCTTCAGTAACGTAAGTCTTCTTGCCGGTTGCCAATTCATAAACGCAAAGTCGGTTTCTATCACTCTCATAGCCATCGTTTTTCATACTCTGCCATGCGATGTGTTTTCCATCGGGTGAGAACTTGGGATTAACATCGTAACCAACATTCATGTCTCCGCTTTGATGATTAACGGATTGATTTCTCAAGCTCTTTGTAGCATCTACTTGTGGTGAGACGTATCCTTCCGGTTTGCAAAGGTTTACAGTCTTCTTCGTGTCAATATTGTAGAGATAGATGTCTGCATCGGTTGAGATGGCATATTGAACTCCCTCTTTCTTGCGGCATGTGTATGCTATGGACTTTGAATCCTTGCTCCAATCTATTTGTTCGATGCCACCGAAAGGAGCCAATGGACTCTCATAAGGTTCGCCTTCCAAAATGTCCGTGCCTTCGCTGATACCCACTGTGGAGATAGTTGCCAAGAAAGGATGTGCGATAGTTTCCACATAATGATCCCAATGGCGATAGTTCATGTCTGTAATGACCATTCCGGAGGCCTTTGGTAAGTCAGTGGGGTTTTTCTTGATGGTACCATAATAAGGTAAACTCTTTATGAGTATCACTTTTTGTCTGTCGGGAGAGAAGAGAAAGCCTTCAATCTCAGTCTTGGAATTGGAAAGCTGTTTCTTGTTGGTTCCATTGCTGTCCATTGTCCATACCTGACCATCAAGGAGATAGGCGATGGTCGAATTGTCCAACCATGTAGGACTGCTCTCGCTCTTTGCAGAAGTTGTGAGTTGGCGAACATTCTTTCCATCTGCGTCCATCACGCAAATAACTTGATGTCCTTTGTTTTCTTTTACACTGTAGTAACCCACTTGATAAACTATCTTACTTCCGTCCGGAGAAGCTTGAGCTGTACCAATTCTACCCATTGCCCACAATGTTTCCGGGGTCATTACATCACCACTAAGCGTGATGTTGTTTTTCCCAATGTTCACTTCTTGGGCATTTGCAATTCCGCTGTTCATAAGTAATGTTGCCGCGATTGCAATTGAAATGCTTTTGTTCATAGTTATTATCTTTTTTTTCGGTTTAGTTCGTTTTGTTTTCTTTTCAACTCTTCCTGTTGCTTCTTTTGCATTTCCTGCAAAGCCTGCATACGTGCGGCAAGTCCACTTTGTTTCTTCGGATTCTTCTTGTTTTCTTTCCTGCGAGCTTCCAAGAGTTGCAAAAGCTTCTCGTCGTCTGTTGTTCTTCTCAACGTCCACATGATTGCGGCAGAGAAAAATAAGGAAACGAAGTAATAGAAATTCAGCCCCGAAGAGTAATCATTGAACATGAAGAAGAAGAAGAGAGGCATGAGATACATCATCCATTGCATTACCTTCATTTGGTCAGCTTGTTGTCCTACCATTTGGTCTTTTTGCTGTTGCATCGTGAACCATGAATACAGGATGTTTGCCGAACAGAATAGGATACACGTCAGTGATATATGGTCGCCTATCATCCATACATTATGCTTCCAACTGATGATGGGGTCGTATGTACTTAAGTCGTTCATCCACAAGAAACTTTCGCCACGAAGTTCAATGGCGTTTGGTACGAAGTTGAACATAGCAATCCAGATAGGCATTTGGATTAACATGGGCAAGCAGCCCGATAGTGGACTGACTCCGTATTCCGAATACATTTGCATCATCGCCTGTTGCTTTTGCATTTGATCTTCAGGCTTGTTGTATTGTTTTGTTGCTTCATCGAGTTTCGGCTTGAGCACGCGCATTTTTGCCGAACTCATGTAGCTCTTTTTCACCATTGGGTAGGTAATAACTTTCAATAGTAAAGTTATCAGGATGAGGACGATTCCCATTGGGAATACTTTGCTTAGCCAATCGAATACATAAATGGTGAACCATCGGTTGATAATTCGGAACAATGGCCAGCCAAGATATACAAGACGTTGCATATCCATATCTTTCCCAAAGGTTCTTTCTGTGCCGATGTTATTTAACAAACGGAAATCATTTGGACCGAAATAAAGTTTGAACTCTGATGTTTTATTCCCTGTAGGATCAAAGGCGGTAGCCATATTCGCATGATATTGTTTTAAATATTGCGAACCTTTTTCTTGAGGGATGCTCTTCAGTTTTGCACCTTTTGCAAACCCATCCTTTGACATGATTACCGCTGAGAAGAATTGATTTTTGAAAGCCACCCAGTCGAGCGCTTCTTCTGCTGTTTCTTCTTTCTCTGCAGTTTCGCTCAAGTAGTCGGTGCTTCCTTCTTTCTTCTTGTAAGTCAGTGTGGCATAGCGATTTTCAAATGTAAATCCGCGTTCCTGCTGCCTACATTTGTCGTTCCATTCAACGAGAAGTTGATTTTCACCTGGCTTGAACAGACCTGCCATTCCCGAAGTTCGGACATCAAGTTTCAGTAAGTAATCCTTTTCAAGTTTATAATTGAGCGTAATCGTTTTTCCTTTTCCATCGGCAGCGGTCAGTGTAAGTGTGGAATCAGAGACGTTAGAGGGGAGAAAATATAAATTTTGTGTCTCTATGTTGTCTTCTTTTGTAGGCAACATGAAGTTCAGGTTTTGGTCATCTCCACTAAATAGAGTAACGTCATTGACGTCTTTCGAACCGTCTTTAACCGACAGATTATGCCCGACATAATTCTTTATTACGGCTTTCTTTACGATACCCCCTTTAGTGTTGAATGTCAGTTCTACCTTATTATTTCTCAAGGTAATTTCTTGAGCTAACCCTTTTAAGGCAGTATGAAACAAGCCTGTGGAGTCTTCAGCTGTTTCTACTTGCTTGTTTGCTTTTTGTGTTGCGAGTTTCTTGGCTTTCTGTGCTTTTTTCGCGTTTGCGATAGAGTCCTTTTTCAGTTCAATTCGTTGTTGTTCGAGTTCTTCGGTAGAGGGTTGCTGCCACCATGCGAAGCCAAAAAGTACTAAAGCTATCAGTACAAACCCAATGATAGTGTTTTTATCCATTGTTTTTCTTGTTTTCTATTGCTGTCTTAATGAAATTGAGGAAAAGCGGATGTGGCTTTAATACGGTTGATTGATATTCCGGGTGGAATTGTGTTCCAATGTACCATTTCAGTGATGGTATTTCAACGATTTCGATTAGTTCGCATTCCGGGTTTCTTCCCACGCACATCATACCGTTCTTTTCGTATTCCTTTTCGTATTCGTTGTTGAATTCGTATCTGTGTCTGTGTCGTTCTTGTATGAACTCTTGTTTATAGATGTTGAGTGTTTTTGAATTTTGTTTCAAGGCGCACTCGTATGCTCCCAAGCGCATGGTCCCCCCCATGTTGGTGATGTTTTTTTGTTCCTCCATGATGTCAATTACGTTGTATTGGGTCTTCTCATCCATTTCACGTGAATTGGCATTCTTATATCCCAAAACGTTGCGAGCAAATTCTATTACCATCATCTGCATTCCCAAACAAATACCGAAAGTAGGAATGTCGTTGGTTCTCGTATAATGAGCGGCAATCACCTTGCCTTCTATTCCTCTCTGTCCAAATCCCGGACATATCACCACACCGTCAAGTCCTTTAAGCTGTTCGGCTACATTCTTCTCTGTGAGATTTTCCGAATTGACAAATTTGATAACGGTCTTGTGGTCATTATACACTCCTGCCTGAAGCAGACTTTCCCGAATGCTCTTGTACGCATCCTGCAAATCGTATTTTCCAACCAAGCCTATGGTTACTTTTTCTGTTGCTTTACGTTGGCGTTCAAGGAACGATTTCCATGGTCCTAACTCCGGAGCCGGTTTTACTTCCTCGCCACATTTGCGAAGTATGGCAGCGTCGAGCCCTTGATTTTGCATATTTACGGGTACTTCATAGATACTTGGCAGGTTTTCGCTCTGCACGACACTGTCTAAATCAACGTTACAAAATGCCGCTACTTTCTTGCGGATGTCAATATCCAAGTGCTTGTCAGTTCTGAGAACCAATATGTCCGGTTGAATGCCCACACTTTGCAGTTCCTTTACACTGTGCTGAGTTGGTTTTGTTTTCAGTTCTCCGGCAGCCTGTAAATAGGGGATATATGTAAGGTGAATATTGATAGCATTTTTCCCCAATTCCCATTTCAGTTGGCGGATGGCCTCGAGGAATGGAGCCGACTCTATATCGCCGATGGTTCCTCCGATTTCAGTAATGACAAAATCGTAATGGTATTTCTTCCCTAACAGCTTAATATTCCTTTTTATTTCATCCGTGATATGGGGTACCACTTGAATGGTTTTACCCAAATAGTCTCCGCGACGCTCTTTGTCAATAACGCTTTTGTAGATGCGACCTGTAGTCATGGAGTTCGATTTCGTGGTTTGTATGCCTGTAAATCTTTCGTAGTGTCCGAGATCAAGGTCGGTTTCCATGCCATCTGCGGTTACATAACATTCACCATGCTCGTAGGGATTTAATGTCCCCGGGTCGATATTGATATATGGGTCAAACTTTTGGATAGTGATATTATAACCTCTTGCTTGAAGAAGTTTTCCTATTGAAGATGAGATGATACCTTTACCGAGAGAAGATACCACACCACCGGTAACGAAGATATATTTTGTTTCAGCCACGATTATAAATATATTTTAATTTGTACTGGGTTGTTTTTTACACCTTAATAGTTTGCAAAGTTAGTAAAAAACTATGAATAAGTACCTATGATAGCCTGTTTTTTCTATCTAAAAGTATTAAAATATGGCAACCACTCCGGTTTCTCCTAAAAGCCTAACCTGTTTGTCCTCATGGGTGCATTACGATTGCCTTGTTTTTGTGATGAAAACATATTTTATGACGACAATCATCTGTTTATGACTTTTTTTGTGTAAGTTTGTACGCAAAATAATTCAGGTTGCATGATGCGTAAATTCTTTTTGATATTTCTACTTACTTATCTCACTATAAATTCCCATGCGCAAATGACAGGCTTTTCTGTTCATGAGAACTTGGTAAAGAAAGATACCTCTATGCTGGCAGCCTATACGGATTCTCTTCTCATACTGAGACAGAAGTTGTTCGAATCATCTGCTTCCATATCTGAGGAATATAAAATGAGTGCAACGGAGCAGGCGAGAATATTTTTACCCACCACTTATTATAGAGAGGTGATTGATAATTTATTTTCTCTCTATCCAAATTCCGAACCGGAAAGCGACAAGTATTTATTGGAGATTTATATGAAATCTCCCTTTTTGGTACGTACCACTGATCGTGAGTTGCATAACCAGCGTGCCACCTTGGTAGATGTTGAAAAGCCCATCCGACACGATGTGGAGATTGTAGAAAAGGAAGCACCGTTACCAGTCGAAGCTACCTCTGCGCCCGTAAAGGTTATGGTATTGAAGCCCAACTTTTGGACTTACAAGGGAGATTACTCTTTGCAGATTTTGCAGAATTACATTTCCGGTAATTGGTATCAAGGTGGAGAAAGTAATTATTCCGCGTTGACTTCTGTATTGATGGAAGCAAATTTCAACAACAAACAAAAGATAAAATGGGATAATCGCTTGGAATTGAAGTTCGGATTGCAAAGTAGTAAATCCGATTCTCTGCATAATTTCAAAACGACAGAGGACTTGTTCCGAGTAACATCCAAATTTGGCGTACAAGCCAATAAGCGGTGGTATTATGCCACTCAACTGATAGCCTATTCACAGTTCACCCATTCCTATCGTTCTAACGACCCCTCTCTTTATGCTGATTTCCTTGCTCCTTTCAATCTTAACTTGTCCTTAGGTATGGATTATAGTGTGGATTGGTTGAAACATAAACTAAAGGGGAACATCCATCTTGCCCCGATAGCCTACAACATGAAATATACCCGCCTAAAACGATTGGCAATGCGATTGGGACTTGAAGAAGGTAGGCATATAAAGCATGATTTTGGATCGGAATTTACGTTAGATTTGCGCTGGCAGTTGATGGAAATGTTGAGTTGGAAGACCCGATTATACGGCTATACCAGCTATGAACGTTCTGAGTTGGAGTGGGAGAATACGTTTACGTTCAAGTTTAATAAGTATATTAGTGCTCAAATCTTCATCTATCCAAGATTTGATGATGGTGTCGTCCGCGATGAGAAGCACGGCTATTGGCAATTGAAAGAATTTGCATCGTTAGGGTTTCTCTACAGCTTTTAAAAAGAGACAAGGAAAAGAAGTAATAATGAATATTTACAATTCGCTCGTTTGTAACCAAAGCGGTCATTAGAAACTATTTTATTCCGTTTTTATAACTACGAAGCATTACAGTGGAAGCTCTCTGAAAACAGAATTTTTCCTCACCCACAAGTACGCAATCTCAGGATAAAGGGCTTCTGAAAAACCGGCAATCTCAGTTGTTTTTTTGTTCCTTTGTGGCAGTAATGTCCTAAATTTTCTTCATTCATTTGTCCAAAGCTTAGCTTTTGCTCGGTACTGTCCTATAAAAGTGTGTAAGCTCCTTTTTTCTTATCTTTGTATTTGAAAACTATAAAAAAGGAAAAAATGAAACTTACACATTCGCAAATTTCGGAAATTATTTCGAATTACACAAGCAGCAGCGAGGGTTTTGTTACCCTTCAGTCATTAATCATGAACTCCCTGATGTATCATGAACGAGAGTTGTTCGTCAGC